>JACOTZ010000427.1 GCA_016178155.1 Acidobacteriota bacterium
CTAATTATAATGGCAGAATGCCGCCGGATCAAGGCATTTTCGAGATTTGCAAGAATGACGCTACGCGGGGCGAGGCTGGCAAGTCGCGAGCGATCAGGTCGATGAACCAGAGCCGGAACTCTGGTTTACGAAATCACTGCGGGAGTGTCGGGAGTGTTGGGAGTGTCCTCCGCCTGAGGTTGTATTCCGGAACGATTGCGGGAACCCAGCGGACCCACGGACCCACGGACCCACACGGACCCACTGTAACGGTTTACAGATTCGCTCGTGCTGAGGTATACTCGACGGAGCCGGGATTCAAATGGACATCCCGCCTATCGACTGAAGACCATCTGCACGCCGGAGGGGAATCTATGTGGATGCGGAAGGGGCGGTTTTTTGCGGCTGTTGTATGCGCGTTTCCGGTCGCGGTCTACGCGGCGGAGACCAGCATCAGCAACCAGTTTTATGACGCGATCCGGCGCGACGACGCCGCCGCGGTGCAGGCGCTGCTGCGCTCCGGCGACAGCGTGAACGTGAAGGACGGCCGCGGCGGGACGCCCCTGATGTACGCGGCGGCGGTCGGCAGCGCGGCCATGATGCGGCGCCTCATCGAAGCCGGCGCCGACGTGAATGCCCGGACCAGTTTCGACGCGACCGCGCTCATGTGGTGCAGCAACAGTTTGCCCCGGGTGAAACTGCTGATCGAGCACGGCGCCGATGTCAACGCGCGCTCGAAGCAAGGCCATACGCCCGTGCTGCTCGCGGCGAGCCATGCCGGCGGCCTGGAAATCGTCAAGCTGCTGCTGGCGAAAGGCGCCAGCCTGAAGTCTGCGGTGAGGAAGGGCGTCATGCCGGAGCGACCGGAAAAGGGACTTCCAACCGACGCGCGCTTCCGGAACCCGCTGGCGGCCGCCGCCGACACCAACGACAACGCGCTGGTCAACTTTATTCTCGACCAGGGCGGGCCTGAGATGACCGCGGGTCCGGGCGGCGCCATGGCCCTCATGTCCGCGGCGAGTTTCGGCAATGCGGGGATCGTCAAACGGCTGCTGGCGGCGGGCGTCAATGTCAACGCGCAGTCGCCGCCCGAGACGGAGCGCGTCAAGAACGGCCCGATCGCGATCGGCAGCCTGTCCGCGCTGATCCTGGCGGCCGGCGGCGGTGACACCGAAACGGTCCGGCTGCTGCTCGACGCCGGCGCCGACGTGAACGCAAAAGACGTCCGCGGCATGACGCCTTTGATGCTGGCCGTGGCGACGGATCATCCCAATCAGGACATCATTCACATGCTGCTGGCGCGCGGCGCCGACACGCAAATCAAATCGAAAGCCGGCGAGACGGCGCTCGACTGGGCGGTCAAGTTCAAACAGCCGCGGGTGGTCGCCGCCATTCGGGCGGCCTCGAAGGGCATCGATGCGCCGAAGCCCGATGCCGTTGCGGTCGCCGCCGCGGGCGGCTCCGATGCGCGAGGCGCGTTAACAAGAAGCGTGGCGCTGCTGCAGAGCTCGGCGGTCACGAGCTTCAAAGAGGGCGGCTGCGTCAGTTGCCACTCCGGCAACATGGTGACCGCCGCGGTCGCCTCCGCGCGGCGGAAGGGCATCCGCGTCGATGAGGCCGCGGCCGCCGAAACGGTGCGCGGCACCCGTCTGCAGTTCATGGCGGCCTCCGACGGCATGCTCGAGCGTTCCGACCCGCCGGCATCCGAAATCCTCTCGTACGCCTTGTTCGCCCTGGCCGAAGAAGGCGCGCAGCCGGATCGCACGGTCGACGCCATGGTCCACAATTTCGCCGCACAACAGAGTGCCGACGGATCCTGGGCCTATCGCGGCATTCTGCGGCCGCCGACGCGCGACAGCGTGTTCTCCAATACGGCGCTCGCCATCCGCGTCTTGAAGCAATTTGCGCCTCCCGCCCGCAAGCGCGAGTTCGACGAGCGCATTGCGCGGGCGGCCCGCGTGCTCGCGTCGGCCGAGCCCGCCACGATCGAAGACCGTGTCCTGCAGTTGCTGGGCCTGACCTGGGCCGCGACGGATTCCGCGAAATTACAAAGCTTGCAAAAGAGGCTGATCACGTTGCAGCGCGCCGACGGCGGGTGGGCGCAAACCGCCTACCTGGCTTCCGATGCATACGCGACCGGCACGGCGCTCCACGCGCTGCACGAGTCCGGCGCGGCGGCCGGCTCCGCGGCATACCGGAAAGGGGTGGCATTCCTGCTCAAGACGCAGGCCGCCGACGGGTCGTGGCACGTGGCCAGCCGTGCGCCCAAATTCCAGCCGTATTTCGAAGGCGGCTTCCCCTACGGGCACGACCAGTGGATTTCGCAGTGGGGGACAGGCTGGGCCGCCATCGCCCTGGCGCATTCGCTGCCCGCAAAGACAGCGGCTCTCAAAACGGCGGCTCTCAAATAGGTCCCGCTCGCTAGCCCGAAGTTCTGACTCTGAATAAGTGGAAGGTTGTTTGTTTTGATGGGCCAAGCGGTTTTGACCCTTCATCTATGTAGGCATGTAATTGTCTGTTGGTACACTTGACAGCCTGCATTAAGCGCGGTATGCTGTAAGC
>JACOTZ010000428.1 GCA_016178155.1 Acidobacteriota bacterium
AAACAGCCGGCAAATGCAATCGCGCGCGAAGCGCCGCAAACCCGCTGCCCGCGGGCGTACTCGAACGGCACATCGAGTGCGGCGCGGGTGTCCTGCCGCAAACGGCTGGAAACGAGCCGGCGCGCGGCTGAGAGTCGGCGCGGAAGCCTGCGGGGCCGGCTCCGCATCGTCGGCGAAAATGCGGCTTACGGGCTGATGCTGATCTTCGATTCGGCAGCGAAACGCTGGTAGTTCGAATAGCGGATCACCATGCGGATCCGCTGCGGTCCGCTGGAGAAGTAGAGCGTGTCGTCGGCGTAGGTCTGGAGCGGGAACCAGAACTCGCCGACCTTGTCGCGAACCGTGGTGAAGTGCGGGAACAGGTTTTCCTTCTCGGGCCGCGTGCTGAGGATCTGGGGCACCGCCTGGCCCGCGAGCCGGACGATCGAACAGTCGCGCTGGTCCACCCAGGCGAGGCCGTCAAACAGCCGCTGACCGGACAGGATCTGCCGCGGGCGGATCCGCAGCACCCAGCAGGCGACGCCGTCAATGGTCTCCTCGCCGCGGAATTGCACCTCGTAGCTCCAGCGCCGGTCGCGCGTGAACAGCAGCGGCTGAACCTGGCGGATGTCGCGGAAGTCCTCCTCGGTCAGCTTCAGGCGCTTGAGCGTGTTCCGCGGTTTGTCGACCGCCTGTTCGGCGCGCTCGCCGCCCGGCAGGAAGATGATGTCACGGACCTCGCGGTACTCACCGGCCATCAAACCGCGGTCGCTGAATTCCTGGATGATGACCGTCTGCCGGTACATGTAGGCGGAGCGATCGTCGTGAGCGGCGGCCTCCCGCTCCGCCACGCGCCGCACGAGGTCGGGCGGAGGCTCCACCGCGGCGCCGGGGGCGGTTGCGAGCGCGAATGCTACGATGAAGCGGATGCTGGACTCGCTGCGCGGCTTCGCCGCGGCGCTCCTGATCCTTTGGACGGTCCTGTGCATCGCCGCTTACCTCTTCTCTAGAGACCAGGGTATCCCGCCGGGAGTTGCATTCCTCTTGTTGCCTGCATTCCTGCTGGAGGCGGGTATGTACTTCGCCTCGGGGACGGCGGCGGTGCGCGCACGCCTCGAGCGGCTGGGGCCCGGCCCGCTCGCCCTGCTCATGGTGCTCAGCGCCGCAATACCGTACCTGCTGGCGGCGGCGCCGCTGGGCCTGTTCCGCTTTGGCTCGCTCGCCGCCATTCTGGCGCTGGCGGCAGCCGCGTCGTTCTTCTACGTGCTGTTGCCGCCGAAGCCGTGGGCCGATGCCCTCTTCCTTGCACTCCTGGCCGCGGTCGTGCTCCTCAAAGTATTTCCGCGGCTCTATCCCCAGCCGCACCAGGATGTTCCGCTCGCCCTGCTCGGCGCCAGCATGTGGGTACGCAACGGAATGCTCGCTGTGCTTTCGTTGCGCAAGGTGGCCGGAGTCGGGTTCGGATTCTGGCCGCGCAAGCGGGACTGGCGGATTGGCCTTGTGCATTACGCGTTGTTTCTCCCCGTGGGAATCGCCTTGGCGGCGGCACTCGGATTCGTAGCGCCGCGCCTGGCCGATGCGTCGCTGCGCATCCTGCTGCTCGCGATCGGCACCTTCTTCGGCGTGCTGTGGGTGCTCGCGCTCTCGGAAGAGTTCTTCTTCCGCGGGCTGCTGCAGCAGATGCTCGCCAAAGCGCTCTCGAGCGACACGGGCGGCCTGGTGCTCGCCTCCCTCCTGTTCGGCGCCGTTCACCTGCCGTACCGCGGCTTTCCCAACTGGCGTTTCGCCCTGCTCGCGGCGTTTGCGGGTTTGTTCTACGGCCGTGCCTTCAACCAGGCCCAGTCGATTCGCGCCGCTATGGTCACCCACGCGCTCGTCGTCACAACCTGGCGCGTGTTCTTAACCTGAACGCCGTCTCGCCCCGGCGGCCCTGCCTCCAGGCCCCTCTGGTTTCCAGCCTCCGTCTTCTGTATTCTGACTTCTGTATTCTGACTTCACCCATGAACCGCCGCGACTTCTTCTCCACAGCAACCGCCACCGGCGCCGCACCGTTTCTGCAGGCTGCCGCAGGCGCCAAACCCGCGATCAAGATCACCGATATCAAGACGTTTCTGCTCGGCATAGGCAATCGCAACCTCCTGTTCGTTAAGGTCGAGACCGACCAGGGCTTTCACGGAATCGGCGAAGCCTATTCCTGCGGGCCCGATGAGGCAACTCTCGCCTGCATTAACGACTTCAAAAGCTGGCTTCTCGGCCAGGATCCGCGCAACATCGAGCACCTCTGGACGATGATGTACAACTTCACCCGCTTCCCGGGCGGCCTGGTGGTGAACGCGGCTATCAGTGGAATCGAGCACGCGCTCTGGGACATCTCGGGCAAGGCCGCCGGACTTCCGGTGTACATGCTGCTCGGAGGCAAATGCCGGGAAAAGGTGCGCGTGTACCAGAGCATTCGCGACTCCGAGACCGCCGTGCGCCTGCGCGAGAAGTATGGCTACACCGCCTTCAAGACACAGCCGCCGGGTATGAACGCAAACCCGTACAACCGGGTGACGCGGGAGGGCGCCGAGCACCTGCGCAAACTGCGGGAAGCGCTGGGGCCGGACGTCGATATCGGCGTCGATGTCCACGCGCAGTTCTTCGAGCTGTCCCGGGCGTGGCGGATGGCGCGCGTACTCGAGCCCTATAACCCGATGTGGCT
>JACOTZ010000110.1 GCA_016178155.1 Acidobacteriota bacterium
CCGGCGGATGCGCTGTGCGAGCGTGTCCGGCAGGACCATCTGGAACTTTACGCTCACGTCTATCATGATACTACGATCATGGTGGTCGCGGTTCGCTGCGAGCGGCATGATTACGCCGAAGCTGGTCCAAAGGCAGTGCAGTCGAAACAGCCGTCCGGTCTGGAGGCCGCGTTCAGCCGGCGTGCGGCATCAGTAGGAAAATTGCGCCGGTCCCCGGACTACGAGCGGATGCGGAATCCCGTGATCGCCGGGAGTGGAGAGACCTTTACAGCGGCTTATAACAGGTCCGGCCGTCGTGGCACTCGTATTCATCCACGAGCTGGTTGTCGGGCCCGAGGCAGTTCTGGGTATGCTGGCACCAGTAGGCGCGATCGTTGCTGTGTGGGACCGTGGGGTCCCACACAGTGTCGATGAACATGCCTTTCCAGCGCAGGTGCACACAGCGGTCGTCATCCGGCCGGGTGAGGCCGGCAGGCTCCATTGCCATGATTACGCCTTCCCGGCAGCGGAAAGCAGAGCGCGCTTCACGGCCACGCTCGCGAGCTTCACCTTGTAGCCGTTTTCGCTGAGGGGCTTCGCACCGGCCACCGCTGCCTTGCCGGCCTGCTCCGCCACATCCTCGCTAATCGACTTGCCGGCCAGGAAGCGCTCGGCCTGGGCGGCGACGTGCGGCGCGGGCGCGACGTGTCCCAGCACCACGCGCGCGCTCTGCACCGTGTTGCCGTTCATCTTCAGCGCCACCGACGCGGTCGCGAGCGGCCAGTCCATCGCGTCCTTCTCCCGCACCTCGTAGGTGGCATTCCGGACGCCGGAGGCGGCCGGCAGCAGCACCTCGGTGAGGATCTCGTTCGGCAGCAGCGCGATCTCCCGCGCGTCGGCGTTTTGGGGCACGACGAAAAACTTCTCGACCGGCACGTCACGGGTGCCGGAGGCGGAGGCAAGTTTGACCGTCGCCCCCAGCGCCACCAGCGCCGGAGCCAGGCTCGACGCGCTGACAAAGTAGGCCGGGCCGTTGCCGAAGATCGCGTGGTACTGGTTCTGACCGCTCGGGACCAGGCTCTTGCCATCCTTCATGGCGAGCAGGCCGTGGCCCAGGCGGAAGTACCAGCAGCGCGGCCGCTGGCAGAGGTCGCCGCCCACCGTCCCCATGTTGCGGGTCTGCGGGCTGGTGACGCCACGCGCGGCCGCCGCGAGTGCGGGATATTCCTGGCGCACGGTGGCATTGCCGAGCAGATCGTCGAGCGTGACGATCGCGCCGATGCGCAGGCCGCCGCCTGCCTTGCGGATGCCGTCGAGTTCCTTAATGTTCTTGATGTTGACGACACGCTTCGGCGTGTGGACGTAATCCTTCATGAGGCTGATGAGGTCGGTGCCTCCGGCCAGCACGTCGGCTTCGCCCCACTTCGTGCCCAGCAGCGACAGGGCCTCTTTCAGCGTTGTCGGATTGGCGTATTCGAATTGCTGCATGGCTACGCTCTCCTTCCTTCCAGCGCGCCCAGGACGCGCCGCGGAGTCAAGGGTACTTTCGGCACGCGCACGCCGATCGCGTTGGCGACCGCGTTGGCGATAGCCGCCACGCCGGCGATTGCGGGCGGCTCGCCCAAGCCGACCACGCCGCGCTTATCATGCTCCTCGGTGATGTCCAGGTGCACGATAATCTCGCCGATATCCTTGATGCCGGCCAGCTTGTAGAACTCCATGTCGGCATTGAGAACGCGGCCGGTCTGCTGGTCCATGATCCGCTCCTCCATGAGGGCCGCGCAGACGCTCATGATGCAGGCGCCGGCGATCTGGCTCTCCGCGGTCTTGGGGTTGATGACCATGCCGCAGTCCTGCACCGCGATCAACCGATTCATGGTGACGCGGCCGGTCTCGACATCGACGGTGACGTCGGCGACCTGCACGCCCGAAGCGCCCGAGGTGTTCAGCCCACCCGTATTCTGCGGGTTGTTCTCGCCGTCGCCGCTGATGGACGCGACGCCCAGCTTCTGGCAGGCCTGGCGCCACGGCATGCCTTTATCGGGGTTGCTCTTGACCCGGATGCGCTGATCGATCGCCTCGAGCTGATCGGCCGGCGCTCCGAGCGAGGGCGCGATGGTTTCAAACAGCTTGGCGAGCGCGTTCACGGCTGCCTTGCGGGTCGAGGACGAGACGCCGCCAACCGTGGTCGAGCCGCCCGAGGAACCCGATTTCGGGTACTGATTGTTGCCGATCTTCACGCGCACCATGTTGAGCGGCAGACCCAGCGTCTCGGCGGTGACCATGGCGATCACGGTTCGCGTGCCCGTGCCGAGGTCCTGGCTGCCCAACTCGACGTCGACGGAGCCATCGGGATGAATGCTCACCTTCGACTGGCTGGCGTGTCCGGCGCCGCCCCAGGTGTTGAAGCCGACGCCCATGCCGCGCCGCAGCATGCCTTTCTCGCTGCCGCGCGGGTGCCAGTTCTTTTTCCATTCCGACACTTCGGCGGCTTTGAGCAATTGCTTCCTGTAGGTGTCGGGCCGCGGCGTCAACTCCACGTTCTTCAGCAGAAGCTCGATGGGGTCCATGTTGAGCCTGGCGGCGAGGTCCTCGAGCGCCGATGCGGTCAGGAAGCAGGCCTGCGGGTGA
>JACOTZ010000429.1 GCA_016178155.1 Acidobacteriota bacterium
GACCACGCCCAAAATGATGGCCTGGACCGCCGCGGTTGCGGCCCCGCGCGGATTTTTCTCGCCGATGCGCCTGGCCACCATCGCCGTCGTGGACATGCTCACGCCGATCGCGACCGAGAACACCAGCGTGAGCATGGATTCGGTCAGGCCGACCGTGGCGACGGCGTTCGCGCCCAGCCGCGTCACCCAGAAAACATTCGCGATCGCGAACAGCGACTCCATGCACATCTCAAGCACCATCGGCGTGGCCAGCAGGAACACGGCGCGGCTGATCGAGCCCTCGGTGAAGTCCTGCTGCGTTCCGCGGATGGCCTCGCGCAAGGAATGCCAGATCGGAGTGCGCTGCGGTGCAACCGTCGTTGTAGCCATAAAAGGCGCCTCCACTACGCCGGGCCACAGAACAAAATACCCTCGGCGGGGCCATTTTCACGACGCTGAATTCAGTTGCGGTCGGGAGAGAGGTCAGCGCTCGATGCGAATCGCGCCGGCCGTAAGGAAGATCGCAACGAAGAACGGGACATCCGGTCCTACCACCACCGCCATTCGGCTCCCGAAATCGGCCGTAACGTATCCGTTCTTACGCATAGGAGGATCAGGGTGCAAGCCCTGTGCTGCTCAATATAGCCCGATTCCGGGCAGGATGCAACCACTTTTTTGTGGGGCTTAATTCAGGCCGATCCGAATGCCGCGCTGACATCGCCACGCCGAAGCCGGCGGATCAGGCCTCTTCCGGAATGTCGTGCTTTCGAAGGGGCCGCCGGCTCGAGCGGCGCCGGCGCTTTTTCCAGGTACACAGGTCAACAACGGCGATCGCCATGGCCGCCAGGAAGATGACGTCCAGGCTGAGGATCATGGCGTGCATGTCGGGGGTTGCAGTAGTATCGGTCGCTTGCCCGAGGAAGTTTAGGTGCTTTCATCTACGCCAACAGCGAAGAGCGCAGCTGCTTACATGCTGCCGCCAGTCTGATGGTGCTCAGGGCAGCAAAACCACGGTTGAGCGCCATACGGCAAATTTCTGTGCAGCCGGATCGATCACGTTCACCTGGCAGGTGTACCGGCCCGGCTGCAGCGAAGACATGGGCACGCCGAAACGGACGGGCACGGCCTTGGTTTTCGGATTCAGCCCTTCGGTGATCGCCAGGGGCTCGGTTTCGAACGCCTTCGTTTTCCCGCGGTAGAAGCTGACGGTTGCGAGCATAAAGTCCGCGGATGCCGCCGCGGGTTGATAAGCCTCCAGGTACACAAACATCTCCTGGTCTTTCCGAAACACACGCGTGACGCTTGGCACCAGCTTCTCGTTGCCATGGACCAGCGGATTGGCGTCGAGCAGCTTGCGGTTCTTCTCCGCGCTGGCCAGTAGGTCCGAAATCTTTTCGCGCTGGTTGCTCAACACCACGGAGCTGATTGGAAGACGTCGCGGTTCCGCCGTGAGGTCCGGGACCGCGAACTTCGTCTCGAACGTTCCCATCTTGCCTGTCTCGTTTTCCCGCGCGAGGAACTTCAGCGTGTATGTACCCGGCTGCAACGTGAATCCCGTGTCGTACTGCAGATTGCGGGACGATAGCTGCCCGGCCTGGTCTCCTTTCAGCTTGACCGTGATCTCGTCGCGCACGGTGCCCTGGATCGATCCTCGGCTGTCCCGCACTTCACCGATGAAGTCAAGGCGCGTGGACTCGGCGCCGCCTTTGCGCGCCAGCTCGATATCGCTGCCGGGAATCTTCACCGCCACCGGCACAAAGTAGCGGTCGCGCCCCAGCCGGAAATAATTCACCTCGAGGGCGATGGACAGGTCCGTCACCGGATCGCCGAGCAGCAGCGCTTCCTGCAACTGCCGCTCGCGGTCCGACGCGCTGAACTGCCGGAACTCCTTGGAGCCGAAGTAACCCGACCTGTAATCGAGCTTTGCGTTCAAGCTCTTTGCGACCTCGACCTTGATGCGGCGATACTTGCCGTCGGCCGCCGTGTTCGAGCTGTAATAACCGAGGATGTAGTAGCTCGAAATGTCTTTCTGCACCTGCACGATTCCAAGCGACAGGTCGTTCTGGTCGAGCAGCGCCTTCCCACCGGTGTCGGCGGCAAGCGTGTACAGGCTCTCCTGCTGCGCCTGGAAACTGTTTCGGGAGGACCGCTGCGAATCGCCGGAGTACATCCCGCGCCCGCCTGGCGACCCTCGCGTCGCATCGCCCATTGGAGCGGCTGCAACCAGCCCCCGTGCGTCGACCGGATAAAAGGCGACATTGCTGCGGATGGCTGCGTTGATCGTCGACCGCAGTTGCGCCTGGTTGTCGACCCCGGTGCGGCTCATCCCGCTTGCAAAGTAAACCAACGCCTTCTTCTCGGCGAGGCTGCCCAACATCCGCACCGCGGTTTCGAGCGCTGCCAGCTTTCGGTCGGTGTTGAAGATGTTGAACTCACTATCGTCCTGCGTATAGGCCGCGCCCGTGTCCGCTTCGTTCTCGGCTTCCGTCGCGCCGTTCTCCATCCCCGTCTCACCG
Organism: Acidobacteriota bacterium; assembly: GCA_016178155.1. GTDB lineage: Bacteria > Acidobacteriota > Terriglobia > Bryobacterales > Bryobacteraceae > JACOTZ01. The sequence continues at coordinate 2,496 of JACOTZ010000429.1, forward strand.
ATTGCCAGGCCCCGGATAACGGCAGCCAACTGGTCGCGGTCGCCCGTAAAGTCCTGCAGGACTTTCAGAGTGGTGGCATAAACCATTACCGCGACCAGGTCCGACGCCGTGAGACGGGTGTTGACGAACCGCAGCGCCGCCTGCTGCGCGCGCATTTGATCCGCGACCGGCATGCCGGCCTGATCGAAAAAGAGGACGAGCAGACGGCGATCCCGGTACTTGATCTCTTGGGGACGCGCGGGGGCGATGCGTGCTTCGCCGTCAGGACGGGCCGAAGGCGGCGGCTGACCGGGCGCCGGCCGCTGCTTGACTTCCGGCGCCGGCGGCGGGGCATCTTCGAGGCGCTGATACTCGAAAACGCTCAGCTTCTGCGGCTTGCCATCTTCCGAGACGAGGAAGTCGGAAGCCTTCAGTCCCTCGATCGGATTCCCCTTCTCGTCCTTCGCGGACACGGAGACGACAACAAGCTGCGTCGTGGTCCGGAATGTGATCTCGCGCTGGGCCGGCATGACCAGCGCGCCCGCAACCAGCAAGGCAACAACGGTTCGCATGGTTAAAACCTGAATCGCAGATTGAGCGTCAATGTGCGCATCGGGGCGGCCGCGGTGGCGAGGCCGAAGTTGTTGGCGCCGACTATGGTTCCCCAGTTTGTGATGACGACGCGGTTCAACACGTTCTGCGACTGCAACTGCACGTTGACGCTGCGCCGCTCGCCAAGCCGGAACACCCGGCCGATGCCGCCGCTGAGGAACAGCACGGTAGGTCCAGGAATGGTGTTGCGGCCGGCCGTTCCCCATTCGCCGGGCGGCGGAAGTGAAAACGCGGCGGTATTGAATAGCATCCCCGGTGCGTCGATGGGCAACCCGGTCGCGTCCGCCCGAACCGTATTGCCGACGGCCGTGCCACGGACCTGCGACTGGCTGCCGCCCACTCTCGCCGTGAACGGGTTTCCCGAGCGCAGCGTGAGCATGGAACTTACCGTCCAGTCTTTGAGCAGCGCTCCTTTCCAGCCACTCACCAGCGTCCCGCCCGGCCTGCCCATCGCGGTGCTGTACTGCGCCGCAAGCGACAGGTTGTGGCGCGAGTCGAAGCTCGACAGGCCGCGCTCGGCGGAATAATCGAGCCAGTTCTGCGCCACAGGCGTGCCGCCCTGTCCCCGGCCGCCTGTACCCGCATTGTCGATTGACTTCGAGAACTGGTAAGACAAGTTCGCTCCCAGGCCGCTGCGGAACCTGCGGTTCAACTGGAACTGCGCCGCGTGATAGATCGAATTTCCGTTTGACATCTCGTAAATGAAGCCCCGCGGCAGCGCGAGTGGAGGTTCCCCGGGCGGCGCCGTGTTGGGCAGGAATTGCTGGTCGAGCCGGGTGCCCTTCGTTCCCAGATAACCCGCGCTTCCGAACATCGAGAAAGGCAAATCATGCTGCACCGAGACGGTCCAGGTCTGTGCATATCCGATGCGGTAGTACGGGTCGATCGCGTATGTGCTCGAGGCGAGCGGATTCGCAGGCAGCAGGAATCCGCGCGAGAACGTCAGCGGGTCCGCCGCCGACGTGGACGCATTGACCACCTGTGCGAAGGGAGGCTGCTGCGCCATGTTCGAGGCGATTACGTTGTAGACCGAAGTGTTGTAGTAGACTCCATATCCGCCGCGGACCACGGTCGAGCGATTTGCCTGAGGCCTCCACGCGAACCCGAGCCGCGGCGAGAAGTTATTGTGATCCGGGTGAATCCGCGCCGCGATCACCGGAGCGGCAGTCGTGAACGACGGCCCGATCGCCAGGTTCACCAGTCGCCCGTATTTTTCCGAAATCGGAGTCGTGTAATCCCACCGCAAACCGAAGTTCAGACTGAACGCCGGATGGATACGCCAGTCGTCGTTTACATACACTTCGTAGCCCGAGCTGCGGAAGTACTTGTCGGGGTTCCCGTGGCGGATCGAAGCCGTGGTCGGCATCCCTAGCAGGAAGTCCGCGAGGTCGTAGCCTGTGCTCGGCAGGCCCGGCGCCGCGGTCATCAACCCATTGAAGGTCCACGTTCCGCGGCCGTTCGAATCCGCGAGCTGATTGATCTGCATACGCCGAAGATTGCCGCCGACCCTGACGTTGTGCTGCCCGTGCACGATAAGCAGCGACTCGCCGACCGACACTGTCTGATTGCGGTTGAGCGAGAAATTAGCATCCGTGAGGCTGGGGTAATTGGTGAACCGCAGCTCCGGCGGCCCCCAGTTTGCCGGCTGCTGCGACACGCCGGCAATCCCCAGCTCCGCCGCGACGTTCCGCGAATAAGAAAAGAACGGAAGCATCTGCTGCCGCATCCGGCTAAAGGAAAACTGAACGTTGTTGATAAGAGCCGCGGTGATGTTCCGCGACCACATCAGCCCGGTATTGATGCCGCGCCCCGATCCTGTGTCCGTAAAAGCAAGCAAGTTCGGTGTCGTGTGGTTGCTGCCCTGGTACGCGAAGTTGCCGTTGAGGCGGTCCTTGCTGCCGATGCGGATGTTCGACAGCCGGGAACCGATGTTATACGAGTTGCTCGACCCTGTCCAGGAGGTCTGGTAGTTGCGGATTTCGAACGGCAGGTTTGGCTCCGGGAAAAAGCTCAGCAGCGACGGAGCTTGCGGGCTGATCCGGCTCGCCGGAATCACGTTGCCTGGAAAGGGCGCGCCGGTGGCGGGATCGAAGATCGCCACGGGAACCCCGCCCACCCGCGTCCGCGAGAAGTCGCCCGCGCGTTCGAGCGGCGTCGGCATCGTCACCGGATCCGAGACCGTGCCCGTACGGTCACGGGAGAAGTGCAGGTTGAACGTGAACAGAATCTCCTTGTCCGCGCTGACCAGCTTGGGAATCCGGAGAGGCCCGACGATCATCACGCCGCCGCGAGCGTTCGAGTAATCCGGCTTGTCCACCCGCGCTCCCGTGACGGAAAACGACCGGGCGTCCCAGATGGAATCGTTGAGGCTGAACATCCCCATCCCGTTGTACTGGTTTCGTGGGTTCCGCCGATTATTGCCGAATGCCATCGAGTTGCGCCGCGCCTGCCAGTCGGGACGCCCGGGACCGTCGTGCCGAATGACCGGACCGGCGACGCCGCCTCGCCCGCGGAGACCGCCGGGAGGACCGCCGCCAGGTCCGCCAGGACGGCCGGCAAAGCCGCCAGGTCCACCAGCAGGTCCACCAGGACGACCAGCAAAGCCGCCAGGTCCGCCGGGTCCTCTCGGGCCCACCTGCGCGCCCATGGGTTCATTCGTCGCCAGCCCCCCACCGTCCGGATTCATTCCAGGAGGTCCGCCCATGCCCATCATCTGCGGACCGTGCATTCCCCCCATCGCCATTGGGAACGGGCCAAAGCCCCAGTCGTTCTGCTGCGGCATGCCAAGAGCGCTGCTCAAGCTGCCTTGTACGATGAATGAATTTGCCGCGCTCTGGCTCAGATCGGCAACGTCTTCCGTGCGAAGGCCGGTGTCGGCTTCGAATGCGGGCGCCTCCGCCGCCTGGTTGACGTTTAGCCGCTGAAATCCAGGACCACCACGGACATTGTTGGCCGTCTGCCGGGATGCCGGCCGAGGCGCCGGCGCCGCGCTCGCAGGCACGGCAGCGGCAGCCGCCGTTTTGGAATCCGCCGTCGCGCGCTTGAGCGTAGAGAGGATCCGCTCCCTCGACAGGATTTTCAGTTCCCACGCGGAAGGCATGGCCGCGGGAAGCACCACCGTCCTGGATATCGTTTCGAAGCCGGTCATCTTGAATTCGAAACTCCACTGCCCATCGCCAATTTCGGGGAAAGAGAACTCGCCTTGTTCACCGCTGGTGGTCACGAGCGTCGTGTCGCCCTGCTTGGCCGTGATGGTGACACCGGGGACAGGCAGGCCGTTGGCGCGGACAACACTGTGGTACTCGGCTCCCGAAAGCAGGAATACCGACGCCGCCGGAACGGCGAGCCAACAGAGAAGGAAACGGGACATTAAGTTAGGCACCGTCAATGGAAAGGTGGAAACGCCCGCGCCAAGGTTTCCGCCGGGTGTCGAATTTACAAAACTTTACCCAAAGCCTTCCTACTCGGGCGAAACCGAAACGCGCAGCGCAGCGGTACTTAGGAAGGCGGCGACTGCTCTTTCCATCGAGCGGCCTGGGTCGTGGCCTTGCGCCCCTGAAACAGTACGGCCACGGGTGGCGTCTTCCCGGTGTGCGCACTCCAGGCGTGTCTGCTCGTATAGCCGGGATGCTCGCGCTTCTTGCCGCTCCGGCCTGTGCGGATGCGCAGCAGCCCGCTGCCGAAGCCGTCAAGTCGCGGGTCACCGAGCCCGCCGCTCCCGCCATCCCGCGGGAGCGCATGGAACTGTTCCTGCAAACGGCGAAAATCGTCGGCCAGAAGCCGGCAGGTGTCGGAATTAACCAAACCATCCGCGCCACCCTGGCGGACGGCCGCATGACCCACGATGCCCATATTGCCTGCTTCGATATTTACCGGCCCGTGTGGCGCGGCCGCTGGGGTACCGTCGAGCGGCATTTCCGCGATACCTACAAATTCAACATCGCCGCCTACCGCCTTGATAAGCTGCTCGGGCTCGACATGGTCCCGGTATCGGTCGAGCGCGAGGTAAACGGGAAGCCGTGCTCGGTCACCTGGTGGGTCGATGATCTCCAGTTTTCCGAAGCCGAGCGGCGTGACCGCAAGATCGGCGCGCCCGCCAACCAGTTCTGGGTGGACCAGCTCAACAAGGTCCGCGTCTTCGATCAGCTCATCCATAACACCGACCGCACCCAGGAGAATTTGCTGATCGATCAGAATTGGAAGATCTGGATGATCGACCACACGCGCGCGTTCCGCACCCAGAAAACGCTGTTGCGGCCCGATGTGCTGCGCCGCTGCGATTACAATCTGTTACAGGGGATGCGCCGGCTCAATTTGCCGGGGCTGATGAAAGAGCTCAAACCTTATCTGCGAAATGAGGAGATGACGGCGCTGCTCGCGCGCCGCGACTTGATTGTGCGATTTTTCGAGAAGGAGATCGCGCAGAAGGGCGAGGACACCGTTCTCTCCGATATCCCGCGCTCCACTCCTCGCGCGAGCATCCCTTGAATGTCGAATTAACTCCGGCGCAAGAATCGCTGCTCGCGCCTCGCGGGGAACTGCTGCATTTTCACGAGAGCGTTCTGAGACGCGTGCGTCAGCGAGTGGTTCGTGCCCAAGCCGTCGTTTTGCGCAGAACCACAGCGCCGGCCACCACCGGTAAGCCCGTCGATGCGCCACCCAAAGTACTGCCGGGCCCGGCCCGCCTGTGGGCCTAAACTCTTGTCCGCCAGCCGCATAGCCGTCGCGATCTGAAACTTGAGCACCGCCTGCGGCTTCTACATTATTGTGGGACTTGGCTGGCCTGAGCGCATGACCCATCCGTTTCTCGCCTTCCTGATGCTGATACCGCCCGTTCCCCTGTTGGCGCAAGCGGACTCGAGAGCGGAGCAGATTGAGGCCGAGCGGCGGAAGAAAGCGGCCCAGCTCACGCCCGAGACTACTTCCCGGCTGGAATCGGTCATGGTGGCCATCAAGGAGGATCGAATCCTTGAAAAAATTCTATATGGCTTTCACGGTCTCCGGCCCCTGTTCGGCGGCCTGGTGACCGGCAGCGGGTTCGCGTTCGGAGCCCAGTTCCTGCAGGATGAGCTCGCGGGCGGCAGCATGGTCCTGAGCACGTCCGCGCGCGTCTCCACGCGCCTTTACGAGCGCTACGATTTCTCGCTCGACTTTCCGCGCCTGGCCGGCAACAAGGCATTTGCCGGGGTGCTCGCCGTACGCCGGAATTTGCCGCAGATGAACTACTATGGCCCGGGCCCGAACTCGTCGGTAAGCCGCCGCACCGATTACCGGCTGGAGGACACGTCGGTCGACGCCACCGCCGGCCTGCTGCCGTTGCCGAGGATGCGCCTCGGCGCAACCGGCGGATACGTGGCCGTCAATGTCGGGCCGGGCGCCGACCGGCGCTTCGTCAACACCGAGCGCGTGTTCACTCCGCTCGAGGCGCCCGGCATCAGCCGCCAGACTAATTTTCTGCGCAGCGTCTTCTTCGCCCAGTACGACTGGCGGGACATTCCGGGCGGACCGCGCTCGGGCGGAAACTACACCGCGAGCTACGGCTTCTACTGGGATCGGACCCTGCACCAGCATACGTTCCGGCGGCTGGAGCTTGAAGCTCAGCAGTATCTGCCGCTGCTCAACCGGCGGCGCGTCATCGCCCTGCGCGGCAAATCAGTCCTGAGCGACGCCGGCGCCGGCCAGCGTGTGCCGTTCTACATGCAACCCGTCCTGGGGGGCTCGGATGACCTCCGCGGGTTCCGCCGCTTTCGTTTCTATGACGACAACATGCTGGTGTTCAACGCCGAGTACCGCTACGAGATCTTCGCGGGCATGGACATGGCCGTCTTCGGCGATGCCGGCAAGGTGTTTGCGCGCCGCGCGCAATGGAATCTGCGCAATCTCGAAGGCGCCTATGGAATCGGCATGCGCTTCAACGCACGCAACAACGTTTTCCTGCGTTTGGACTTAGGGAAAAGTCACGAGGGGACGCAACTGTGGTTCAAGTTCGGCAACGTGTTCTGATCGCGGCCGCGGCGCTGCTTTTGCCCGCCGCGGCCGGCGCGCGCAGGTTTTACGACGACGATCCCATGTGGCGCGAGCCGCGGCCCCTGCACGTCGACAAGGCCGCCCGCCGCAAGCTGAGTGAATACTACGACTACTTCCTCAACCAGTTCGGCAAGCCGGGTGAGAAGGCCACCACTCGCGTCTCCATTCCCGCCGGCGCCGTCAACACGCTGGGCGAGGTGCCGGACAGCGCCTGGTACACCAACCGCCACCGGCCGGGGCGCATGAGCATCGCCGAGCTGGCGCGCGGGCCGGGCAACGAGAATGCGCCGGCGGCCGGCAAATGGCGCATTGTCGAGGCGAAAGGCCAGGGGATTACGCCCGGGTTCCAAATCGTCGACGCAAAGAACCGCCGCTATCTCATCAAGTTCGACCCGGCCGCTCATCCCGAGATCGCCTCCGCCGCCGACGCCGTCGGCGCCAAATTCTTCTACGCGCTGGGATACAACACGCCTGAGAACTACATCGTCCACTTCACCAGGGACCAGCTCACCATCGATCCGAAGGCCGAAATTATCGACCGTAAAGGGCGCAAGCGCCGCTTCCGCGAACAGGACATCGACGACATTCTCGCCAAGGCGCCGCTCCCCGCCGCCGGACGGTACCGCGCTCTCGCCAGCTTCTTCATCAAAGGCAAGCCTCTCGATGGCTTCCGCTATCACGGCACCCGCAGCGACGATCCGAACGATGTCGTCCCGCACGAGCGCCGCCGCGATTTGCGCGGTCTGTACGTGTTTGCATCGTGGCTGCAACACACGGACACCAAATCGATCAATACCCACGATACGCACGTCACCGAAGGCGGTGCCAGCTTCATCAAGCACTACCTGATCGATTTCGGCGCCATCTTCGGGAGCGACAGCTTTGAGCCCAAGAGCCCGCGCGCCGGGCACGTTCCGCTGTTCAGTTGGGGCCAGCTCGCCGTCAACATACCGGCGTTCGGCCTCTATGTCCCGCGCTGGATGAGGGCGGATTACCCGCACATCCGCGGCGTCGGACGCCTCGAGTCCGCGACCTTCGAGCCCGATAAGTGGACCGGCAACTACTACAATCCAGCCTTCGCCAATTGCCTTCCGGACGATGCCTTCTGGGCGGCCAGGCAGGTGATGGCATTCACGAACGAAGAGATCCTCGCGATCGTGCAAACCGGCGAGTATACGGATCCCGAGGCCGCTGCCTATATCGCGAAGATCCTGGCCGACCGGCGTGACAAGATCGGGCGCACCTGGTTCTCGAAAGTCCTGCCTCTCGATGGCTTCCGCGTCAGCGGACGCCGTCTCGAGTTCGATGACCTCGGAGTCAAGTACAATTTCGAGCAGCCGCGCGGCTACACCGTTTCCTGGTTCCGCTTCGACAACGAAACAGAAGCCAAAACGCCCATACCCGGCGCGTCGTCGCTCGCTCTGCCCGAAGCAGCGGGCCGCGCCGGCTATTACGGCGCGGACATCCACGCCGGCGACCCGGCCAGAACGATAACCGTCTACGTGCGCAGCCGCGGCGGCGCCCCCGAGGTGGTCGGCATCGACCGTCGCTGGGCCGGCATCGAGCGCGCCGAAGCCTTCGCCCGCCTCAGCCGCCGATAGCGTGCCCCTGCATACCGCTTGCTAACGCGCGCGGCTCAATACGGTCAACGCGTTGCCCAGATTACGGCGCGTGGAGCCGCGAGAGTGAGCGAGCGCTTGCCTTGCTAACGCGCGCGGCTCAATATGATCAACACGTTTGCCCGGATTACGGCGCGTGGAGCACCGAGAGTGAGCGAGCGGTTGCCGGAACCTGCAGTCCCCTGCCGCCAGTGCAGCCGCGCCTCGCCCGCCGCCTGATCGACGCTTATCCAATCCATTCCGTAAGGGAGGCATGGCCGCGGGAAGTGGCAGCGGCGGCACGCCCGAGGATGAGATGGCTGCGTAATTCATTTTCTGCGGTTTGACCTATGGCCATCGCAAAGGAATTGTGCTACCCTTCTCCTTTGGGCATGACAAAGGACCGCTCGGAAGTGCTGCAAGGCACGCTCGACCTCATGGTGCTGAAGACGCTCGATGCTCTGGGGCCCCTGCACGGGTACGGAGTAGCGCGGCGCATCGAGCAATTAAGCGAGGAGACGCTGCGGCTGAATGAGGGCACGGTGTATGCCTCGCTGCTGCGGCTTTTACAGAAGGGCTGGATCCGCTCCGAGTGGGGCGCCTCGGAGAACAATCGCAGGGCGAAGTTCTATTCCATCACCAGAGCCGGGCGCAAACATCTGGCTCGTGAAACCGAGAGCTGGGAACGCATTTCCGGCGTGATCGGCCGGGTGTTGCGGCTCGGGAGTCAGCACTAAACACATGCTGCGCGAACTGCTTTCGCGAATCCAGGGGAGCTTCCGCCGGCGCCGGCTCGAGCAGGAGTTTGACGACGAAGTCCGCAGCCACCTGGAGATGCTGAAGGAGCGCTTTATCGCGCGGGGCATGGATCCGGCCGAGGCCTTCTACGCGGCCCGGCGGCAGTTCGGAGGGGTCACACAGGTGAAACAGGATTTTCGGGAGCGGCGTTCTGTGCCTGTCTTTTACGTGCTCCTCGAGGACGTCCGCCAAGCCTTTTCCCGGTTGCGCAAAGCCAAGAGATTCACGGCCGCAGCCGCGCTGACGCTGGCACTGGGAATCGGCGCCGGCGCCGCGGTCTTCGCCGTGCTTGACACGGTTGTGCTGCGGCCGCTTCCTTATCCCGAGCCGGGCCGGCTGATGGCCTTCCGCTCCGTGGACCAGCGCGGTACGCCGCACCATCTTTCTTATCCGGACTTCTTCGATTTTCGGAAACACAACCGCGTCTTCGAACACCTGGTCTGCTATCGCGACGCGGCATTCACGCTCACCGATTCGCTCCCGCCCATCCAGGTTGCGGGCGCGATCGTGTCATGGGACCTGTTTCCCATGCTGGGCGTGCAGCCGGCGCTGGGGCGCGGCTTCCTTCCGGAAGAAGAAAACCCGGGAACCCACACCGTCCTGCTCAGCCATCGCTTGTGGAAAAGCCGTTTCGGCGGCGATCCGGGAATTTTGGGGAGGGCGGTGCGAATCAACGGCGTTCCATTCACGGTGATCGGAGTCGGTCCCCCAGGCTTCCAGTTTCCGGCGGAGGCCGCGGCAGTCGAATTGTGGGTGACGCTTTCCGAGGACGCCACGGCCCGCGATCAGCGAGGAGCACGGATGCTGGATGCCATCGGCCGCCTGAAACCGGGTGTGTCGGCGCGCCAGGCACAAAGCGAGATGGATCAACTGGCCGGGGCGCTGGCTCGGCAATATCCGGGAAACAAGAATGTGGCCAGGACGCTGGTGCTGCCGGAACTGCGGCGGCTGGCCGGGAGCAGCCTCAAGCCGCTGCTGGTCCTCGCGGGAGCGGTGGCAATGCTGCTGCTGATCGCGTGTGTCAATACGGCGAACCTGCTGCTGGCTCGCAATGCCGAGCGCGCGCGCGAGTTCGCTTTACGGACGGCGCTCGGGGCTTCGCGGCTGGCCATCGTGCGGCAGATGCTGACGGAGGGCCTGGCGCTGGGACTACTCGGCGCCGGGGGCGGAGTGCTGCTTTCATTCGGTGCGCTCAAAGCTGTCCTGCCGCTGGCGGGCGATAGTGTCCCCCGGCTTTCTGACACGAGCATCGACGCGCGCGTGCTCGCCTTCTCGATTGCCCTGGCGGTGCTGACCAGCGTGCTGTTCAGCTTTGCCCCCGCCGTCCAGGCGGCTCGAGCGGATCCGGCCGGCGCGCTCAAGGAAGGCGCGCGGACCATTGCACGCGGGCACGATCGTTTTCGCAGCGGCCTGGTCGTCGTGCAGATCACGCTTGGCCTGGTTCTACTTGTTGCCGCGGAACTCCTGGCAGCCGGTTTTCTGCACCTGGTTCACCGTGATCTCGGCTTTCGCGCCGGCGAACTGTTGACTTTCGACGTCGGCTTGGCCGAGCCCAACGTCACCCGCCAGATCGCTTTCTGCGATCGGATGCTCGAGCACCTGAGAGCCATTCCCGGGGTCCAGGCGGCCGCAACGGGCACGCCGCTGCCGCTCGAAGGACATCAGATGCGCGCAGCCTTCGACATCGAACAGCGGCCGGCGGCTGCCCCCGACCGGCCACGGTGCGATACGGCCATCGTGACTCCGGGCTATTTCCGTGCGATGGGCATCCCGCTGCTGAAAGGGCGGGACTTCAGCGAGCGAGACGACGCCCAAGCCGCGCCCATATTGGTCGTCAACCAGGCCTTCGCGCGTAAATACTTCCCCGGGGAAGACGTGATTGGCAAACGCATCCGCCCTGGGCTTGGTCCAACACCCGCCATGCGGGAAATCGTCGGGGTGGTCGGAGACGCAAAACAGGCCGCGCTCGGCGCCGATCCCGACCCCATCTACTACTACCCCTACAAGCAGCTTCCGTGGTTCCTCGGCACGGTTGTTCTGCGGACCGTGGTCCCGCCGCTTGCGGTGGAATCGGCCGCGCGGGCGGCGGTGGCGAGCCTGGACCGGCATGTGGCGATCCACGGGATTCGGACCGGCAAAGAGCGATCGGCCGCCGCGATCGCCCAGATGCAATTTGTCACGACGTTGATGGGCGGCTTTGCCATCATCGCGCTGCTGCTGGCGGGGGCGGGGCTGTACGGTGTGCTGTCCTATGCGGTCGCGAGGCGGCGCGGCGAGATCGGAGTCCGGATAGCGCTCGGTGCGGCGCACAAAGAAGTGCTCGGCCTGGTATTCCGGCAGGCCATGTCCTTGGTCGCCGCGGGCCTGGTCCTCGGGCTGGCCGGCGCGGCCGCTGCCAGTCGCGTGCTGGGAACCATGATCTATGGGATTCGGCCGGGAGACCCGCTGATCCTGGCGGGCGCCTGCTGTATGCTCGTGATCACCGGCATCGCCGCGGCCTATGTACCGGCCGCCCGAGCGGCCTCCGTCGACCCCATGCAGGCTTTGCGAAGCGAATAAAACAGCCGCGGGAATGCGTCCCGCCAGTCGCCGGCGGCCGGCGAATGTATGCTGGCTTTGGTATCATTCCACAGCCGTTGCACTTTGCAGTGCTGCCGCAGGAAGGTTGAGCTCGGTTCTTGCCGGTACCGGCTATCCGCACGGAGGGCCGAGCCGGAGAGGCGACAGCCCGAGGCGCGCTGGTTTGCCGGATGCTTACCAAAGGAACTTCAGGCCGACCTGAAGCTGCCTTGGGGCATTCGCCTGCGACGTCACGCGGCCGAATGAACTAGACGTGACGCTGGTGTTCGGATTCCCGAACTGCACGGTGTTAAACGCATTCAATGCCTCCAGCCGGAACTGCACGCGCATCTTCTCCAGCGGCGCGAACTCTTTGAACAGCGAGAGATCGAAGTTGCGAATGCCGTGGCTGCGTACATCGTGGATGCGCGCGCTGGCGGTACCGAACGTGAACGGAGCGGGTTGCGTGAACACGCTGGTGTCGAACCACTTTGTCAGGCGGCTCTGGGCAGGCCCGTCCAACTGTCCGCTTCGGCCGTTGTTATTCGCGGTCGTTCCACTGCTTCGCCCACGGCACTTTGTCGTCCTTGTACTTGGGCCGGAATTCTTCGCCCACAGCCGAAAACAGACCGGCGGAGCTGCCCAACGGTGCTGTCAAGCCACCCGGGTAAGGGTTGCTGAATCTGTTCAGGATGTCCATGGTCCGCCGGCGCGTGCCGTAGACGGACCAGTTCATTCCGTCAAACCTCTGGCTGATCGAGCCGGTGATGCCGGGCGTCAGGATCACGAGAGCGTAGACGTTCCGGGTGTTGAGCGGAAGTTCCAGAATGCGGCGGTTGTCCACCACCTTACCCACGGTCGAGGTCGTCGCTTCGAGGAGTGGCGCGTCGCCGACAACTTCGACGCTTTCGACGATTTGACCGACCTCGAGGACCAGATTGACCACCGCGGTCTGCTGAACTTCGAGCGTAACGCCGCGCCGGACAGCGCGCTTGAAGCTGGCCATCGCGGCCTCGATCTGATAGCTACCCACACCGAGCGGCGTAGACACGTACTCTCCGCGCTCGTTGGTGGCGACCGCCGCGGTGCGACTGGTCTCCAGGTGCGTAATCGTAATCTCGGCGTTCGGAATCACCGCGCCGGATGTGTCGGTGACGGTTCCGATAATCAGGCCCGTCGCCGACTGGCCGGCCGCCGGCGATGCGGCGCCCACTACCAGCAGCAGGACGGCGCCGATCTTTTCCCCCATCCTCGCAAACCGTACGCTCATTCGAATCCTCCGTCGATGCCCGGAACTACGTTCCAGATTGACAGCCTTCTGAGAACGGTCAGGAGCGTCAGATGTAAGCCAGGAGTCCTCTAGCGGAGTCATTGTACATCGTAATGTGTTTACCGGATCTATGACTCGTGTGGTTCCCTGGCGAGCACAGGAACCTCGGCGGCTGAGGAATCGGAAGCTGCGCGCCGCGTTCGGCCACCAGCATCCGAACAACACAGATGCAGAAGCCGCCCGAGGTCACATTCACACGCCAGGGAATGATCAGGAGCACCCGCAACCGGCCGCGAGGGCGCACGCTGGGAGAAGCCCCGCCGGCCCGGTTACGGATTCGGTACGCTTCGCCTGTGGGTTCGGCCTCTACCAGTGGATGTAGCCGCCGTCGACCATCAGCTCGGCGGCGGTAATGAAACTCGCCTCGTCGGAGGCCAGGAACAGGACCGCGTTGGCGACTTCGCGCGGCTCGCCCGTGCGGTTGAGCATGTGCTTGGGCGCGACGCGGCCGCACCACTCTTCAAAGGTGAGGCCCAGCCGCGCGATCTCGCGGTGCGATGCGCTGGTCACGATGCAGCCGGGGCAGACGCTGTTCACGCGGATGTTGTGCGGTGCGAGGTCGAGCGCCATGCAGCGCGTCATCGTGAGCAGGGCGCCCTTGCTGGCGTTGTAGGTGGCGAAATCGTGCTGGGCAATGATGGCCGACATGGACGCGATGTTGACGATCGAGCCGCCGCGCGCCTTCATGTGCGGGATCGAGTTTTTCGAAACCAGGGCGGTGCCGATGACGTTGACGTTCAGCACCTTCTGCCAGTCGGCGAGCTCGGCCTTCTCCACGCTCTTCTGCGTGAAATCGGCGGCATTGTTGACCAGGATATCGATCGTGCCGTAATGCTCGATCGCGGCGGCGGCGAGCCGGCGAGCGGTTTCCTCGCTGGCGATGTCGCCCGCGACCAGCACGCCCCCGGACTTCTCCTGCGTCCGGCGGCCGCCGTCCTCGCGGAGATCGTTCAGCACGAGGCGCGCGCCCTCTTCGGCGAAACGTACGGCAATGGCTTCACCGATACCGGCGCCCGCGCCAGTGACGATCGCTACTTTATCGCGGAGTCTCACTGCTGTTTGATGCGATAGGAGCCGTCGGGCAGCTTCTCGCGGTGGATGTCGTGGCAGCCTGCGCAGGTTCCGCGCAGCTTCTTGAAGCTGGCGCCGGCCTCCGTCCAATTGGAGGCCTTCGCGGCGCCGTTGAGTGCCTGGAGCGCGGCGATGCCGTCGTTCGACAGCTTGACGGCATCGCCCTGCTTGCGCTCGGTCCAGAAGGCGAAGTTTTTCTGGTAAATGTCGGACATCTTCTCGGCGCCGGCGGCGAGCTCGCTTCCTGCTTGCGCCTGCAAAGCTTTGCTGATTCCGTCCAGCGCGCTCTTGGCGGCTTTCATGTTGACCTCATAGTCCTGGTCAGCCGTGGCCGCGAAGGCGGCGCCGAGAAATGCAAAAATGGCAAGTACTCTCACAAATCCTCCTCAAACAGCAAGACCTCTCTTCAGAAACCTCGCAGTCCTCCGTGGCGCGGCGACTGCAGGAAGTTTCTGGCTCCGCATGACTGGTGGTTACGGGCGCGCGGCATGCCGGCGCCCCTGAAACGTCCAGGGTAATGAAAAGAATGTACCATGAGCGTGCGGCCGCGCCCGCCCGGGGCCGCCCGCCTCGACGGCGCCCGCCCGACACCGCATGGACGATGCCAGGCAGCGGGCGTAGACCAGAGTGGTTCGGACAGCCGGATGCTACGATGCTGCTTACAGATTGCCGGCATGAACCTCACGCACGTCTTCCACCTGTCTCTCGCCGGCCGCCGGGACGAAGCCGCGCTCGAATACTACGGCCGCGACGGCGACTTGCGGGTCGCAACCTTCGGCGAACTCGACGCGCGCAGCAATCGGATGGCGGCGCTGCTGTCGCACCGGGGCCTGCGCGCCGGCGACCGGCTGTGCGTCTATCTGGCGAACTCGATCGAGATGATCGACCTCTATCTCGCCTGCGTCAAGCTGGGCGTGATCTTCGTGCCTGTCAATATCCTGTACCGCGAGCGCGAGATTACGCACATCGCCCGCGATGCCGCGCCCGCGGCTATCGTCGCGCGAGATCCGCTGAAACTCGAGGCACCGGTGTGGCCCGCCGGCGAGCTGGCGGCGGAGGCGGAGCGGATGCCGGCTGAGCGCATCGCCATGCCGGTCGAAGGCGATGCGCCCGCGGCCATCGTCTACACCTCCGGCACCACGGGAGTATCCAAGGGTGCGACGCTCACGCACAACAACTGGGCCGCGAACGCGGTGAACCTGATCGCCTGCTGGCAGATCACCAGCGCCGACCGCTTGCTCATGCCGCTGCCGCTGTTTCACGTACACGGCCTCGGCAACGGGCTTCACTGCTGGCTGATCGCGGGTTTTCGCATGCGCCTGCTGGAGCGCTTCGACCATCAGAGCGCATCCGCGCAGTTCCTCGATTTTCGCCCCACGCTGTTCTTCGGCGTCCCCACGATGTACGTGCGGATGCTCGAATGGCCTGAAGAAACCGCACGCCAGATCGGCGAACGCATGCGGCTGTTCGTGTCGGGATCGGCGCCCCTGGCCGCGCCCGTGCTCGAGGAATTCCGCGGCAGGTTCGGGCACACCATTCTCGAGCGATACGGTATGACCGAGACGCTCATGAACATCAGCAACCCCTATGCGGGGGAGCGCCGCCCGGGCACGGTCGGCCTTCCCCTGCCGGGCGTGTCCGTCGAGATTCGCGGTCCGGACGGCGGTCGGGTACGCGACGGCGAGTCCGGCGAGCTGTATGTTCGCGGGCCCAACGTGTTCTCCGGCTATTGGGACCGCGAAGAGGCGACGCGGGCGGCCTTTTCCGGCGGCTGGTTCCGCACCGGCGACATCGGCGTGCGCTCCAACGACGGCTACTACACGCTGCAGGGCCGCGCCACCGACGTGATCATCTCCAGCGGGTTCAACGTCTATCCGCGTGAGATCGAGGAGTTCCTGCTCGAGCAGCACGAGGTCGCCGAAGCGGCCGTGGTGGGCGCGCCGGACCGCGTCCGCGGCGAAGTGCCCGTCGCCTATGTCGTCCTGCGCGCGGTTTGCGAGACCGCTGTGCTCGAGC
>JACOTZ010000441.1 GCA_016178155.1 Acidobacteriota bacterium
ACGGCGTCACGTGTCGAAGACTGAGGCAGGCGGCGGCGCCTGTCTCAGTCCCGTTCATGCTCAAAACCCCAGTTCCTTATCTGGCGTCCCTTCGGGAACGACAGGCGCGGGCCGACACTTCCTCGGCCTGCTCGCCCAATTCGCGTCGCAGCTTTAGGCATGCCAACATGACGGCTCTTTTCGTCGAAGCCAGCAAGCGATGGGAAGGCGATGACCGCCTGCGGTCACTCGGGTCTCGGATTCGGGCACGGGTTGGAATCGAAATCGTCGCCGCGACTGCGGGTATTTCGGCAACGCGCCGTCCTGCGCTGCGCACCTGACGATCGAGGCGGCGGAGGCGGCTAGCCCCAAGTTCCGGTTTATGAAGACGGATATCTTCTGAGATCACAATGACATCCGGGAATTCAGCGTTCCCGCTACTGGACACTTTTCAGCAGCGCGAGTGCCCGGGCTTGCAACGGCGTCGGCGGTGGCCACTGCCGAATCGGCGCGGCGGTCGAATTTAAGCGCAGGCGACAGGTGACTTCGCACCGCGTGGCGAGCTCGGTGAGCAGCGTGTCGAAGCTCTGCACGGGTAGACCATCAGGCGTCTGGCGCTGCACCTTTTTCTGCTGGACCGCAGGCGAGGGCTGTGCGGATGCGACGGGGTCCCGCGTCCATCGATCGCGCGGGAGCGTCTCGTCTTCAAACAGCAATGGTGCCCACGCGCGACGCAGATGCCATTCGACGTAGTACGCCAGCATGCACAAGAAAATGTGCGCGCGGACATGATCGTCGGTTCGGTGATAGATCGGCCGCACGCGGACATCGATCCCCTTGAGACACCGAAACGCGCGCTCCACCTGCGCGAGACCTTTGTACTGCCGGACGGCATCCGCGGCCGTCAGCCGATCGGCGGCTTCACTGGTGCGGATCACATAAATCCCATCCAGCTGCGCTTCCTGCTGAATCGCGGCCGTATTCCGCGTCCACTGCAGGCGGCCCTGGGCGATCGTCACCGTGACATGCTTGGCCACCTTATAGTGATTGATCACCCGGCCGACTTTGATCCCCAAGGTCGCATCATCGAACGGCGTCTTTGTGCGACGCGCCGCCTCACCGGCAATTTTCGTCAGCGCGCGTTCGGTTGCGACGAGGAGCTCCTCGCGCTTCCGGCGCCGTTCGTCGGCGAGCAGCGGATTGAAGCACGCGATGAGCCGTTCGCCGGGATACTCGGGCGAGGTGATCTCGGCGAGGTGTTGCTGATCAAACAACGACAGTTGGAGCGTCCCGCTCTCGATCAGCTCGCGGATGGCCGGACTCCGCAAGGCGGAAATCCACCCCAGCCCGGGATGCGCCTGCAGTGTGCGGAGTTGCGCGTCGGTGAGCATGCCGCGATCGCCCACCAGGACGATGCGCCCGATCCCAAACTCGGTCTGCAGGTGCGCGACTTGATCGGGCACCGTGGTCGGATCGCCCGTGTTCCCGGGATAGACATCGACGGCGACGGGGCGCCCCTCACCATCGGTCAGGACGCCATAGACGATGATGGGCCGGCCGGTGTGGCCGTCGCGGTCATGCCCGTAGCGCGCCAGCGGGCAGGTGTGCCCTTCGTAATAGCTGCTACTCACGTCATAGAGCGCGACCCCGTCCTCCTGCAGATGGCGCGCGGCGAGTTTCTGTTGAATGGTCGTTTGCCGCGCCAGCAGCCAATCGAGCGCCGCGTACACCTCGTCAACATCGGTGTCCTGCACGCCCAACGTCTCGCCCAGCGTGGTCGTCTTCCACACCCGCGTCGTCGCGAGTTTCGAACAGGGGTGAAGCAGCCGCTCCACGAGCAGCGCGACGATCAAATCGCGCTCCCGCGATCGTTTCGCCGCGATCAGTGTGTCCAGCTCGAGCCGCCGAATCACCTGCAGCACGGCTTCGACATGGCCATGCGGGACGGAGCGCTCCACAGTGAACAGCGCGTCGGGTGCGACCAGCGGCTCGTCGCGCAACACACGCCGCAACTGCTCGACCTTGTGCGCGGGCCAGTGCGACAAATTCGCGAGCGTGCGCTTGTGGGTCTTCAGGCCCTCGCGCCAGCTTTCACGCAGCAGAATCGCCGGCGGCGAGTTGCGGTTCGGCACCGTGTCGATGAACATGGACGCGACGGTACCACGTCGGGCCGCGCCGTACAAGTCCAAACAGCACCATTCGAGCCACCAGCCGCCACGTACATGGACACAGCAAGCGGCCTCCTGACGAGATCTGAATTCCCGAAGTCATGCGCCGTCAATGACTTCGCGACAGAGAACCGGTCAGAATGAACCGGAACTTCGGACTAATCGACGAACCGTGGTGACGCTGTCCAACGAGTGGAGGAAGAGCCATTGATGTTTGAGAGCGCGCCACCACGCTTCGATCATGGAGTTGGAGAACTTCAGTTCCGTGAAAGCCAAGACCCGGCGCAGCACTCCCGTGGTAGGTTCTCTGGTTCGTCCGTGCTCGGCGACGGG
>JACOTZ010000442.1 GCA_016178155.1 Acidobacteriota bacterium
AGCGCTTGTTTCAACCGCCGGATGCGGAAAACCGCACGTCCGGTGGTGTGGGAGGGTGATGGGGCGCAATCCCCATCACTCGACCCAATCTCGGTCAAGCTGCGTCACGAAGTGACATGGTTATTTCCTGACAGTCCCTAAGTACTTGGGGAGGACCGCGGCGGGACCCGAAACGGGCGGGGATGCGCCGTACCTGCGTTTGCGGACGCACCTCCCTTACCGTAGCCAGCGGTCGAGGTTCTTGCGCACGAATTCGTCGTCATTGAGCTGAGGATAGGCGGCGTAGACGCGATCGATCTCTTCCATCTGCCCGGCTGAGATCTCTTCGAGCGGGTCCAGACACCAGCGCCCGGCGAGCAGGCCCTGGCGCCGCAAGATTTCATGGATTCCCGCGATACAGCCGTGATAATGATTTGCGGCGTCGAAGAACGCCGCGTTCGTGTCGGTCACCGCCGCGGCGAGCGTGAGCAGAGCGGGCGTCGCCGACACTCGCCGCAGCCGCTCGAGCAACTCGACCGCCTTTAGCGTCCACACTGCCCAGTGGCCAAGGAGGCCGCCCACGATGCGCAGCTTCAACCCGCGGAAATGGAATTCCGTCAGCAGGTCCACGACGATGCTGTCGTCGTTGCCGGTGTAGAGAGCAATCTCAGAGGCGCGGCCGGACTCGGCAACCGCACGCACCACGTCCAACGTCTGGTAGCGGTTGAAGGGCGCGATCTTGATCGCGACGGCGTCATCGATGTGCGCGAACTTGCTCCAGAATTCGTACGGAAGCACGCGTCCGCCGACGGCGGGCTGGAGGTAGAAACCGAACACCGGAATGACTTGCGCCAGCGCGCGGCAATGTTCGAGCAGCTCCGGTATGGTCGCGCTCGAGAGGGCAGCGAGGCTTACCAGCGCAGCATCATAGCCCAACCCGCGCGCGATGCCAGCCTCCTGGACCGCCTGTGCCGTGCCCCCCGCGACCCCGGCTACTGCGATGACGCCGCGCCCCCGCATCTCTTCCATCGCAAGCGAAAGGACAGGTTCGTATAGGCCGGCCGCGCGGATCGCGAACTGCGTCGTATGCACGCCGACAGCCACGCCTCCGGCGCCCGCATCCAGGTAATAACGCGTCAGCGCGCGCTGGCGGCGCTCATCCAGTGCCCGCTTCGAGTTGAGAGCGAGGGGATGCGCCGGGATCACCAGCCCCGAAAAAAGCTTCTCGCGGAGAGTCATCAAAACTTTCCATCGCGCACTTCGAAGTGCGTCGGTTTGGCCAGCGTGGGCCCGCCCATTGCGATCCACTGCGCGGTCCACTCGATCACCTGCTCGGCGGTCACCCTGGGGTAGCCGAGCAGGCGATGGCAGCGCGCGGCATTATTCAGCAGTGCGGTCGGCGCCTCCTGGCCTTCGAAGACGGGATCAATGCCAAAAATCTGTCCGAACCGGCTTGCCGCGTAGCGCACGGAGAGCGATTCGGGACCGGTCAGGTTCAGGACCACCGGGGGCGACTGGCACAGCCCGAGAGCGCGCAGCGCCACCGAGTTTGCGTCGCCCTGCCAGATCACGTTGACCATGCCCGTGCTCAGATCGATGGGCCGGCGCTCGAACACTTTCGTGCCGATGTCGAGCAGGACGCCATAGCGCATCTCGACCGCGTAGTTGAGCCGCAACAGCAAAACCGGCGTGCCGTTGCGCAGTGAAAAATACTCGAACATGCGCTCGCGCGCGAGAACCGATTGCGCGTATTCACCGACGGGGGCGAGCGGGGTCGACTCGGACGCCCCGCCCGACGCCACCGGCACAAACGGGTAAATGTTGCCGCTCGAGAAGGCAACAATGCGCGAGCCGCGGAATTTCTCGCAGACCACGGCGGGCAGGTACGCGTTCATGGCCCAGGTGAGCGACGCATTGCCGGCGGAGCCAAACTTCCGGCCCGCCATGTAAATGACATTGGGCGCCTCGGGCAGCCGGGCGACCTCGGCGGGCTCGATCAGGTCCGCGGCTATGGTCTCGACTCCGGATTTTTCGAGCAGCTCCCGCGCGGCGAGCGAGGAGTAGCGCGAGGCCGCAATGACCCGGTCGCGGCGGCCGGCGCCGTCGAGAGCGCGGCGCGCGCGCACCGCGAGCGTGGGACCCATCTTGCCACCGGCGCCGAGCAGGATCAGGTCGCCCTCGAGCTCGCGCATGGCCGCGATATCGGCGTCGCTCGGCTGCGCAAGCAGGTCGTCCAGTTGTTCTTCGGTCGCGATCATCGCTTGTATCCGATCTTGCGCAGCAGTCCGTGGCGCCACTCGACGTCGGCCTGCTGCTCGACCCCCTTGGGCGGGGAGCCGTCGATGACACCGAGAATGCCGCGGCCCTGGTCCGTCTCCGCCACGATCACCTCGGCGGCGTTCGCGGTGGCGCAGTGGATGGTGCAGACCTCCGGCACCTCTTTAATTCGCCCCAGAACGTTGATCGGGTAACCGTCTTTCATCACGATCACGAAAGAGTGGCCCGCGCCGAGAGCGTGTGCATTGCGAGTGGCCACCGCCTTGAGAGCGTCGTCATTCCCATCGACCCGGATCAGGCAGGCGCCCGATGCCTCACAGAACGCGATACCGAACTTCATCTGCGGGACCGTGTTGACCATAGCCTCGTATAGATCTTCGACTGTCTTGATGAAATGGCTGCTCCCGAGGATGACATTGGCGCCCTCGGGAATCTCGAGCCGGACCAAGTGCAGGTTCATTAGTAGAGATTGTAGTAAGCCGGCGGACGCTGCGCAGGCCGCCGCGGGCCGGAAGCGTCAGCGCCGGCCGTGCTCCGGACTGAAATGTGCGGCCGCCCAACCTGCGCCGGTCAACTTCGAGGCGCCTCGCCGCTAACAACGTGGGGAGGCTGCTTCGGGATCGCAGTCAGCGCCGGCGGGCGCGGCGCCCCTGCGGCCTGGGCCGGTAGCGAGACTTTTTGACCTTGGATTCCGCGACCACGGTCTTGACCGGAGGCTCAACGGCGCCTATGGAGCGCACCGACGCCGCAACCGCAGGCTGGCCTTCGCGAAACACCGTCAGGGTGAGCAGGACGTCGTCGGAGCGGCGCACGTAATCGAGACTGCCCCGGCCAAGGGTGGTCGCATCCACGGGGAAGTAGTACACCTCGACTCCGTCCTGAACTTGCAGGGTCGCCACCCGTGCATCACTGAGCGGCGGCTGCTCCGGGTCCCAAACCAGCCGTACCGTCCCTGCCAGATCGGACGGCCGGATCGCCAGGCGCGAGTCGTCCTGCCAGGGGGTTCGGGGTCCCCACATGATTGCCGCCAGTGCTGCCGCGGCCAGGAAAGCGGCGGTCCAGAGCCAGAGTGCCCGCACGGACGTCACCAGCGATTTAGCGGGGGCCCGCCAAGTCAGCACCTCCGGGCGGAGCGGTGACGCTTTCATTCGAACAACTCCGGCCCCGGAGATCATCGCACCACCATAGATGCGCTCTGCGCCGAAACCGCCACACAATAACTTCGTTGCGCATGGGCTCCGTGCTTGCTTCCGGCGGCAGGATTACGGCCAGCCCGCACTTCGTCACCGTGTCACGAGCGGCAGGCTGGCCAGCCTACTCGTCCGCCACTTCCACACGAACGCGGCGGGACTGCAGCTTCGGGAGCGCGTTCGCATTCAGGACGCGGCCGACCACATTGACCGGGCTGGCGGCGCGGCATTCCGTGCCCGAGCTCGCCGGCGTCGGACCCCAGAAGATACACAGGCAGGAGCCCGTGGCCCAATACGCGACCGTGCCAGGCTCCACCACCTCCTGGGCGTTCGATTCCGCAGGCGCGTCCACCGGAACAGGGAAGTAAATCTCGCCGCCCCAGTAGCTGCCCGATGACTCGATGGGAAGCGCCTGCCAAAGCAGGCGAGCCGTTTCGGAATCATTCCACTCCGAGGTGAGCTCGACGTCGCCGATGGTGAATTTAACGAGGCGGGAAACCGCGGACATGCTGCCAGTGTATCGGCTCGGTGCTCACTCCTGCAGAAGCGCGCGCTCGGCAACACGCTCCAGATTGCGGTCGATCTGTTCTTCAATCGAGCCGGGCTCTCCCGCCAGGTGCGGCGCCATCTCGCGCGCGAGATCGTCGCGGTCGCGGGTGCCGTCCAGCAGACGCAGGAAGCGGGCCGGAAGGTCGCCTCTCAGGCTGATAGGGTAGTGCCGCAGGTTGGTCACCAAGGATCCATACTGGATCTGATAGCGAGCCAGTGGGCTGGCGAGCGGCCGAGGCCCGGCCCTGCGCGCGATCCGCGGGTAGTGCACATGACACTCAATCACGTTCGCTGTATACGCACGAAGCAGGAATCTCGCGAGATCGTCGGGTTCTACGCGGCCGGCGCCGGCACGTGCGCAGGCCTGATCAAGCAAAGTCATGAACGGCAGCACATCGGGCCACACCTCCTCTAACACCACCAACGCCGCCTTTCCGATCGAGGAGTCGGTCTCCAGTCTGGCGGCGCTCAAGCCCTCGAAGATCATGGCGCCCGGCGCCGCCGGATCCGTTGGGCCGCCGGTGCGCCGCAGTGGCGATGCAATCAGCATCGATCGCAGCCGGGCCGGCTCGATCGAGCGGTCCACTCCAATCTGCTCGTGGCAGAGCAGCGTCTGCCGGAAGGTGCGGCATTTGATGAAATCGAGATACTGCTCGCGGTCGATCACGTCATCCCCCGCGAGTTGCACGAGGCGGTCCGCGGCCGCTGCCTCCAGGACCCCCACGCTCATCTCGAAGAGCTGAGCTTCCGACAGGTACTGCAGATGGTGGCGCGCCGCGTGGCGAGCGAACTGAGCAAACCAGACCGGCTGGTAGGTCTCGGCCAGCTCATCATGAAAGAGCGCCCCCTCCTGGCGCTCGATGAGGTCTTCAGCCGCGGACTGCATCAGCGCGCGATACGCCTTGCCGGCCGGAGCTTCGTTGGCCAGGAATCGAATCAGGTCCTTGGCGGCGGCCACGCGGGCGCCGGGTTCTTCCATCCCTCGCGTGTGATACAGCATCATCTCGCGCACCATCGTGCGGATATATCCGCCGGGCAGCGCGTTGTAGCTGACAAAAGCCACACCTTCCGGCGCGAGATTCCGGTTACAGACCTCCAGCAGCTTGTCGCGTATGGGCTCGGGGACCCACGCATAAAGCCCGTGGGCGATGATGTAATCGAACTCGCCCAACACCTGCGTGACATCCGTCAGGTCCATGTGAAGCAGGCGGACATTGCGGAGCTCCAGCGCGGCGGCAATCTCGCAACCCCGGCGGACCGCCGTCTCCGCCAGGTCGACGCCCGTGAACTGCGCCCCCGGCAGCGTGACTCCCATCGGGATCAGGTTGCCTCCGTCCCCGCAGCCGATCTCGAGCACCCGCGCCCGCTCCACGGGCGGAGGCGCCATGCCGAACAGAGTCGCCATGGTGGCGAGACGGTCGGGATGAGTCTGCGCCCAGGGGTAGCTCGGGTAGGCGACCGCGTCGTAATCGCTGATGCCCGGCGCGCGCATGCGAGCAACCATAATAGCCGAGCGCCGTGCCATAAGGATGCTCCGACCGTATAATGGTTGCTTCAGGAGACATGATTGGCGCTCGAACATGAGCTGATCCGCCAGCGGCTGCACCGGGTTCGCGAAGTCCAGGCGCTCGGATTCCAGCCTTACGGACACCGCTTCGACTTTACCCATACCGTTCCGCAACTTCTGGCCGGGTATTCGCCGAAGTCGGCCGAGGAGCTCGAGCCGCGTGTCTCGGTGCGCATCGCCGGGCGTGTCCAGACGATCCGGCGCATGGGCAAGGCGGGATTCGCCCATCTGCAGCAATCCGGCGAGCGCCTGCAGGTCTACGTCAAGAAGGATGCCGTGTCCGAGAACGATTACGCGCTCTACCAGGCGCTCGATCTGGGCGACATCATCGGCGTCGAGGGATACCTGTTCCGCACGCGCACCGGCGAGCTGACCGTGCACGTGGAGAAGCTGTTTTTCCTGGCTAAGACGCTGCTGGGCATGCCGGAGAAATGGCACGGGCTCGAAGACATCGAGACGCGCTACCGGCAGCGCTACTTGGATATGATCGCCAATCCCGAGGTGCAGCGCGTGTTCGCCAGCCGCGCGAGGGTCATCGCCTCACTGCGCAGGCAGCTCGACGAGCGCGGCTTTCTCGAAGTGGAAACGCCCATGATGCAGCCGATCTACGGCGGCGCCGCGGCCCGGCCCTTCGTCACACATCACAATACGCTCGATATCGATCTGTACCTGCGCATCGCACCGGAGCTGTATCTCAAGCGCCTCATCGTGGGCGGCCTCGAGCGCGTGTACGAGATCAACCGCAACTTCCGCAACGAGGGCGTCTCCAGCCAGCACAACCCCGAATTCACCATGCTCGAGTTCTACCAGGCCTATACCGACTACCGGGGCTTGATGGACCTCTCCGTCGAGCTCCTGCAGCAGACCGCGGGCGAGGTGGCGGGCTCGACCAAGGTCGATTATCAGGGAGTGATCATCGATTTCGGCGATATCCGGCGGTTCACGATGCGCGAGGCCATCCTCGAGTTCTGGAACGGGCCGGACAAACCGTCGCTGGACAACCTGCGCGATTTCGAGTGGCTGGCGCGGCACTCCAGCGCCCCCTCGAAGGGCGAGAAGCTCGCCGACATTTTCGAGCGCACCTGCGAGGCCCACCTGGTGCAGCCCACGATCGTTTTCGATTACCCGGTCGAAACCTCGCCCTTATCGAAGAACAAGCCGGATGAGCCGGAAATGGTGGAGCGGTTCGAAATTTACGCGGCAGGCATGGAAATCGGCAACGCGTACACCGAGCTGAACGATCCCCAGGAGCAGCGCCGCCGCTTCGAGATGCAGCTCGCCATGGCGGAGCGCGGCAATGTAGAGGCCCACCGCATGGATGAGGATTACCTGCGCGCCCTGTGCTACGGCATGCCGCCTACGGGCGGGGAGGGTATTGGTATCGACCGGCTCGCCATGGTGCTGACAAACTCGCGCTCCATCCGCGACGTGATTCTCTTCCCGCTGCTCCGGCCCGAGGGCGAGCTCGGGATCGCCCGGGCGATGCAGAGCGCCGAGCTGTGACCCGCGCCTTCGAGTTGTTCGTGGCGCGCCGTTATCTGCGCGCCAAGCGCAAGCAGACGGTCATTTCCGTGATTACCGTGATTTCCATCGTCGGCGTGGCCGCCGGGGTCATGGCTCTGATTATCGCCCTGGCCATCAATGCAGGTTTTCGCGGCACGCTGCAGCGCAATCTGCTGGGTGCGACCGCGCACGTCAGCATCCTCGAGAAAGAACCCGGCTACGGCATCGAGAGGTGGAGGGAGCTGGCGCATCGCGTCAGCAGAGTCGACGGAGTGGTGAGCGTCGCGCCGTCGCTCTATGGCCAGGTCCTGCTCTCCGGGCCCCTTCAGGCCACCGGCGCGGTACTCAAGGGCATTGACATCAAGTCCGGCCAGCAGGTCAATGACGTGCTGCGCCACCTCAAACAAGGTGATATCCACGACCTCGCCCGCACCACCGGACTGCCTGGAATCATCCTCGGCTCGAAGCTCGCGCATATGACCGGCATGATGCTGAACAGCGTCGTGCGCGTGATGAGCCCGCAAGGCGAGCTGACACCCTTTGGACCGCGCTTCACCCAGCAGCAATTTCGGGTCGTGGGAATCTTCGAGTCGGGGTTTTACGAGCTGGATGCCACCTGGGCCTATACCACCATCAAGACCGCCCAGGAGTTGTTCTCAGTCTCCGACGTGGTCAACTCCATCGAGATGAAGGTCCGCGAGATCGACCGCGCGCCGGAAATCGCGGCGGCGGTCCAGAAGATCGCGGGCCCCAAGCTCGCGGCGACGCACTGGATGGAGCAGAACCGGCCCATCCTCAATGCGCTGAAAATGGAAAGGGCCGTGACCATCGTGACCATCGGCCTGATCCAGCTCGTCGCTGCGCTCAACATCCTGATCGCGCTCATTATGATGGTGATGGAGAAGCACAAGGACATCGCCATCCTTATGTCCATGGGCGCGCGCCACCGGCAAATCCGCAATATTTTCGTGCTGCAGGGCGTGCTGATTGGGGCCGTCGGAACGGTCATCGGCCTGGCGTTGGGGTACACCTTGTCCTTTCTTGCCGACCGCTACCACTGGATCCGGCTGGATGAGGAGGTGTACTCCTTGAGTTACGTGCCGTTCAACCCTGGTTGGCTCGACGGCGTCTGGGTTGCGGCCATCGCCCTGACCGTCAGCTTCGTGGCCACACTCTACCCCGCCCGGAACGCGACGCGCATCTCGCCCGTGGAGGCGCTGAGGTACGAGTAATGTGCGGCATCGCCGGCTTCACGCATCTTGATTCGCGCCCCGATCCGTCGGTCATCCGCGAGGCCGTGCGGCGGATCGCGCATCGCGGGCCCGATCAGTCGGGCGTCTATGAAAGCGCTGCCGTGTCGCTCGGAGCCGTGCGGCTGAAGATCATTGACCTGCACGGCGGCGATCAGCCGCTGCGCTGCGGCGGCCACGTCCTGGTGTTCAACGGCGAGATCTA
>JACOTZ010000443.1 GCA_016178155.1 Acidobacteriota bacterium
GCCGCATGTTATCCTCGGTACGTACGGTGCCTGTAGCTCAGTTGGTAGAGCGCCGGATTGTGGTTCCGGTGGCCGAGGGTTCGAGCCCCTCCAGGCACCCCAGGCAGCCTTGGAAAACAGTTCTCTATCGCTGTGGCTGTCACGCCCGCCCTGACACTGCTCGTGGTCATGATCGGCGTCCTGCTGAACAATCAGCGCATCAACGGCCTCAAGCACAGCATCGGCGATCTGCGCGAGGTGATCCGCGCGCAGGCGAGCGGCAGGATGCCAACCTCCGGCGCGTTGAGGAGATGCTCCTCCACAAATTCGCCGAGCTGGACACGCGGCTGTCGCGAATCGAGTCTCACCTCAACCTGAGATAGGCACCGGCCACATGAGGGCACTGCCCTCCCGTGCGGCATCAATGTGACGCCTCCGCGCCGATCGAGGCACAGTGTAGTGGAATCACGGTACACTTGCATGAAGCTCAATGCCACTCGCGCCTGCTACCCTGCAGGCCCGTTTGGCTGGACGTTTGCGGTCGCGCCCGACGGGCAGCGGTTTCTGATCAGCAAAGATACGCGCCAAACAGGCGACTCGGCGCTCACGGTGGTGGTCAACTGGCTGGCGGCGGTAAAGTCTCGATAGATCCGGCTGGTTCGCGCCGCGCCCTGTGAGTGTCCGGGAACGAGCTAGGAGCCGCGAGGCCATGGCCGAACCAGACGCCGTGCTCGAATTGCGCGGGGTCACGAAGAAATTCCCCACCCACGTCGCCGTCGACGACGTGTCGTTCCGTGTGCCTCGGGGGGAGCTGTTTGCGCTGCTGGGGCCGTCCGGGTGCGGGAAGACAACGACCCTGCGCATGGTGGCGGGATTCGAGCAGCCGACCTCGGGCGAGATTTGGCTGAACGGCCGGCGAATCGAGCACTTACGACCCTACCAGCGGAACGTCACCACGGTTTTTCAGAGCTACGCGCTGTTTCCGCACCTGACCGTGCAGTCGAACGTCGAATTCGGGCTGCGGCGACACAGCATCCGCGAGACCGCCGGGCGCGTCCGCAAGGTGCTCGAGCTGGTGCAGCTCACGGGCAAGGAGTCGCGGTATCCGGCGCAGCTTTCGGGCGGGGAGAAGCAGCGGGTGGCGCTGGCGCGCGCGCTGGTGCTCGAGCCGGATCTGCTGCTGCTCGACGAGCCGCTCTCGGCGCTCGATCCGCGGCTGCGCAAGCAGGTGCGCGCCGAGCTGAAGCAGTTGCAGAAGCGCATCGGCATCACGTTTCTGTTCGTCACGCACGACCAGGAAGAGGCACTTTCGCTGTCCGACCAGATCGCGGTGGTGAATCGAGGGCGTCTGGAGCAGGTCGGGACGCCGCGCGAGATCTATCTCAAGCCGCGGACGCGCTTCGTCGCGGGTTTTCTGGGGGCGGTGAATTGGATCAACGGGGTGGGCGTGCGGCCGGAGCTGACGCGGGCGACAAAGGATCCGCCGCAGCCTGATCTAAAGTGGGCGCGTGGCGTGGTCGAGCGTACGACGTTTCTGGGGAATGTGGTGCAGCTCGAGGCGCGGCTCGAGTCGGGCGAGACGGCCGTCGCGGAACTGCCGCCCGGCGCGGAGTTTCGGCCGGGCGACCGGATACACGTCTGCTGGAACGCGGCCGATGAGCTGCCGCTTGTGGAGGACCGGTGAAGCGGCTGCGGCGGCTGTTTCTCGCCCCGGCATGGGCAGTCACCGGCGTGCTGTTCCTGACTCCCCTCGCCATCATTTGGGTGTACAGCCTGCTGAGCCGCGGCGCCTATGGAGGCGTGATCTGGCAGGCCACGGCGGAGAACTACCAGCGGCTGTTCGACCCGCTCTACGGGATGATCCTTCTGCGCACCTTCGTGATGGCGAGCGCGGCGACCTTCTTCTGCCTGCTGCTCGGCTTTCCGCTGGCGCTCTTCATCTCGCGCGCGGGCAGGCGGAAGCACCTGTATCTGCAGCTTGTGATCCTGCCGTTCTGGACCAGCTTCCTGGTGCGCACCTATGCCTGGATTTTTCTGCTGCGCGACACCGGGCTGATCAACACCGCTCTCCTGAGCCTGGGCGTCATTCGTGAGCCGCTGCCGCTGCTCTATAACGACGGCGCGGTGCTGCTCGGGCTGGTGTACGGGTATCTTCCGTTCGTCGTGCTTCCTCTCTATGCGACGCTCGAGCGCCTGGATCCGGCCCTGCTCGAAGCCGCGGCGGACCTGGGCGCGCGGCCGGTGACCGCGATCACGCATGTGATCGTGCCGTTATGCGCGCCTGGATTTCTCGCGGCAGGGCTGCTGGTGTTCATTCCCTGCCTGGGCGCGTTCCTGACGCCGGACCTGCTGGGCGGCGGCAAGACGGTGCTCGCCGGCAACCTGATTCAGAACCAGTTCACGACCGCGCGGGACTGGCCGTTCGGCTCGGCGGTGTCGCTGCTGCTGATGGCCATCGTGATGATAATTCTGCTGGTGCTGTTGCGCCGGGGGGAGCGGCTGGTGTGAGCAGGACCGGGCAGCGCCGGACGCCTGGCCTGCTGGGGCTGTACGCCGCGGGGGCGTATGCGTTCCTGCATCTGCCCCTGGCTGTGCTGGCGGTCTTCAGCGTGAATGCGTCGCGCTTCACCAACTGGCAGGGATTCTCGCTCGAGTGGTACCGGGCGACCCTGCGCGACACGCATCTGGCCGAGGCCACGATGAACAGCCTGATCATCGCCACGGCGGCAACACTGGCCGCTACGGCGATCGGAACGCTCGCCGCCTATGGCCTGTGGAAGCGCGACGCACCGGTGCTGTCGACGTCGCTCTACCTGTCGCTGGTGACGCCGGAGATCGTGATGGGCATCTCGCTGCTGGCGTTTTTCCAGTGGATATTCCGCTTTCTGAGCCTGCAACTCGGGATGCATACGGTCATCCTGGCGCACGTGGCGTTCTCGGTTGCCTACGTCGTGATCGTGGTGCTGGCGCGGCTGCGCACCTTCGACGCGTCGCTCGAGGAAGCGGCGCTGGATCTGGGCGCGACCGATTGGCAGGCATTCCGGCACGTGACCCTGCCGCTGATCCTGCCGGGCGTGATCGCGGCCGGGCTGCTCGCGTTCACCATCTCCTTCGACGACTACGTGATCACGAGCATGGTAGCGGGCGTGGATTCCGAGACGCTGCCCATGGTGATGTACGCGATGGCCCGCCGCGGTCCCAATCCGGTGCTGAATGCGATTTCGACGCTGATCGTAGTCGCGCTGGGGACGGTAATCGTGATATCCGAGAGGCTGCGCGAGAAATGAGGCGGCGCACGCTGTTCCTGATGGGACTGGCGGGCGCGGCCGGCTGCGCGCGCGACCGGCGCCCGCGGCTGAACGTGTTCAACTGGTCGAACTACGTGGCGCCCGGCACGATCCCGGGCTTCGAGCGCGAGTTCGGCGTGCATGTGCGCTATGCCATTTACGAAAGCAACGAGGAGATGCTGGCGCGCGTCATGAGCGGCAACTCGGGGTGGGACGTGGTGTTCCCCTCGAACTACTACATCCGTCCGATGCGCGAGTACGGGCTGCTGGCGCCGGTCGATCAGGGACTGCTGCCGAACCTTGTGAACCTGGAGCCGGAGTTCCGTGCCCCGGAGTGGGACCCGAAGCTCGAGCACTGCGTGCCCTACATGTGGAGTGGCACGGGGATCGCTTTCCATCGGTCGCTCGAGCCGGCGCCGCGCGCCTGGGAGGACATGTGGAATCCGCATTGGCAGGGGCGCATGACCATGCTCGACGACGCGGTCGAAGTCTTCGGAGCTGCGCTCAAGAAGCTCGGCTACTCGTTGAACTCGACGCGGCCGGAGGAGCTGGGCAAAGCGCAGCAGGAGGCGATCGAACAGAAAGAGCTGCTGCGGGCGTATATCAATGCGGAAGTCACCGATCACGTGGTGGCGGGCGACGTGCTCGCCGCGCAATTGTGGTCGACGACGGCGCAGCAGGCGATCGCGGCTTCGAAGCAGGTGGACTTCGTGTTTCCGGCCGACGGGTTTCTGCTGTATCACGATAACGCGGTGATCCTGCGGGAGAGCCGGCGGCGAGAGCTGGCGCATACGTTCCTCAACTACCTGCTGCGGCCGGACGTGGCGGCCGGGATCGTGACGGCGACGCGGACGGCCACCGCGAACGCGGCGGCTCGCAGACTGCTGCCGCTGTCGATTCGCGAAGACCCGAAGCTCTACCCGCCCCCCGAGGTGATGGCGCGCGGAGAGTGGGCGCAGGCGGCGACACCGGAGCTGCAGCGTCTGCGCGATCGTCTGTGGACGGAGGTGAAGGCGGCGTAGGCGAGTCGGACGCTCGCCGTTCTCGAGGCGCTGTCGAGTGCGCCCGCGGGCGCGTCCTTCCCGCCTGCGTGTTACGGCGCCGCCGTGGCGTATTCTATGAGCCATGAGAAGACGGGATCTCCTGGCCGCGGCCGCCGGAACGGCCGCAAGCGCCGCCGATACGCATCCGAACGTTCTGTTGCTGTCGGTCGATGACATGAACGACTGGGTCGGCTGCCTGCGCGGCTACCCCGGCGTCCAGACGCCGAACATCGACCGGCTGGCCCGCCGGGGCGTCCTGTTCAGCAACGCGCATTGTGCATCTCCGCTGTGCAATCCCTCGCGCACCGCGCTGCTTACCGGCCGCGCGGCGCACTCGACGGGCGTCTACAACAACGACCAATATTGGCGGCCGGCGCTGCCGGACATCGTCACTTTGCCGATGTATTTCCGGCGGAACGGCTATCACGTCGCGGGCGCCGGCAAGGTGTTCCACCACGTCGCGGGATTCAACCCGCCCGACCAGTGGGACGAGTTCAAGCTGCAGGTGTTCGACGACCCGTGGTATCGCCGCACGGAATGGTACCCATGGGTGAAAAAGATCCCCGCGCCGCCCGGCCATCCCTTCAACGGGCTGACGAATTTTCCGGGCGAATTCGACTGGGGGGTGCTGCCGTACAGAGAGCAGGAGTACGGCGATATGCGGGCCGTCGATTACGCCGCCCAGGTCCTCGGACGCCGGCACGAGAAGCCGTTTTTTCTGGCCATCGGTCTCTGGCATCCGCACATCCCGATGTTCGCGCCGAACAACTATTTCGACCTGTATCCCGAGAGCAAGGTCCGGCTGCCGGAGACTCGGGAGAACGATCTTGCCGATATCCCGCCCGTCGGACAGCAGATGGCGGCGTTCCGTCGTGACGAGCACGAACGCATTGTCCGGGAGGGGAAGTGGCGCGAGGCGGTGCGCGCCTATCTCGCCTGTATCTCGTTCGCCGACACGATGATCGGGCGGGTGCTTTCGTCGCTCGATGCGAGCCCGCACAGCCGCAATACCATCGTCGTATTCTGGTCCGACAACGGCTGGCATCTCGGCGAGAAGCAGCACTGGCATAAGTCGACCCTGTGGCAGAGGTCGACGCACGTGCCGCTGATTTTCGCCGGTCCGGGTGTGCGGCAGACCGGGCGCGACCGCGGGCAGCCGGTTACACTGCTGGACCTGTATCCGACTCTGGTGGAGATGTGTGGGCTGCCGCGCAAGAGCGACCTCGAGGGAACCAGCCTGGTGCCGGTGCTGCGCGACGCATCAGCGAAACGGAATCCGGCGGTGATCACCTATCTGCCGGGCAATCATGCCGTGCGCACCGAGCGTTGGCGCTACATCCGCTATCGCGACGGCGGCGAGGAGCTCTACGACTGTGTAAATGATCCGAACGAGTTCACGAACATCGCGGGAGAGTCCAGGCACGCCGATCTGAAGCGTGAACTGGCAAAGTGGATGCCGAAATCGAGCGTGCCGCCGGTGCCGGAGCGGAGCCGATACGATTTTGACTTCGCGACCTACACGTATCGGCTGCGACGGTGACGTGGACGAGGGGATGTTGTCTGTGGGTTCCCAGCCGCCTCGCCGCGCGTCCGTACGCCCGCGGGTGCGTCCTGTCTGCCTGAGTGTTACGGCGCGGGCCGCGAGTGCGCGGGGCCGCGAAAGACGGCGTTCAGGAATAGGATGCCGAGGCCGTCCATATAGGCGCGGAAGTTCGGGTCGGCGGTGAAACCGATCACTTGGCCGCGGCCTTCGTTCTGAATGAGAAGGAACGGCTTGTGGGCGAGCTGCTTGCGGTTCTCCTCCCACAAATAGCCGCTCGCGACGAGCTGGCCGGGGGCCGCGTAGAGGCCGGCGTTGATGCCCTTGTCGAGCTTGATCGGGGTAAAGATCAGACTGCCGTTGGCGAGTGCGTACACGGAGTCGCCGGCGCCGGCGGTCAGCCAATGGTCCTGGTCGAGCGCGGCCTTGACGAGGACGCCGCGCGCGGCGTCAGGCGGCTCGGTGTCGGCGCGGATCGCCTTTTCGTAATCCTCGCGCGTGGCGAAAATGCGGCCAGGGGCGCGGGCAGGCTTAGGCGCATCCGTGGGTTGGGCGGCTGGGACAGCGGCCGGCGGTTTGGCCGGCTCGGCCGGCTTGCCGGGCTCGGGCGGCCGCGCGAGCGATTCGGCCTGAACCGCAAGCAATGCAACCCGCGCGTCAGCCAGAAAGCTGACCGCCGAGCCAATCGCAACGAGCGTGCCTCCGGAAGAGACCCAGTCCTTGAGCCGGCGCACTCCGTCCGCGCCGAGAGTGGTGAAGTACTCGCTCGAATTGCCTTCGGGCAGGATGATGGTCTGGAAACGCGCGAGATCGCTCGATGCCAGCATCCGGGTGCGCACGACAGTCGCCGGGTAATTGAACTGCCGCTCGAGAACGAAGCGCGTGTGGCCGGCGGAATACGCCGAAGTCGGGCGATCCCAGGCGATGGCAACGGCGGGCGCGGTGACGCGAAAGACGTGGCGCGACCCGAAATTGACACCTTCCTCGACCCACCCGGTATCGGTAGTGTGGACTTCCGCGCCGGAGGCGCGGGCAAGCTCGGGAACCGCGGCGCTGAGGCCGCCGGGGTTTTCCGCGGACGGGAGGATCAGCGTCCCGCGCGGGTAGCGCCGGCCGTTTTGGGTGAACTCGCGATCGCTGCTATACACCGGAAGGTCACGGCGACGCAACGCAGCGGTGAGGAAACGCGCGGCCGCCGAAGTACCCCAGGGCACCAGGTAGGCGACCGATGCGTCGCCTGGGGCGACGCGGCCCCCGGGCAGCGCCTCCCGTGTCAGGGGCGTCAGGTTAGCCGGCAACGGCCCGGAACCAGCGATCAGCTCGATGTTGTAGAGCATGGGCAGCGACCAGGCGGTGACGTCGTAGATCTCGCTGGGCAGCCTGATGCGGCGCCGGCGTTCCTGCTCTTTGACAAAGGCTTCGTCCATGGGGACGTTGGGATCGAGAAGCGTGCGGATGAGCCGCTTGGCGGGCTGGGCGAGCGGGATGACATAGCTGCCCGCGGGCACCTCTTTGTCTCCCGCCCGGAACGGCCCGCCCGCGACCTTAATCTCGACGCCCTGTTCGAGGAGGGTCGCGGCGAGCTTGTCGACCGCCGAGACGTTGCCGCGACGCGGCAGGATGTACTCGCGCACGCTTTCAGTGCCGCCCTCCTGGATGGCGCTCTGCCGGTACTTATAGAAGTTCTCGAGCAGCTTCTCGCGGTTCGCGGCGGCGGTCTCGGCGGTCGAGATGGAGGCGATAAAGTGCCGGCGCACGGTGTCGCGGAACGAAAAGATGGAGTTGTCGCGGCGGCGCATAACCAGGCCTCGCGCGGAAGCGTTCTCGTAGGTCATGGCGATGGCGCCGTAGTACGCCGGCCAGCTCGCGCCGTAGCCGGGGAAAAAGGCGTCGTACACTTCGCGCGTGAAGTAGGTGAAGCCGAGACGGTCGAACCAGCGCGCGTTGTTCCTGCCGAACCAGCTCAGGCTCTCGCGCTGGTCCCTGGTGAGATGCGGGTTGAACGGGTCGGCCTCGGGAGCGAAGTAGTAAGTGGAATCGGAGCTCATCTCGTGCAGGTCGACCATGACCAGGGGAAACCACTCCTGCATGACCTTGACGCGGCCGCGCGTTTCGGGCTGGGTCAGCGCGAACCAGTCGCGGTTGAGATCGAAGTAGTAGTGATTGGTACGGCCGCCGGGCCAGGGCTCATTGTGCTCGGCAGCCGCGGGGCTGGCATTGGGCTCGATGCCTTCGGCGATCTCGAAGTTATGGACGAAGCGGTCGCGCCCGTCCGGGTTCTGCTGCGGATCGAGCAAGACGACGACGTTCGAGAGAATCCCGGCAACGGCCTTGTCACGCGAGGCGAGCAGATGGTAAGCCGTGTACATGGCGGCTTCGGCTGACGAGATCTCATTGCCATGAACGCCATAGGCAAGCCAGATGAGCGCCGGAAGTCCGGCCATGATCTTGCGGGCCTCCGATTCGGGCGTGTTGCGAGGATCGGCGAGGCGCTGCATGGCGGCCTTGATCCGGGGCAAGCGTGCGATATTCGCTTCCGAGCCGATGACGGCGTAAATCAGCCGCCGGCCCTCCCAGGTTTTGCCGTAATCGAAGATGCGCATGCGCTTGGGCTCGGCCGCGGCGAGCGCTTCGAGGTACTTCAGGATATTTGCGTGCCAGGTGATGCGCTCACCGGGGTGGTAGCCGAGCACCTTGCGAAAATCGGGAATGCGCGGATCGTAGGAGGCGCGAGGCCAAAGCTCGGGCTCGGGGCCGGCGATCAGGCGAAAGCACAGCGGGAGAAGGACGAGGGCGCGTCTCATATCCATTTCTTGAGCCACTCCCAGGCGTGGCCCTGCATCTCCAGGTTGAATTGATGCGGCGCATCGTACATGCGGGTGCTGACGCGATCGGCGGCCCCGGCTTTTTTGAAACAGGCGTTGACCTTTTCGAACGCGGCCTTGACGCCGCCGGGATGAAACAGGCCGTCCTGCGATCCGTTGATGACCATGAGGGCGCGCGGAGCGGTGAGCGCGGCGAGGTCGGGATAGTCGAGGTCGCGGTAGAGCCCGGGGATGTGAAATGTGAGCCCGATGGTGTTGATGACCTGCCGTTTTATCTGGTGCGGGTACGAGGTCATCCAGCCGACCGCGACCGCGGCCTTGATGCGCGGTTCGAGAGCCGAGAGCAGGTAGCTGTAGTAACCGCCGACCGACAGGCCGACACAGCCGAGCCGCTGGGGATCGACCTCGGGACGCGAGGCGAGATAGTCGACGGCGCGGATATCGTCCCAGAGGATGACGCCGGGCCAGGTAATGCCCGCCGCAAAGAGACTGCGCGCGACGAGCTGCTCGTTCTGCTGGCAGCGGCGATTGAACGCGGAGATATCGTCGCTGGTCAGCTCGTTCGTGCGATTGCGGATAGCCGGCGGATCGGCGCCGTAGAGCAGGCGGCGCTCGCCCCAATAGAACATGTCGATGGCGACGACCACGTACCCCTGGCGGGCGAGCTCGGCGGTGATGCCGCGGCCGCCGTAGTAGCGGTTGCGGAACTCTGTCAGAGCCGGGTGCTCGCCGTCCTGCGCAACGATCTTCTCTTTGCCCCAGAGATAGAAGCCGCCGTGGTCGTGCAGCGCTACGATACCCGGCGCGCGCTTCGCGTTCTTGGGCACCAGCACGTAGGCGGGGACGCGGACATCCGGAGTGGTGCGGAACGTGAGGTACTCCTCGACGTAATCGCCGCGGTCGGTGCGCCGGACAAGCTGCGGCTCCGGCTTCACGGGTGGAGGGGCGTAGTGGAGCAGTTGAAAGACACGCCGCCGGGCGCGCGGCTGCCACTCTTTGAGCGAGCGAAACTCGGGCCGCAGGAAGGAGAGCGCGACTGGCGACGAGTCGGCCTGCTTCTGGACAAACGGGTAGAGGCTTCCGATGTGCGATTCGTCAGGCGCGGGTCCGGAGGCGAGCTGAGCCCGCAGCGCAGGTGCGGCGAGCAGCCCGGCAAGGGCCCGGCGGCTGATCTGGCTGGGAGACATGGGAGTAGGCTATCAAAATCCGTCGAAGACAGAGAGAGAAGACAGCGGCTAACCGCCGGGCAGGCCGCGGTTACATCGAGCCGGAAACTCGCGCCGCAGTCTCCGCGCAACAGAGGGCGTGCGAGTTTCTGGAAAGAAACCAGAAGTCAGAAGCGAAAATTCCACGCTGTTCAGCGTACGGCCAGGCCCCGGCGATGGAGCATAATTCGTCTTGCGTCCGTTTAGTGCTCGTCAGGAAATAACCATGCCAATTCTGGCCTGTGTCAAGTCTTGTGGGGCAGCCTCTCAGGCTGCGGCCGGCTCTCAGCCGGCCAAGCTGGAAGGCGGCCTGAGAGGCCGCCGCAGGCCGAGGGCCTGCCCCA
>JACOTZ010000444.1 GCA_016178155.1 Acidobacteriota bacterium
CGTATTGTTTCCCGTTAATCCGGCTCATGCCGTCGAAGGAGAAGAAGCGCGTCGCCACGGGGTTGGAAAGCCTCGTGATGACGGAGAGACGACCGACCGGAATGGATCCCGATGCGCTGACGAACTGCGTCACGTTGAACTGGAGCAGGTCCCACCTGGCATCCAGGTCGCGCAGCATGATGCTGGCGCCGACCAGCCCGCGGAAATCAACGATCAAATCCAGGCGCTCGCCGGGCCCGAACTCAATCTGCGCCACCTGGGCGGCCGTCTCCAGGAGGCCGCCGTCGTTGCCAATGACCGTAAACGGCGCGCCGTTGCTGAGAGCGAGCCGGAAAACCCGGGCGTTCGCGCCATTGAGCACGCGGAAGCGGTACAGAGCGGCGTCGACATCGAGTTTCGGATCGCGCGTGCCGTTGACCAGCGGGATTTTGCCGTTAAATCCGGACGAGGTCGGATTGTAAGTAAGATCGCCCGCCCGGTTAAGATTTGCATCTCGCACGATCAGCGGAACCTCGTGGGCGCCGGAGGGCAGGCCGAGCGCAGCCTCTTCCGCGTCATTCACGATGAAAGCGCCGGCGAGCCCGAGACAAACCTGCTCCCCAGTTCTCATGTGAGGATGTGGATGGTACCAGTTCAGGCAAGCGCGCTGATTGATGTTGAAGGAATAGGTGTAAGCTGCTCCGGAGGCGATGGCGTCGCGGGGGTGGCCGTCTGCGGCGGTGGGAACGACCATGCCGTGCCAGTGTACGGTGGTCTCCTCCGGCAGAAAATTGCTGAACTGGATGTTGACCGCGTCGGTTCGGTTCGCACGAATCGTCGGCCCCGGAAGCGTGCCGTTGTAGGCCAGCGCGGCCGAGAGTTTCCCTCCGCCGAGATCTACTGACTCGGGTCGGGCCTGCAGAGAGCCACTCACACTCAAGGACGGGGGAATCTGCAGTGGATTGCGAGTAGCACCTGTACCGGGCTTTGCTGCCGCCGCCGGGCGCGGGAGAACAATTGGGGCAACAGCCGCGGCCATTGCGCCAATTGACGCGGCAGCGCCGCCCAGAAAAGCGCGGCGCCCGAGCGCTGATTTTTCCGCCCCGTGCATGTCGTTCTCCCTTCCGGAGTTCCGGACGCGTTCATTTGATTGCATCGGTTCTCGACTCATGAGGACCTCCTCTCCGAGCAGTAAGCGGGCCGATTGCCGGACCACTACGCGGTCTGTATCTACTTCAACGTGTTCGAGCCGGCGAGTGAATGCTGTCCACGCCAGCTCCCGTCCGGCCGACGGGAGAATGGGCGATCACCGGCCAGGGCCGTGGCAGGCCGCAGTTATTCGAGCGCGTCGCAGTCGCCGCGTTTCCGGAGGATTTGAGCGTCGCTTTCGCTGATGTTTGACGAAATGCGAACTCGCCACTTTGCGGCGCAAAAATTGCCCAAAACGGATGAAATGGGTCACTCGCTCACGCGCGCGGCTCAGTACGATCAACACGTTACCAATCCGCGACCCCTGGGGAGTGGTATTTTGCGCCGGAAAGTAGCTAGAACTCGCGGCGGGGCGGGGGCCCGCCCCCGGGTCCGGGCTGGCCGCGGTCACCTTCGGGTCCGGGGCGCATGCGCGGACCGCCGGGGCCGGGCGGACCGTGGGGGCGCCGCTTCTGCAGCTCGCGCCACTGCCCGGAGGTCAGCGCGGCCCGGAGCTTCAGGCTCATCTGCGAGAACGCACGAGTCAGCTCGGCGCGCGCGGCCGCCAGCCGCTCGATGGCCTGGTTGGCGCGGCCCTGATCGAGGCGCTCCTCGTTGAACGCGTCCTCCAGCTCGCCCTCAGCCTTCTCGAGCGCCGCGCGGAGATCGATGAGGCGGTCGCGGTGCTCGCGCACGGTCTCGCGGATCTGCTGCTGCTGCTGCTCGGTCAGGTTCAAGTCGCGCGCGAGCGGGCCATCCCAAAACGGGAAGAACAAACGGGGCGGCTGCGCCATTGCCGCAACCGCGAGGCATACGAATAGAAAGGCGTACTTCATTTCTGCTCCGCGAACAAAGCATGGATGGGCTCGGCCGCGCGGGGCTCCACGTCCTGCACTGCCGTATAAATGTCGGCGAACAACTGCGCGTCCGAGACCTGGCGCGGCTGCGGATTCCGCGGTACGGGCCGGAAGATCAGGATGGCGGCGAGCACGGCGGTCGCGCCAGTGAGCAGGCTCATCGCGCGCCACGAGGGAAACCACCCGGGGCGCGCAATGCGTGCTTCGAGCGCCGCTCTCTGCCCGGCGAGAAAGGCCGGTGAGAGGTCCGGCGGCCGCGCCGCGAGTGATTTGCGGCGCGCCATCGCCGCGAGCCGCGCCGCGCATCCGGCGCAGTGCTTCGAGTGATCGTCCGCAGTGCGCAGACCGTACAGCCGCTCGATCAATTCATCGTCCGTTGAATGCCTGGCCGTCATGTTTCGCTCTCAATCGCGCCGTAGAGATCGCGCAACTCCCCGCGAAGCTTGGCGAGCGCGCGCGCCATGTGCGACTTGACGCTGCCGATCTCGAGTCCAAGCGCATGGGCGATTTCCTCGAGGCTCCGGTCCTCATAGTGCTTCAGCACAAACACCGCCCGCTGGCGATCGGTGAGCCGCGCGAGCGCCGCGTCCAGCCGCTCGCGGATCTGCGCCGCGAACAGATAATCTTCGGGGCTGGGGGCCGCCGAAGCCGCGCTTCGATAGACCGCGTCGGCCTCTTGCGCGTGTGCCCGCCAGCGCCGCCAGAACTGCCAGCGCCGGGACCGCAGCCGGTCCAGGCACACGTTCACCGTCACCCGGGTCAACCATTTCGCCGGTTCTTCGAGGGAATCGGTCTGCCCCCGCTGCACCGCCCGATAGGCTTTCAAAAAGACATCCTGCGCCGCGGTATTCGCTTCGTCGCGGTCGCGCAATAAGCGCAGGCACAGCAGATAGACGCGCCTCTGCTCGGCGTTGACCCAGGCGTTGAAATCGCCCGCAGGGGCAAGAAGACGGGCGGCTGCCGTGAACTGCTGCGCCATTACGCCCATCATCATGGCATGAC
This sequence comes from Acidobacteriota bacterium, assembly GCA_016178155.1. Classification (GTDB taxonomy): domain Bacteria; phylum Acidobacteriota; class Terriglobia; order Bryobacterales; family Bryobacteraceae; genus JACOTZ01. The sequence goes on from JACOTZ010000444.1 coordinate 3,027, forward strand.
GGCACGGGGGAGGAACAGGATTACGCCGCCCGCTGCCGTGAGGCCGGGATTGCCGCCGCCGGTGGGTCGTCGCGGGCCACGCCGCTGCTTCCGCGCCCGGCGACGTCTTTCGCGCGCGGTACTTTGCGCCTGGACCAGATCACCTGCAAGCGAGCGGCCGCTGGAACTGCGCGCACTACAATTGTTGCAGTGTCCTCCCACCGTATGTGCCCGCACTGCCGGGCCTTTATCAACGCGGGTGAGCGCGTCTGCCCTTACTGCAATGCCGAGATGTCGCCGCGGCGGCGGTCTGCGACCCTGCGCCCGCGTGTTTCCTCGGGCGGCTGGCTGGCGAACGTCGAGTTTGCCACGCTGGTGATCCTGCTGATCAACTTCGGCCTCTACCTCGCGACCGCGGTGTTTACCGTCAAGCTCGGCGGCGGCTTTTGGGATATCGACGGCCGCGTGCTGGCGCTGTTCGGCTCGAAGTACGTACCGGCGATCGCCGCCGGGCAGTGGTGGCGCCTGATCACCGCGGGGTTTCTGCACGGCGGCATTTTCCACATCTTCATGAACTCCTGGGCGCTGATGAGCCTGGGCACGCAAGTGGAGTCGCTGTACGGCACCAGCCGCTTCCTGTTTCTTTATTTTTTCGCGACGGTGGCCGGTTTCTTCGCCAGCACGCTGTGGAGCCCGGCCAATTCCATCGGGGCGTCGGCGGGCCTCTTCGGACTGATTGGCGTCATGATCGCGCTGGGGGTCCGCACGCGCGGCGCGCTCGGCGAGGAGATAAAATCCCAGTACATTCAGTGGGCCGTCTACGGTGTGGTGATCGGTCTGCTGCCGGGATTCGCGATCGACAACGCGGCGCATTTCGGCGGCTTCGCCGCGGGATTCGCCGGCGGCTGGATTGCGGGTCTTCCCAGCGTCATCCCCACATGGCGCGACCGCCTCTGGGAGGTGCTCGGCGGCATCTGCGTGCTGCTGACGGCGATCTCATTTTTGCTGATGTTTCTGCAACTCAACGCGATCCGCCAGGGGTGAGGCCATAACTCGGGCGAGGACCGCGCCGCGAGATCGCGCACAGCCGCTTTGGGCTGCCGGGCCGAGCCCACGAAGGCTACTGCCCCGGCTTCAGGTACTGCGCGAGAAAGGCGTAGATCTCGGCGCGGGATTCCCTGGCGAGCTTCGTGTCGATGCGGTTGAAGGCGTGCCCGCCCGGGGCGTTCTGATAGATCCTGTACTCGAATTTCTTGCCTTCGGCTTTTAACGCCGCGATCAGCCGCTGCACTTCCAGCACGTTCACGTCCTCATCGTTCGTGTTCGTGTGAATGAGCAGCGGTGTGGCCAGGTTGCGGACGTGCGAGACCGGGGACCTCCTCAGGTACTCCTGCACATCTTCTTCGGCTGTCTTGCCGATGTGCCCGCGGGCGGAGAAGATGGCGCGGTAGGCGCCGGATTTGTAACCCATGCGCGCCACCAGGTCGCTTACGGGCACGCCGGCGTAAGCGGCGGCGAACGCCTCGGGCTGGCGGAAGATCATGAGCAGGCTGATCAGACCGCCGTGGCTCCAGCCGATCGCGCCCACACGCCCAGGGTCGAGAAAGCTATACTGCTCGATCATCCAGCGGCGGCCTTCGAGCACGTCATCGATCTCGCGCCCGCCGTAGTCGATGAGGTCGTAGAAGCCGGCGCCGTAGCCGGTGCTGCCGCGGTATTCGGGCGCGAGAACGACGTAGCCCTGCTCGAGCAGCTCGCGCACGATATGCACATAGCTGCCGCTCGCGAAGTTGCTGTGCACGCCGCCATGGGTAAACACGATCAGGGGGTGCTTCTTCGACCGGTCGAGCTTCCGGGGAATAAAGGTATAGGCCGGAATGATGACGGGATTGCCGGCGCCCTGGGCTGTGGGATTGGGCTGCTTCGCGGGCGGCAGGCTGGTGTAGCGTACCTTGTCGACTGCCGCGAGGTCGCCGAGCGCCAGCCGCCACTGCAGGTCGTCGATCGCCTTTGCGAGCTGATCGTTGCGATGCCGGTCGCTCCGGCCGGCCTGGGCGGCCACGGCCGAGGGCGGCGCAGCCGAGGGCAGCGGAGCCGGCGGCGGCGCCTGTGCCAGGGCCACCGCGAGGCAGAACGGAACCGCCAGGGCGCGAGGCATCAAGCAGGCAGGTACTGGCGCAAGGGCTGGAAAACGTCCTGCACGAAACGGATGGCGATTTGTTCCGCCGCGGCTGCGTCTTCCATCACCGGCACGGTCACCCGGACGAGGGCAGTATCCGTGCGGTTGTAACGGATCGCATCGGCCACGACGTAGAACTTGGCGGTATATTCGCTTGCCACCACGCGATCGCGGGACTGGTACCAGTAGAGGACCACGCTTTTGGAGCCGCCCTTCTGCACGATGTAGCGATTGACCTCGATGTCGGGCCGGCCCGCAATGGCCACGCGCACGGTGTCGGAGCGTGTCGGCACCCAGCCGGCGCCCGGCATGCAGTTTTTCGGCGAGTGCGGCGCCACGCCGGTGCGCTGCGATTTGAAAAACGCGACGAACAGGTTGGCGGCGACGGGCGTGCCGGGCGAGGCGTAGGAGCGCGTCAGGACTTCATCGGCGCGGAGCACGTCCTGGACCTCTTTTTCGACGACGCCTTCCTGCACCATCTGCCAGGAAGCCACCCGATGCGGCAATTCGCTGAGCGGGCGCTTGGCCGGGATGTTCTCGCCGTGCGAGATGCTGTAAAAGAGCACCGCCTGCACGATCAGGAACAACGACAGGATGCGAGCCTGTCTGCTTGCCAGAAAACCGCCGTTAGGCGCCAGTTTTTCCATGAAATCCCCGGTAGAGGCTATTGATGAGCTTGTGGACGCCGATCATGATCACCAGCGCCACCATGAAAATCACCCACCCCGACGCCGTATGCATGAGTCCGTGCGCCAGCTCGGGATCGGTTTCGCTGAGCACGCCAGTCAGGGTCACGCGCGCGGCGTTGGCGGTGATGGCGATGGGCACGGTGGCGACCAGCAGCACGGCGCGCATCCAGCGCTTGTTATCGAAGAAGTAGCCATAGACCAGCGAGAGGAATGAGAGCGAAAGCAGCGAACGGATGCCGCTGCAGGCTTCGACGACGGAAAGCTTCTGACTGGGCAGCTCGAGCACGTTGCCGTCGCGCAGCACCGGGATGCCCATGAGCTCGAGCGCGCTCGCGGCCACCCGGCTGGCGAAGAGCTGCAGCGGGAGCGTGATCTGGTTGTAGATCACGGCCGGGATGGGAACCATGAAGAACAAGAGGAAGAGCGGGAAGGCCAGAGTCCGGAGGGCATGTTTCCCGCCCATGTACAAGGTCACGCCGATCACAGAAAGGACAAACGCGGTGCGCGCGAGGAACAGCTCCGCCCCGAGCGTAGCCACGTACACCTGCAAGGCGGCGTAGCCCATCACGAGCAGGCCCAGAGTATTGGCCTGCATGGGTTGCGCGAACAACTCCTGCCGCTTCTGCCAGGCAATGTAGGCAGCGATCACGGGCACGAAGAAGCCGTGTCCCATGTCCTCGTCGGTGTTCCACTGCACGACCAGTCTCCACAAGACCGGCGCGTAGCAAAGCAGCAGCAGCCCGAAAAACCAGAGCATGTGCGCCACCGGCAGCCGTTGGGCGGCCGCCTGCTGCGCTTCGGGGGCCGGGACGGGATTCACGGCAGTGCTCATAAGATCCAGTTATCCATCATATCCGGGGCCGGCGGCGGAAACCGCGGAGAGTCTCGAACGCAGGCCGGCGGCCGCCGTTTGCATGCGCAACGGAAGCGCGAGGCTGCCGGCGGCAACTACAATAGTGAATAGTGGTCTTCGGTAAACTACGGTCCTATTGTAGCCTTGCGACGCTGCTCGCTTTGCTGCTTGCGGCAGCGGGGTTCGCGCAGCACGGGTCGCGGCCCGCGGGCAGAAGCCCCTTTTTTTCGATTAAAGATGTGCGGCCCGGCTTGCACGCGACCGGCAAAACCGTATTTTCCGGCGACCACGTCGAGGAATTTCGTGTAACGATTCTCGGCGTGCTCGAAAACCAGGCGCCCGGCCAATCGCTGATCCTGGCGCGGCTTGCCGGCGGTCCGCTCGAGAACACCGGCGTGCTGCAGGGGATGAGCGGCAGCCCGGTATACGTGGACGGCAGACTGCTCGGCGCCATCTCGATGGCATTCCCGTTCTCGAAGGAGCCGATCGCCGCCATCCGTCCGATCGAGGAGATGGTGCGGCCCGGCGTCGCCTCGGCGCGGCGGGCCGCGCGCCGCATCTCGCTGGACGACCAGAGCCTCGCGGCCGCATTTGCGCCCGCGCAGCCGCTTGGCTTCGGCGACAGCCGCATGGTCGACATCGCCACACCGGTGTCTTTCAGCGGCTTCACGCGCTCGACGCTCGAGCGCTTCGCCGGCCAACTTCGCGGCCTGGGGCTGGAACCGGCGCAGGGTATCTCCGGCGGGTCGACGGCGGCGGCGGCGCGGCGCAGCGGCCGGCCGCTCGAGCCCGGCGAGATGATCAGCGTACAGCTCCTCAGCGGCGACATGTCGATCGCGGCCGACGGCACGGTCACGCATGTGGAAGGCGACCGCGTCTGGGCCTTCGGGCATCGCCTGCTCTCGCTCGGGGCCACCGAGCTTCCCTTCGCGCGCGCCAGCGTCATCGCCCTGCTGCCCAACCTGAATACGTCGTTCAAAATCGCGACGACGGGGGAATGGCTGGGGACGATCTCGTCGGATACCAACGCCGCGATCTCGGGCCGGCTCGGCAGGCGGACCCGCGGGGTGCCGGTCAGCATCCGCGTGCACGGCGTGTCCGGCGGCTCGTCGTACAGCATGGAGATGATCAACGACCGCCTGCTGTCGCCGCTGCTGCTGCAGATGGCGGTCTACTCGGCGATTGACGCCACCGAACGCGGCATCGGCCTGGCCACCATCGGCATCAAGGGCAAGGTGGAGTTTGACGGTGGGCTGCAGCCGCTCGAGATCGAGAACATGTTCGCCGGCGAGTTCAACGTACCCATGCAGGTTTCGCTCGCGACCGCGGTGCCGCTCGCCTGGCTGCTCCAGAACAACCTGGACGCGCCGCGCCTGAAGAGCGTATCGCTCACGCTGGACGCCGCCGCCGGCCGCAAACAGCTCCACATCGATCAGGTCTGGCTCTCCAAGCGCGAGGTGCGTCCAGGCGAGGAGATCGAGATTGCGGCTCTGCTGCTGGGCGACAACGGCACGGAAATGGTCAAGCGCACGCGCTACGCAGTGCCCACGGGCGCTCCCGCCGGCCCGCTTTACTTCACGGTGGCCGATGGCGCGACCATCAACAACCTCGAGGGCCGGCAGGCGGTGCTCGCGCAGCCGCGCCCGGCCGCCCAGCTAGTCTCTTTCCTCAACGGGTTGCGCGGCAATCGCCACGCCTACGTGCGCGTCTGGCGCGCCAACCCCGCATTCCAGATCGATGCCGACGATCTGCCGGATCCACCCGGCTCGATCGGCGCGATTCTCACCCGGCAGCAGGGCGGCACGGTAATCCCGCGCAGCTCGAAAGTGACCCAAATCGAGCTGCCTGTGGGAGATTACGTGGTCACCGGCTCCAAGACCGTGCAGGTGGACATCAAGGGATGACCGGCCGCGCCCTGATCGGACTGGTGACCGCGGCCGGACTGCTCGCCGCCGCCGGCACCACGTCCTGGGAGTTGAACGACTACCAGGAATTCGCGAAGGGGCGGATGACCGGCCTCTCGCTTGGACGGGAGGGCATACTGGCGCTGGCGCCGCGCCTGGAGCCGGTCTTCTCTTCCGACCAGCACGCCATCTGGAGTGTGGCGCAGGGACCGGACGGCTCCATCTATCTCGGCACCGGGCACCGCGGGCGCCTCTACCGCATCGATCCAGCGGGCAGAGCCTCGTTGCTGTGGACTGCGCCAGAGCCCGAGATCTTCGCGGTGACCGTCGCGCCCGACGGCGCAGTGTATGCCGGGTCCTCGCCGGACGGCAAGATCTGGCGGATCCACAACGGCAGGGCCGCGGAATACTTCGCGCCCGGCGAGCGCTACATCTGGTCGCTCGCGGCGGCGAGCGATGGAGCTCTCTACGCCGGTACCGGCGGCCAGGGGCGCGTCTACCGCATCACCGCGACAGGCAAGGGAGAGATCTGGTACGAGAGCGGACAGTCGCACGTCACCAGCCTCGCCTTCGACGGCGGAGGTGCGCTGCTTGCCGGCACCGAGCCGAACGGCATCCTGTACCGGGTGACGGAGAAAGACAAGGCATTCACTCTATACGACTCGGATTTCGCCGAGATCAGATCGCTGGCGCGCGCCGCGGACGGCTCGCTGTACGTGGCTGCGATGGGCAGCTCGATCGCGCAGCGAACGTCGCCGGCGGCCCCCGTGAAGCCGGGGGCAACGCCCGCCAGGCAGGTGACCGCTCCGGGCACCTCGATCACGGTCACCGAAGAGGCGCAGGCCGGCCTCGAGGTCAATCCCAAGGCGGATGCCTCGAAGCCGGCGCAGGCGCCGCCCGCTGCCGTGATGGCGGCGGCGCCGCTGGTCGATCTCAGCGCCGAGAAGTCCGCGCTCTATCGCATCAACCCGGACAATACAGTGGAGACGCTGTGGACATCCAGGGACGAGAACGCCTACGATGTCGCTCTCGCCGGCGATGACCTGTTGTTTGCCACGGATGCGCAGGGCCGCATTTACCGCATCTCCGGGGACCGGAGCGTCAGCCTGATCGCCCAGACGAGCGAAGGCGAAACGACGCGGCTGCTGCCGTCGCGAAACGCGATCCTCGCCGCCACCAGCAGCATGGGCAAGTTGTTCCGGCTCGGCGATCGCACGGGGACTGAGGGCGAATACGAATCGCCGGTGCACGATGCGGGGTCGGTGGCGCGCTGGGGCAAGCTGATCTGGCACGTGGAGCAGCCCACCGGGACGCGCGTTGTGTTCCGCACGCGCACCGGCAACTCGGTGCGGCCGGACCGGACGTGGAGCAACTGGTCCGAGCCGCTCTCGGATCCTCTCGGCTCGGCGGTGAAGAGCCCGAACGCGCGCTTTATCCAGTGGAAAGCCGAGTTCAGAGGCGCCGCGGGCGCGACGCCGGAGCTCAGATCGGTCAACGTATCTTACCTGCCGCAGAACAACCCGCCCGCGGTGAAGTTCATTCACGTCAGCACGCAGGCGACGGCGGCGGCCGCGGCGCGCCCCTCAGCGCAAGCGTCGCCGTCCACCGGCGCCGCCAACTATTCGGTGACGGTGACCGACACTGCCGAGCCCGGTCCCGCCACCTCTGCCGGTACGCCGACGCAGGCGATCAATCGCGGTCTCACGCACCAGATCCAGATCGTCTGGCAGGGCGAGGATCCGGACGAGGACAAGCTCGTCTACGCCGTCTATTTCCGCGGCGAGGAAGAGCGCGAGTGGAAGCTTCTCAAAGACAGACTGACCGAGCAGCTCCTCACGCTCGAAGGTGACGTGTTCGCCGACGGGAAATACCTGTTCCGGGTGGTCGCCTCCGACCGGCTCGCGAATCCGGGGGGGAGCGCGCGGGAAGCGGAGATGGTGAGCTCGCCCGCGCTGTTCGACGGCACTCCGCCGCGCGTCCAGGTGGCGGCCGCGGGCGAGCGCCAGGGTGGGCGCGTTGAGGTCACCGTAGAGGCTGCCGATGCCGCGTCGCCGTTGCGCCGCGCGGAATACTCGCTCGATGCGGGTCCCTGGACGCCGCTGGCGGCCGAGGACAGCGTCATCGACTCGCGCGAAGAGCGCTTCCTTGTGCGGCTGGACGGGGTGGCGGCGGGCGAGCATCTGCTGGTCGTGCGGGTCTACGACTCGGCGGGGAATGCGGGGCTGGCGAAGCTCGTGGTGCGTTAGCGGGTCAGAAGGGCAGCCAGGCTGTCCGATTGGTCCATTCTTCGGCCTCGGATGCAGCCCAGATAAGGACCAGGTCATCGATGACCGCCGCGAGTGGCGACGGCTTCATAACAATCACCAGACCAGGGCTAGATCGGCTGATCATTGAACCTCTGAAAACAACTGGGCAGTGACCAGTACACGGCATCCTCGGCAGCAACCGCCAATACATCGAGGTCAGAGACACTTACCAGGGATGCTGCTGCGGCCGTGCGGATATCCACCTCCGGTTGCGGTCGCTTTACACCACGCAGTATGCGCGCGTCCAGGTCGGCGTCAGCCTGGCATCTGACTTTCATGACGGGCGCGCAGCAGTCGCGAGATCAATTCCGCATTGCGCGAGCGGGACTCGGTTGCGAGCTGAGCGGCGCACTCCTCGCCCTTTTGCATGTATTGATCGACGAACTCCTGGTTCGCAAGGTAAAAGGTGATTGCTCCGTAGATCTGTTCCAGGGTCAAAGCGGGAAAGCTTTCGGCAATGCTTTCCGGCGACAGGCCTTCCCGAAAGCAGTATACGAGTGAATCCAGAGAGACCCGGGTTCCGATGATTCGGAAAACGCCCTCGAGCTTTTCAACGTACTCTTTCGCCACCGGCTGCCCCGAGGCAATCATGACACAGGCGCAGGGGCCCTGGACTACGGCGTCGGCTCGGCGTGCTTGGGCTGCTGCAGGTGACGGTAGAAGCCGAGGTCCTGGCGCGTGTGGAGCTTGGTGGCGAAGATGATCTGGCCGGTGTGCTGTGCGAAGTGCTCGACCACGTGATAGATCGCCTCGAGCACGGTGACCTCGTAATTCTGCACGCGTACCTTCCCGGCAAGCCGCTCGGGCGGGAGAGACTCGATCACGGCGGCCGCCTCCTCGACGGTCGCGCGCAGCCGCTCTTGCAGGTCCGCCACTTCGATATCGCCGCGGGCGGCGAACTCACGATCGCGCATGCGGATGTCGGGCTTGCCGCCGACGGCCGAGATGATCCACTGCCGCAGGTTGCCGCACAAGTGCAGCACCAGGTTGCCGACCGCGTTCTGCGCGTCGGCGTCGCGCGCCCACGCCTGCTCGTACGTGAGGCGGCTGAGGCACTCGCGGTCGCGCGCCTCGAGCTGGCGCAGCTTGTCAGCCGAGAACTGCAGGAAGATTTGTTCTACCAAGAAGTCTCCCCTCCGCCTGTATACCATAGGGGCATGACCATGCCCTCGGCGAGCGAACCTGAGGTGTCTGCGGAGGCGCAGCAGGCCGCGGCACAGCCCGGCTCCGACATCGTCGAGATCGAAAAGCAGTACGTGCTGCAGAATTACGCGCGCTACCCGCTGGTGCTGACGCGCGGCAAGGGCGCGTACGTCTACGACGCCGCCGGCCGGCGCTATCTCGATCTCATCGCCGGCATCGGCGTGAACGCGCTCGGGCACGGCCACCCGCGCATCGTCAAGGCGATCCGGGAGCAGGCGGCGCGCCTGATCCACACCTCCAATCTGTACTACCACGAGTACCAGGGCCCGCTCGCGAAAAAGCTGTGCGAGGTGAGCGGACTGGCGCGCTGCTTTTTCTCCAATTCGGGCACCGAGTCCATGGAGGCGGCGCTCAAGATGATCCGCGCCCACGGCAACCGGTCGGGCGGCGAAAAGCTCGACGTAGTGGCGCTCGAGAACTCCTTCCACGGCCGCACGCTGGGCGCGCTCTCGATTACCGGACAGCCGAAATACCGCAAGGATTTCGAGCCGCTGCTCGCCGGCGCGCGTTTCGTGCCGCCGAACGACATCAGCGCGCTCGAGCAGGTGGTCGGCGAGCGCACCGCGGGCGTCGTGCTCGAGATCATCCAGGGCGAGGGTGGAGTGAACCCGATCTCGGCGGAATACGTGCGCGCCGCGCGCGAACTGTGCGATCGCTACAACGCGCTGCTGGTTTTCGACGAAATTCAGTGCGGCGTCGGCCGGCCGGGCACGCATTTTTCCTATCAACTGCTCGATCCCGTGGTGCTGCCCGACATCATGGTCGCGGCCAAGCCGCTCGCCTGCGGGATCCCGCTCGGAGTCGTGGTCGCGAACGAGAAGGCGGCGGCGACGATCGGCGCGGGCATGCATGGGTCGACGTTCGGCGGCGGCACGCTCGCCTGCCGGGTCGCGCTCGAGTTCCTGAACGTTCTCGACGAACTGCTTCCTTCGATCAATCGCGTCGGGGGGTACTTCAAGCTCGAGCTGCAGGATCTGGCGCGCAAGTACTCACTGGTGAAGGAAGTGCGCGGAGTGGGGCTGATGCTGGGCGTCGAGCTGGCGCACCCGGCGAAGCAGATCGTGCTCGACGCCATCGATCAGGGGTTGCTGATCAACTGTACGCACGACGTCGTCCTGCGCTTTCTGCCGCCGTATACGCTGGTCGAACAGGATGTCGACCGC
>JACOTZ010000127.1 GCA_016178155.1 Acidobacteriota bacterium
ACCCGGAGTTCAGAGTGGCGCTCCAGCCGTCCCCCTGCAGGGTGGTCCCTTCGAGCGGCCCGGTAACCGGTACAGACAGTGTGGCCCCATCGGCAGCGCGCAAGACGCCGCCGTTGGCATTGAGACGGCCCCATTGAGCGGCTCCAGGGAGGCGGTAATAAAGCCGAACGCAATACCCAGCGCCACTGACATGACCCAAACTCGAATCATCCTGGCCTTCTCCTCAACGCAGTTATGGGGGCCGTTCCACCGCATTGGTAGAAAGTTTAGCGCGGTTGATGCAGTAGCTGCGGGCCGCGCATATGCCGCCTATGGCGGTATCTACATTTTTTGCTCGCTGCTGTGGCTATGGCTTGTGGAGCAAACGCGCCCGGATCAATGGGACGTGATCGGCGCTAGGTATCTGCTTCATCGGGGCTGCCGTTATTCTTTTCGGGCCACGCAATCTCTGAACAGAGTGCGTATCCTGTTCGATCCCCGAGCCAAAGTCTTAGCATGACCGGCTGCGGCTTGATCACCAGATTCCATGTAACACGCTTGCGGAATGTGAACGGAGCTGGCGATTACCCGCCGCTAACGGCGTAGTGGCGATGAGCGCGCCCTGCTTGCCGCTTCCCGTTCCAGCCGCACTGATTGCTGGCTCCTTGGCGACCAGCAAGGATCTATCACCCGCGACATCAAGGTCCGAGATGGCGACTTCTCGTCCAGGTGGATGTGTGAACTCTACTTTGGCCAGGGCAGCGCGCCGCCGCAAGCTTTCGTAGGCCGGTCGAGCCCATTCAAATCCCGGTTGCTCGTCGCCAGTAGACACTAATAAAAATTGTCGTAGAATGTCTACACAATGCGTCGTGACGAAGCTTCCCGAGTTGAGCTCCTGCAAGGCACGCTCGACCTGCTCATCCTCCGCACTCTGCTTGCGGGTCCCGCTCACGGCCACGCGATCGCTAAGCACATTCAGCGCACGTCGGAAGACCTGCTCCAGGTCGAAACCGGATCGTTGTATCCGGCGCTTCACCGTCTGGAGGCGAAGGGCTGGATAGCTCCCTCCTGGGAAGTCTCGAACAAAGGCAAGCGGGCCAGGTTCTATCGCCTGACGCCCCTTGGGCGTAAACAGCTCACGGCCAAACAATCAAAGTGGGAAAAATTCTCCCGCGCCATGGCGTTGATTCTGAATCCAGTCAATCGGGAGGCGCGATGAACTCTTTCTTTCGCAAGCTGCGATCGTTGGCACATCGTTCTGAGAAGGAAGCAGCGCTGCGCGAGGAACTTCAGTTCCACATGGAGGAAGAAGCGGAGCAGCGTCAGGAAGACGGACTGGCGGAGAACGAGGCCCGACAGGCGGCACGCCGTGAGTTGGGCAACCTCGCGTTGGTGGAGGAGGACACCCGCACGGCATGGGGCTGGACGCGATTGGAGCAACTCGCGCGCGATGCCGGTTACGGATTGCGCCAGATCCGCCGGAACCCGGGGTTCTCAGCCGCCGCAATCGCAACACTGGCGCTCGGCATAGGCGGAATTACGGCGATGTTCAGCGCCTTCGACACGATACTGATTCGTCCGCTGCCTTATGACGACGCGGACCGTCTCGTCATGATTTGGCTTGACATGCGCAATGAGAATCGCTCGGGCTTTATGCCGACGCCTGCGGAATGGCTGGAGTGGCGGCGCCACAACACGGTTCTCACGGACATTGCGGCCACGCAGCCGGGGGCTGCGACACTCTCTGGCGATTCCGAACCCGAGCAGGTCCCGGCGCGCAAAACGACAGCGAATCTCTGGGGCGTTCTGGGTGTAAAGCCGCTGATCGGGAGGGTGTTTACCGAAGAAGAAGATCTGAAAGGCGTCCGGGTAGCCGTCATCAGCCACCGGCTGTGGCAGCGGCGCTATGGTGGCTCCCCCGATATATTGGGCCGCAAGATCACCGTGAACGACAACCCGTATGAAGTGATCGGCGTCATGCCGCCCGAGTTCTACTTCATGCCCGCGCGCGACATCGATATCTGGATGCCCGCTTCCTTTCCCGCGTGGATGATAAGGAATTTCACCTGGCACGACGCACAGGTAGTAGCGCGGCTGAAGCCCGGTGTGACCCTGGAGCGGGCGAAGGAATCGATGGCGGCGTTGAGCCGGCAGGTGACCGCGAAGGATTTCAGAGGGCCCCATTCGGTGATTGTGACACCGTTGCGGGAAAACATAGCAGGTAAGACACAAACCGCCCTCTTTGTACTGCTGTGCGCTTCCGCTGCGCTCCTGCTCATCGCCTGCGTCAATCTGGCGAATCTGCTGCTGTCGCGCGGCGCGGCACGTGGCCGGGAGATGGCAGTGCGCGCGGCGCTTGGGGCCGGCCGCGGAAGGCTGCTCGCGCAATTCCTGACCGAAAGCCTGGTGCTCGCTGGCCTCGGGGCCCTGGCCGGACTCACGTTCGCTTTGCCGGCTATGCGATTTCTGGAAACGCTCGTGCCCGAGACCATGGGCACTGTACGGCTGGCGCTCGACTGGCGCGTGCTGGCGTTCTCCGCGGCCGTAGCCATTGCCGCCACATTGACTTTCGGACTCGCGCCCGCGCTGCGCGGGTCACGACTCGCACCACAGGACGGGCTGCGCGAAGGAGGGCGCGGCGTCGCGGGCGCGCGCAGCCACTGGTTCCAGCATTCGCTCATCGTCATCGAAACGGCCCTTGCCGTGGTGCTGCTGACGAGCGGCGGCCTGCTGTTGCAGACCCTTCAACATCTGCGGAACACCGACCTTGGGATCCGAAGCGAAAAGCTCCTGACCTTTGAGACCCCCCTGTTCCGCTATCAGGACTTCGACAGGCGCGTGGCCTTCGTCAACGCACAGTTGGAAAAGATTCGCGCCATTCCGGGCGTACTCAATGCCGGGGCGATTTCCCGAATCCCGCTGACCGTCACCGACCAGGCGACGTTTTATCTGCTCTCTGGTCAGTTCAGGGATGTGGTTCCGGGGCAGGTTGCGCTCACGCGCGTGGTCAGTCGCGAGTACTTCCAGACCATCGGGGCGCGCCTGCGCGAAGGCCGCTTCTTTGAAACATCCGACCGGCGCTCGGACTCGCCGGTGGCGATCGTGAATGAGACCTTTGCCGATCACAACTTCCCAGGGCGCTCGCCGCTTGGTGCTCGAATCAAGTTCGGCCGGCTCGACGAAAAGGGTTACTGGTACACCATCGTCGGCGTCGTGAAGGAGATTCGCGATACCGGCGTCACCGGGGAGTTGAGACCCGCGATCTATCGCCTCCATGAACAGGCGGACCAAAGCGGAGACCAGCCGAGCGGGATTGTGGTTCGCACAGCAGTGGAGCCGGCATCGATTGTTTCAGCGGTCCGCCAGGCGATCTGGTCCGTCGATAAGAACCAGCCCATCTGGCGTGTTCAGACTCTTGAGGAAATCATGAACCGCCAACTGTCGACGCCGACGCAGAGTACAACGCTGTTGAGCGCATTCGCTTTGCTCGCGCTGCTGCTGGCATCGCTCGGATTGTATGGAGTACTCTCCTACGCCATAACCCAACGCACCAACGAGATCGGCGTTCGCATGGCATTGGGCGCGACATCCAGAGAGATATTGCTCTCCTTCGGTAAACGCGGCCTGGCACTGACGTTCGCCGGGCTCGGCATTGGCCTGGTCCTGGCGGCGATCGTGTCGCGTTCGATGACTGCCCTGCTCTACGGCTTCCGGCCCGACTATAGGCCAACTGCCACAGCGGTATCTCTCATTCTCCTGGCCGTCGCCGGTCTGGCCTGTTTCGTTCCTGCTCGTCGCGCTTCGCGTGTCGATCCGGTGATTGCCCTGCGGAATGAATAGGGCAGAAGTGGACGCTCTATGTTTTGAGTGCCACGGCCTCGGCTCGTCTGCCACTGCCATACCGCCTGCCTAAACGCTCCAGGCGTCTGCTGAGCCCTTGCTGCGCCACATGGACGTAACGCCCTACCCTGATACCTGAATGTCGGACGATCAAATCCTCCGTGACGGCGAAGCGGTTATCCATGGCGCGCCGAGCGCCTAACGCGGATCTTTGCCTGGTCGACGATCACGAGACTCCCCGGTAAGTCTTCGTCGGCGACTCGAACAGGCGCTTCAAAGCTGCTTCGGTCTCTTCGATCGTAGTCGGCCAAACCCGCAGGCGAACCACCCCGGCGTGGGAGCCTGCCGGGTACATTCGCGCGTCGGCAAAGTCCTCATCGAAGGTGATGACGACCGAGCCATCTCTCTGCGCCCAGTCGAAGATCGTGCCGTCAGTGGCACCATGGAGACCCACGTCGCTGACGTGCCGCACCTCCCAATCCGGCTTGTACTTCCGCACAAGGCCGCACACTGACGGAGGGATATTTTGGTCGAATAGAATCCGAAGGATCAATGGGCGATGACCTGGTCCTCATCGACCACTCTTGCGGCGTATTCAAGTGCGGCGGCGACATCTTCCCGGCGCAAGTCCGGGTAGCTTTCCAGTATCCTGTCGATCGAGTACCCGCCGGCGACCATACCCAGGATGTTCCGCACCATGATGCGTGTGCCGCGGATCACAGGTTTTCCAGAGCAAATAGCTGGATTGACTTCGATTCGGTCCATTGCTTCCATCGTTCTAGCCCGTGATTCCTTAGCATACCTCTCGCCTGACGCGTACTGTTTGCTGACCGCCACGGCGCACATTTGGACGGCGCGTCGCCCGTCGAATTGCGACCTCGGAAATGCGAGCCTCTCGAGCCCGCTCAGCCTCATCTCTCAAACTTTACGGTCTGTCCGCGACAGGCCCTGTGCCCTGCTGCTTTTTCAGACGCACGGAGCCAGGCACAGATCGCGTTCACTCGTAGTGCAGGGCCCGCATGGGATCTATGCGAGACGCGCGGTGGGCCGGGATGTAGCCGGCAACCGTGACACAGAGCAGGAGAGTCAGGGCGGCGGCGGCCAAGGTTGCAGGGTCGGTGGGTTTTACTTCATACAACTGGTTCGCAATCAGCCGGGTGGCAGCCAGAGCGGCCGCGGCTCCGATGGCCATCCCGATGACGCCCTGGATCAGCACCTCTCCAATGACCATCCCGATCACGGAGCGGCCGTGCGCGCCGAGCGCCATGCGGATGCCGATTTCACCCGTGCGTCGTTCGACCGCATACGCTATGAGCCCATACAGGCCGATGCAGGCGAGCAGGAGTGCCGACACTCCAAAAAAGCCCGCCAATTCAGCGATGACGCTTTCCTGGTTCAGGGTACGGCCAAGCTGGCTCGACAGTGTGTTGATGCGCATCACGGGAAGGTTCGGGTCGATTTCATGCAGCGCCTGCCGGACGCCTCCCGCAATCGCGCTGGGATCGCCGGCGGCGCGGACTTCGATGGTCCGGATGAAATTGGACCGGTATTGGGCGGATTGCAAGGGCTCGCCCGGTTGAGGTCTCACCTGTAGGAGCGGCAAGAACGCCATGGGGCGCAGCTCCTCGCGCGGACTGTTGTATTTCGCGTTTTCCACCACGCCAACGATCTCGAGGTCGCCGCGATGGCTGTCTTCGCCGATGCCGAAACGCTTGCCGATGGGGTTCTGGTTGCGGAAGTAGCGGCGGACGAACCCTTCGGTCACAACGACGACATGCCGCGCTGTGGCCGTGTCCCGCTCATCAATGGGTCGACCCAGCAGGACCTTGGTGCCCAGGGTCTCAAAATACCTGGGAGAGACGCGGTTCCAGACCGCATACATCCGTTCCTTCGGCTCGGGCGTGTAGCCCTGCACAGAAATGCCGGAGGACCAGCAGCAGTTGGTGAACGGCGCGTATAACGAGAACGCGGCGCTCCTCACGCCGGGCAGGGAGTTCAACCGCGCGTGGAGACGCTGATACAGGGGGCCGAGCTGGTGGTACTCGTAGCGGGCGAGGCCTGGTTCGACACTCACCACCAGCACATGCTCGCGCTCAAAGCCGAACTGCTGGCGAGTGAGGTTCGCGAGGCTGCGGCCAAAGAGTCCGGCGGCGGCCAGGAGAACCAGAGAGAGCGCCATTTGCCCGACGATCAGCGCCTGGCCCACGCCCAGCCTGCGGCGGGACAGAACGGAGCCCCGGACGCCCCGGGTGACGCCCTTCAGAACCGGCCCGAGATCGTTACGGGTGCCACGAATTGCGGGAAGCAGTCCGAAGCCCAGCGCCACGCCGAGGGAGACAATACCCGTAAAGACCAGCACGCGGAGATCGGGCGCAGTCTGAATCGGGACATAGTCGGCACCGCGAAAGACCAGGGCGATCAGGAGTTTCGTGCCCGCGGAGGCGATCAGCAGGCCAAGCCCGGCGCCCGTCACTGCCAGGATCAAGCTCTCGGTGAGCGATTGCCGGATCAGTCTGCCGCGGCTCGCCCCAAGCGCAAGCCGCACCGAGGTCTCGCCGCTCCGCGCTGTCCCGCGCGCCAGCAGCAGATTCGTGATGTTGATGGAAGCGATCAAGAGCACCAGAATCGAGATGCCGAGCAGCAGGCGCAGCGTTTCTGCATAGCGCCGCTTCAGGTGCGTGATTCCGCTGCCGCCGGGAGTCAGCTCGATGTAGCTTTTTTCGGCGTCCCGGCGCGACTCAACTGAAAGGTCGCGCGTGCTGAGCCAGTTCCGGAGCCCGGTGGTCAACCGGCCTTCGGCCTGCGACTTGAGGATGCCAGGCTTCAGCCGGCCGATCAGAAAGAGCCAGTGTGAGTCGGGAGCGTCGATCACAGTGCGCTGGGGATTGAGCCGGTGCTCGGCGGAAACGGGGAGCCAAAGGTCCGGTGGATCGGGTTGCAGCGTCTCGCCGAAGAACTCCGGTGCGCCAACCCCGACGATGGCGACCGGCACGCCGCCCAGTTCGACGGTTGAGCCGATGACCGATGGATTCCGACTGAGCCTCTGGCTCCAGTAGCGGAAGCTGACAACGGCGACCAACGGCGCCGATGCGGAGTCGTCGGAAGGGGTGATGGTGCGTCCCAGCGCGGCGTTGACACCCAGCACGCCGAAATAATTGCCGGAGACGAGCTTGACCCCGGCGGGTTGCGCCGCGTCGGTTCCGGAGCGCCGCACAGTGACCCGGATGTCCAGACTCTGGAAGGCGCACAGGCCCTCGAAGACGCCGGTGTTGTCGCGGAGGTGCTTGTACAGATCGTGCGAGAACACGGAGAACGAGCCGGTCTGGCCGCTGACGACACCCCAGGTGCGGATGTTCCCGAGAAGCAGCAGTTGGGCGGGATCGCGGACCGGCAGGGATTTCACGAGCACGGCATTGACCAGGGTGAAGATCGCCGTGTTGGCGCCGATGCCGAGCGCCAGGGTCAGGACCGCGACGGCCGTGAAGCTCGGGGCCCTCCGCATCTGGCGGATGGCGAATCGGATGTCCTTGAAGAAATCCTCGAGCCAACGCGTCCCGCGCGCATCCCGACAGTGTTCCTTGACCTGCGCCACACCCCCGAACTCCTGGCGCACTCTGCGGCCCGCGTCTTCTTCGCTGAGGCCGGCGTCTCTCAGGTCGGAGATTCGGGCTTCAATGTGGAATTCGAGCTCCTTGTCGAGTTGCTCTTCCTGCTTTGCGCGCTGCCACACACGCTGCCACCAGTTCATCGCGCGCCCCCTTCGACAAACCCGAGAATGAGCCCGACGGCTTCGGACAGTCTTTGCCAGCTTGCTGCGCCAGACTCCAGATGCGCCCGCCCTTTTCGGGTCAGGCGGTAGAACTTAGCCTCGCGCCCGGTCTCGGTCTTTCTCCACTCGGCCTCCAGGAGCCTGCGGTTCTCCAGCCGGTGCAGCGCCGGGTAGAGCGACCCCCCCGGTACCTGGACCACATCGCGCGAGACCTGCTGAAGGCGCTGCGCGATCGCGTATCCATGCACCGGGCCGAGGGCCACGGTTTTCAGGATGAGAAGGTCGAGAGTGCCTTGCGGCAGGTCGGATTTGGGAACACCCATGGCTCGGATACCTTTCGCTTCTACGCATGATGATACGCCCAGCACCAGTAGAAGTGCAAGCTATATAGTCTTGCCGCGAAACTCCGGCCAAATGCTACGCGCCGGCACGCCCGGCCCGGTTCGTCCTGCCGTGAAGCGTAGACTGACGAGCCTGACTGCATGATCTGCGGGCCGCTTGTGGTGTCGATCTGGCCTGGGGCGCGCCACGCTGATGTTGCTCCGCGGCCTGCGCGCGCGCACTACCGGCTCAATGCAGCGTCATTTCGTTGGCGGCCGCCAGTACGAATCCCATGGCCCAGCCCGAGCTTTCATCGCGCAGGCGCATGTCCCCGTTTTCGGCGGGCAGTGCCCAGAGGTAATAGGTGTTGCGCAGCACTCCGTCGCCGGTCAGGTTCGCTTGAACGAAATTCCACGCCTTGTCCGCCGCGGCCACGTAGTTTGCGGGCAGCCAGCCTCGCCGCACCGATTCGTGCACACCCCACGCGAACATAGCCGGACCCGTGGCGTCGAGCGGCGTCGCGGGATCGTCCAGCAGCACGTGAAATCCGCCGCCGGGCTCCTGCACGCGAACCATCCCGTCCACCAGCCGCTTCAAATCCCGCGTGAATCCCGCAAACGCCACGTGCTTCGGATCGAGCCGGCGCAGCATGGCCGTGATTGCCCACAACAGCCACCCCGATGCGCGCGTCCAGTACGTCTTGCCCAGGCCGCCGGAGCGATACAGCGTCTTGGCCAGGCCGGTCTCTGGGACGAGGAAGGTGTCGATCGAGGTTCGCAGTTGATAGATGGCCTGGTCACGATACGCCGTCGCATTGTCCCCGTCCAGCAACGCCCCAACCATGAGCGCGCTCACGGCGAAGAAGGTCACGTCGGGAATGTCGAAATCGGCGCTATCATCGTGTCCCACCAGCCCGAGCCGATTGCGCGCCGTCCGGTGCAACACGATACCCGCCAGAGCAGCGGCGGCGCGGCGCGCTCGCTGGTCGCCGAACTGTCCGGTCATCTCCTCGCAAACCAGCGACACCCCAAAGTGTCCGGCGTACGTGCTGAGTGGAATGCCGCCCGCCCATACGACGCGCGAGCGGTTGCCCGAGTATCCCGCAACCTCCCGGGTCCGCAGATGGTGTGCGAGCCAGGCCTTGGCAAACGGCTCCACTTCCTCCATACCCCGCCGGCGCCACTGAAGTGCGCCGAACAACGGCATAGTCCCGAACCAGTCGGTGTTGAACGAGGATGGCTGTTGATTCAAAATGCGCGCGAGAATCGCCGCCACGCCCCGCGGCAGCTCTTTCGGCAGCCGAACCCGCACGGATTCCACGCTGAGCGGCATCGCGGCGATGGGCGATCCGACCGCGGCAGCGAGCGCGAGCGCGTGCCGCCGCGTGATCCGGGTAAGCATTTCTTCGCCTTTACTTTCGCATAGGCAGCCCGCGCGCATAGCGTTCAACGCGCGAGGCATTGTCTCAATGTCACGGACTCCCGAAGATTCGGAGCGGAAAATATCTGGCGCGCCTCAATGCTGAGAAGCGCCACGTTCGACAATGATTGCCGCCGCCATGCTATCCGCGGCCCGCGTACTGGCCGTGACCAGCTCGCTCAGATCGCAATCGAAGACATCCGCCCAAACTTTGCGGTCCGAGCGCGAATCGACCACGCGCAGCTTCACGTATGCCCGACTGCCCTCGACGCCCACACCGCCTTCCACCACCCACCGGACAGCGAGCGCTTTTGCGATCTCCGGAAGTGAAGACGTCGGGTCGCGGTACTGGCTCGCGGTCGTGCGCGAGAGCACTCGTAGTTGCCTGCTCTTCGCCAATTCGGTTGTCAGTACCTCCGCTACCTGGTTGGCGACGTGCCGCCGGCTGCCGTCTTCAGTGAACATCTCCAGTGGAAGCACTGCGACGCTGCGATCGATCTCGGGCGCTGCTGCGCCGCTGTCTTTTGCCACCCGCGCGACCACAACAACCACCGCCAGCAGCGCAAGGCCTGCCGCTGCCAACCACATTCGCCGGCGCTGCTTCGAGTTTGTCCTCCGCGCCGGCTGCATGTCCGGCGCCGCCGACCTTCGCGCCGCGAACACCGGGATGTAAGCTCCTTTGGGGATCTGAATGACAAGCGAGTCGTGCACGCCCTCACTCGCGTAGTATTCATCGAGCTTCGATCGCAGCCGCCGCGCCTGCACCCGGACAATCGGGTCGATCTTGGGGTCGTAGTCCGGAGGCCGGTGGAACACCTCCAGTCCGAGGTTGTATTCCTTCAACAGTTCGGAGTGGCCATTCAGCGCCCGCTCGACGACTAGTTGGAGAAGTCGTTTGAGCTGGTCCGATCCGGCAAGCGCCTGGCTGCGAACGATGCGTTCGAGCTGTGCCCGAACCTCATCCGGCGCCACGGTCGCCTTTGGTTGGCGGGGGTCGCTCATACCTGGCAGCCACTTCATCTTACGACGCTTTCCAAGGGCACGCGAACCGTTTATCAGTAAGTTGTGTGTCTTTTACCCCCGTTTTACTCCGTTCCGCAGCCCGAAAGTCGCAAGCTGGGGTTGGAGCCGCAGCCCCGAGCAATGCGGCCCAAGGAGGTCACGAATGAAACACCTGTCGATAGCGACACTCACTCTCATTGTCCTGGCCGGTCACGCCGCGGCGGGTCCGCCGATGATCTGCCATACCTACGCCATAGGCAATGACACGTCGTTGCCGTGGGGCACGGACAAGAACTCATGGAGCAACCCGGACCCGAAATACGATGTCGCCAACCTCGCCGCCGACACGTTGAAGCTGCTGGATTCCGGCAAGCCGCTTCTGACCCGCATGGAGACACTCCGCCGGGCTGCGGTGTACTCGAGCAAAAACACCGCCGCCGGGCTGGAGCTTGCGAGCCGCCTCACGGCCCGTGCGCTTGCGACCGAAGTGAAAGGACAAAACAACAGCCTGGCGCTGTTCGATGCTGGTTACTTCGTCGAATCAATGAAGCAGATGTCGCACATGTCGAAGTCGAATGCATTCTCAGGTATCGACGGTTACGATTGGGCTAAGCGGAGTTTGCCCGGGCTGCAGGATAGACTCGCCGCCGAATACGCCTTGGGGTTGATGCAAGCTGAGACGTCCTGGCCAAACGAGCACATTCGCCGCGCTGTCGCCGGAGCGCGGGAAGGCTCGCTTCTGGCGGAGAATCTCATCAAGCATTTCCAAAACCAGAGCCTTGCGGCGGTCAAACAGACGCTGGCCGTCAAATCGGCATCGCGCTGAAACGCTCGGGGCCGGGCACCGGTGAGGATGCCCGGCCCAATCGCCTGCAGGAGTGGCAGGGCGTTCCTCACGAGCCGAACCTACTCCCGAGACAGAAAAGGCCGCCCTCGCGGGGCGGCCTGAATGCTGGCTGTGCCCGGAATTAGCGGCCGCGATCCCGGCCGCGGCCGCGGTCCCGGTCGCGGCGCGGCCTGCCGCCGCCCCCGCCGCCGCCGTGGACTTGCGGCTGCGGCTCGAGCTGCTCCTCCTCGGCCGGTGCGCCGCCCTGCTGCAGGCGCAGCTTTTCGCGCTGCTCCCTCAGGATGGCCTTGCGGCTCAGCTTGATTTTGTTGCCCTCGATCGCCAGGACCTTGACCATAATCTGGTCGCCTTCCTTCAGCTCATCGCGGACCGCCTGCACGCGGCTCTCCGAGATCTCGCTGATATGCAGCAATCCATCGGTCCCCGGGAAGATCTCGACAAACGCGCCGAAGTCGACCAGCCGCACCACCTTGCCGAGGTAGGTTTTGCCAATCTCGGCTACAGCGGCGATCTCGGTCACCATCTGGATGGCGCGCTCGGCCGCGGCCCCGTCGGCGGAGAAAATATTGACACGGCCGTCATCCTCGACGTCGATCTTGACACCCGTCGCTTCGACGATCCCGCGGATTACCTTGCCGCCCGGGCCGATCAGTTCGCGAATCTTGTCCACGGGAATGGTCATGGTGAAGATCCGCGGCGCGTACGGAGACAGGCTCTTGCGCGGCTCGGTGATCACGGCCTCCATCTTGTCCAGGATCTCGAGCCTCGCCTTGCGCGCCTGCGCCAGCGCCTCGCGCATGATGGCCGACGTGACATTCGGCATCTTGATGTCCATCTGCAGCGCGGTGATGCCCTCGCGCGTGCCGGCGACCTTGAAATCCATGTCGCCGTAGTGGTCCTCGGCGCCTGCGATGTCGGTCAGGATGGCGTAAGCGCCGTCTTCCAGCACGAGGCCCATGGCGATACCGGCCACCGGCGCCGCGATCGGCACGCCCGCGTCCATCAGCGCCAGCGCCGCGCCGCAAACCGATGCCATCGAGCTTGACCCGTTCGATTCGAGGATGTCGCTCACCACGCGCAGCGTGTACGGGAAATCCTTCTCTTCGGGGATGACCGCCGATAAGGCCCGTTCCGCCAGCGCGCCGTGGCCGATCTCGCGGCGGCCGGCGCCGCGCATGAAGCCCACCTCGCCGACGCTGAACGGCGGGAAGTTGTAATGCAGCATGAACCGCTTCGCAGTCTGGGTGGAATCGAGCAATTCGATCCGCTGCACGTCTTCCTTGGTGCCGAGTGTCGCGGTTACCATCGCCTGCGTCTCGCCGCGCGTGAACAGCGCCGAGCCGTGGGTACGCGGCAGCAAGCCGATTTCAATGCTGATCGGCCGGATCTCATCTAAGGCGCGCCGGTCGGGACGCTGCCGGTCCTTCAGCATTTCGTCGCGGAAGATGCGCTCCTTGAGGCGATCGAACAGGTCAGCGGCTTCCGGCCGCTGCTCTTCCGGATATTCTTCGATCACTTTCGTGCGCAGATCGTCGATCCGGCCGTAGCTTTCGATCTTGCCGTATTTTTGCGTGTTGAGAGCGTCGCTCAGTTCGGCGCGGTGTTTGGCCGCGATCTGGCCGAACATCTCCTGGTTGACCGCCGCTGGCGTGAACTCCCGCTTCTGCTTGCCCGTCTTGGCCACCAGCTCGCGGATGCCCGCGGCGATGCGCCGGCAGCAATCGTGACCGAAATCGATGGCGCGGACAACGTCCTCTTCGGCCACGCCCATGCCGCCGGCCTCCACCATGACGATGCCTTCATCGGTGCCGGCCACCATAATGTTGAACTTTGATTCCCGGGCCTCGTCATAAGTCGGGTCGGGAATGAACTCGCCGTTGACAAAACCCACTCGCACTCCGGCGAGCACGTGATGAAAGGGAATATCGGAGATAGCGAGCGACGCCGCGGCTCCCACGATGGCCAATGCCGCCGGGTCACGGTCGGGATCGGCCGAGAGCACCATACCGATGACCTGCGTCTCGTGGCGGAAGCCCTCCGGAAACAACGGCCGGATGGGACGGTCGATCAGGCGGCTGGTGAGAATCTCCTTCTCGGTGGGGCGCCCTTCGCGCTTGATAAACCCGCCGGGGAACCGGCCGGCCGCGTAAGTGTACTCCCGGTAGTCAACAGTTAGCGGGAAAAAGCTGGCGCCGACTTTCGGCTGGTCCGACGCGCAGGCCGAGACCAGAACGACGGAATCGCCGGAGCGAACGACGACGGCGCCGTTCGCCTGCTTGGCCATTTTGCCCGTTTCAATCGTGATTTTGCGACCGTACAGGTCGATTTCAACTGCGTGTATCAATTTGAGAGATCCTCCAATCGCCGCCCGTGGTCCGGGCCGGGTGTCGTGTTCGCCGCCGCAAAGCGGCTATGCCGCAGGCCGGGCAGCCATCATGCCCGCTGGTCGCGGTTCGCTGCGTGGCGCTGGTGTGCGTTCGATCGACCACTGTCCACATCCGTGGCACAGCAACCGATTAAGAGGAGACTGGAGTCCGCGTCGGCTGGATCGCCCACCGGGGCGACTTGTCGGACGAACCGGAAACCCGATCCGCCTGCACCTGTAGGCAACTCTAGCTAGCGGCGGAGGCCCAAGCTCGCGATCAGCGTCCTGTAGCGTTCCGGATCCGTCGCCTTCAGGTAGTTCAAAAGCCGGCGGCGTTTGGCCACCAGGCTCAACAGACCACGCCGTGAGTGGTGATCCTGCGCGTGCGCCTTGAAATGCCCCTGAAGCTGAAGGATTCGTTGGCTGAGGACGGCGACCTGCACCTCCGACGAACCGGAGTCTGTCTTGTGGCGCTTGAACTGGGAGATAACCTCGCTCTTCGCCTGCTTGGTCAGAGCCATTCTAGAGTAAATACCCCTCGTCTTACCTTAATCGTTTTTTCTTCCGTTCCAGGATAGCACAATCTCCCATGCAGCCGTGGTCGTCTGAGCGGGCTGGTGTCCGCATCGCCCGAACCTCGGGCCCCGCCAGCCCTCCACGCCAGCCGCTGGGGTAAGCCGCGTTCATTTCTGGCCGGCGTGCAGCCTGACTCGATGCCTCACCGCCCGCCCGCTATCCTGGGCTTAGATGTTCGTCCATCCCGAGCACTACCGTCTCACGCCCGTGTACGACCTCCTCGTCGCCGCTTCCCGGGGACACGCCGGCGTGGACCGCAGGCTGATCCGGGCGATCGTGGCGCGACCGGATGAAGCGGTCCGCGATCTGGTGCGGTTCGCGCGGGAAGAGCACCATGACGATGCCGTGGGACTCGATCTCGATGTCATCAGCATTCTCCGGCACCTGGGCCGCCCCGAGGCGATCGCGGCCTACATCGCCTATGCCCGGCTCAATCCGAAGGACATTCCGGATTCGTTGCTGCACGCGTTTCGCGAACAGCCGGAAGCTTCGATCGGGCCCTTGGTTGCGCTGTATGACGAGCTTGGAGAGGAGGCCATCGATATCCCTTTCGTCCTTGCGTCGTTAGGCATTCGCGATGACCGCATCCGCGACATCCTGCTGCGGCACCTCGAATACGATGCCACGGATGCGGTGCTGGTGATCGCCAGCTACGGAGATCCGTCTCTGATTCCGGTTCTCGAGAAGCTGCGGGAGGATTCCGGTACGGAGGCTGACGATCTCCTCCGCCGAGAGATCAATATGGCGATCGAAGCCATTCGTACGCACGAGGGTTCGCCGCCGGAACCATTCGACATCTGGGCGGAGTACCCCGAGACCGAACCGCCGCGTTTCGACCTCCTGTCGGATGAGGAGCATGTCGAGCTCCTCGGCAGCTCGTCAGTCGAGTATCGCCTGGAAGCAGCA
Organism: Acidobacteriota bacterium; assembly: GCA_016178155.1. Taxonomy (GTDB): domain Bacteria; phylum Acidobacteriota; class Terriglobia; order Bryobacterales; family Bryobacteraceae; genus JACOTZ01. The sequence goes on from JACOTZ010000127.1 coordinate 15,025, forward strand.
GGGGCGCTGTTCGACGTCACGCTGTCGGAGCAAGCGCGGGAGGCGTTGTACCAGCGCGCCAAAAGCGATCCCGACGCCGGTGTGCGGGCCGCCTGCTGGGCGGCGCTGTTCGGAGACTCGGACCGCGAGGAAATTGCAACGGCCATGCGCGAGCGGCTGGCCGATGAGAAGGCTCCGCTGGAAGAGCGCTCGGGCGCCCTCATCGGCCTGGCGATGTACATGAGAGACCCCGATGTGCGCAGGCAAGCCGAAGATTTTTACCGGCGGCCCCAGGCCCGAGCCGCCGCCATGCGCGCCATGCGGCTCTCCCATGACCGCACCCTGGCGGACTACTTTCCGCGCCATCTCGATGATCCGGACCCGGAGATTCGGTGCGAGGCCGTGTGGGGTGTGGGTGCCCTGGGAATTGCCTCTCGGGCGGAAGAGCTGAAGAAGTTCTTCGATGACAAAGAAGGTCTCCGGGACGTCGCGATATTCTCTTACACGTTGGCGACTCCGCACGAAACCGGCCGCGCGCACGTGCCGGGTCTGTGTCGGAAAGTGGAGCAGCAGGCCGGCGGCCTTGACGAGGAAGAGCAAGAGCTGGTGAAGACCGCCATCGACCAGCGGCTCATGCTGCATGGCTACAAACCTGTGTTCTTCCCCGATGAGGAAGACCCGGTCGAACAGCCGGCGCCGTCGGCGAACAAACCGGGTCGCAACGATCCCTGTCCCTGCGGCAGCGGAAAGAAGTATAAGAAGTGCTGCGGAGCGGCCTGAGGCAGCGTCATTCCCGAGTCTTGGTCCCGAGCGCCAGTAGTCTCATGTTCCGGCTTAGTGGCCGCGAAAGAATAACCTGTTCATTGAGATCCATCCGCTCCCTCAGAAGGTGTGAAAAAATTGATTTCGGGCCTCTTTTCCACAGGCTAACCGAAGCGGCATCCGCCGCCGGGTCAGTGCCGGAGCGCCGTCCGGATTATAATGCGACTCTTATGAAGACTGCTCTACCGCTTGTGGGAATCGTGCTGCTCCTGCCGGCTGCGGGCATTGCGCAGCGTGGAGAACTGGTGTGGGCCATGAAACCGCCCGCACCGAAGTACACGCCGCCGCACCAGCCGCGGACCTCGCTCGATGAAGTCAGGAAAAAGCATGCCGGGCACCAGGCCTGGCGCGAGACAGTTGTCGACGACGAGCACTTGAACGCGGTCTGGGTGTGGGCGCCCGCGGGGGACAAGGTCGGCCGCCGCTTTCACCCGGATACGCGCACCTGGTGGGTGGTTCACGGCGGCCGGATTCGATTTGAGATCGAAGGGCAGCAACCGTTTGTGGCGTCTAAAGGATCGATCGTTCAGGCGCCCGCGCAGACCGTTTACTCGATGGAAACCGTGGGCGACCAGCCCTCGCTTCGCCTGGAGGTGAACATCGCCGGCGCCAGGACGCTGTACCCGGCCGATGCCGAACCGCCGGGGGGCGGGCCGTTCCAATGGATCAAGGTTCGGCTGCCGCGCACGCCGTTTCCTTACGACCGCGGCAACAAACCGCACACCACGTTCGAGGAAGTGGCGGCCCTGCTCGATGCGGGCAAGCTGCGGGGCACGCAGCACATCGTCACCGATGATCGCGGCGCTGCGAATTTCATCTATGGCTACGAGAAGAACCTTCCGCCCCTGAATCCGCAGGAACGTGGGCACTTCCATCCCGAGGGCGCCGAATTCTGGCTGGTCATGAAAGGACAGATCCGCTATCCCATCGAGAACCAGGGAGTCATCATCGCGAACGAGGGCGACGTGGTGTACGTGCCCAAATTCACGTTCCACGCGCCCCGCTGGTATGGCCCGGGTCCATCGTGCCGATTGGCCATGAACGGCTATCCGGGGATCGCGCACCTGTTCGAGGCGAAGTAAGTGTGGAGCGAGCCCCGCGAGCGGGAAAGTCGCGCCGCGTTCGCCGTCTAACGAGCCCTGCGAGCCTGTCGGCCGCCGCGCAAGCGTGGTAGGCGCCCTGACGCCAGCACGGCGTGACCGGTGCCGGCCAAGAGCCGGAGCCTCTCAACGTACTGCAAAACGGCCACGATCATGTGTTCGTGGACCTTCTCTGTTGCGCCTCGACCCTGCTATACTTGCCATCGGCCTGCGGAGGTTTGCTGCGAGCCGCGGAGCCCAACCCATGGAGCCATCGGAAGCCGTCGCACTGCAACCAACGACACAAGGTGACTACAAGGTCTTCAACCGGATCGTCGACTGGATTACCAGCGAACGCATGCAGATCCTGAACATCACCGACCGGGTGAACGAGCTGGTCCGAAAAAGCGGAGTCCGCGACGGCATTATCCATCTGCAGAGCCTGCACACCACCACGGCGCTGCTCATTACCGAGTGGCAGGACGCGCTGGTGCAGGATGTCAAGCTGTTCCTCGAGCAGCTTGTGGCGCGCGACGCGGCCTGGCGGCATAACGACCCGAATTTCTCGGATTGCGAGCGGCAGAACGCCGACTCGCACCTGCGCGGGATGTTGGTCGGGCAGACCCTGTGTCTGCAGGTGCGAAACGCCACCGTGTTGCTCGGAACCTGGCAGAAAATCCTGTTTGCGGAGTTTGACGGCCCGCGCAACCGGTCGCTGGCCGTTCAAATCTCCGGCGTCTGATGGCGAGGTACTTCACCCGCGACGAGGCTGAACGGCTGCTGCCGGAGATCGGTAAACGCATCGAGGAAGCTTTGCTCCTCAAAACGAGTGCGCAGGTCGCCGAAAAAGAGATGCGCGAGTTCTCCGACCGCATTTTGCTCATGGGCGGCACCCGCGTCCGCCACACGAGAATCCTCGAAACACGCGCTCGGCGGGACGCCAGCGCCGAACGCCTCAGGCAGGTTGTCGAGGAGATTCAGGAACGTGGCTGTGTGGTCAAGGATGTTGACATCGGACTCGTCGACTTTCCGGCGCTCTATCGCGGCCAAGAGGTCTACCTCTGCTGGAAGCTTGGCGAGCCGCACATCGCCTTCTGGCACGGAGTGACGGAAGGCTTCCGCGGCCGCAAACTCATCGACGACGACTTCCTCGCCCATCACCAGGGCACGTCACCGGCGTAGCCGGCATACTCAGCGGCCGCTTTCACCGCAGCGGCCGGCCGGCATCCCGGAGCGGCTGGCGACGCCTCCTGCGCGTGCTGCGCGCGGCAGGGTGGTCGCTGGTGTGTGCTGCGCGCCGCGGCCTTCGCCATGCATGGAAGAAGCCGAACCGCGGGCGTCATGTAAGCTGCGCCGGCGCAAAGCGCCGCGGTACAGTAACCCATATGGCCAAGCTCGGATTTCTAGGACTCGGGATTATGGGGTACCCGATGGCGCGCCACCTGCTCGAAGCGGGGCACGACGTCGCCCTCTGGTCCCACACTGCATCGAAGGCTCGGGAACTCGCCAGGACCGGCAGGGGACGCTTTTGCGCCGCCCCCCGCGAGGTCGGCGAGAACGCCGACTGCATCTTTCTCTGCGTCGGCGACACCAATATGGCGGAACAGATCATCCTCGGGGCGGACGGTGTCGCCGAAGGCGCCAGGCCTGGAACCGTGATTGCCGACGCCAGCACGGTTTCGCCCTCGCGCAGCCGTGCGATCGGAACCCGGCTGGCGGAGAAGGGAATCCGGTTCCTCGACGCGCCCTGCACCGGTTCCCGGCCCGGCGCCGAGGGCGGCACACTCACGTTCATGATCGGCGGCGACCGCAAGGTCTTCGAGAGTGTGCGCGGCTATTTCGAACCCATGGGCAAGAATCTGTATTACTGCGGCGGCCCGGGCATGGGCCTGCACGCAAAGCTGAGCCAGAACCTGATCCTTTCCAACCTCCTTATGGCCTTCAATGAAGGCATGGTGCTCGCCGCCAAGGCCGGCGTCGACCCCGAGCTCATGCTCGATATCCTCAATAACTCCGCCGCCCGCTCCGGCCTGGTGTCGTTCAAAGCCCCCTACGTGTTCCGGCGCGACTTCAGCACCAACTTCTCCGCCAAGTGGATGCACAAGGACGTGAACCTCATGCTCGAATCCGGAAATGAGTTGGAGGTTCCGCTCCCGCTCACCGCCCTGACGCAGCAGATGTTCCGCGCCGCCATCGCGAGCGGCTATGGCGAGGACGACATCTGCGGCACCATCCGTCTGTTCGAGGAGTGGGCCGGCACTGAGGTCAAAACCGCCGCGAAAGGCCAGGGACAATGAATCCGGGTTGCCGGTCGCGTCACGGCGGAGGGTCCGCCAAGGGTATACTCAGGAGCGTGAAACCACTGGCATTTCTCCTCCTCACGGCTGCGCCGGCGCTATGCGGTGTTCAGTTCCAACAGCACGAAGGCCGGATCGACGTCGAGATTGATGGCAAGCCCTTCACCAGTTTTTTTTACGGTAAGGATGCGCCCAAGCCCTACCTGCATCCGCTGCGTGCACCGTCCGGCAAGGTCGTGACCCGAGGGTTCCCCATGGAAAATATCCCCGGCGAGATCCGCGACCATCCGCATCATCGCGGCCTCTGGTTTACTCACGGCAACGTCAACGGCTACGACTTCTGGGCGAACGAGTTCAATTCCAGGCCGGAGAAACGCGGCAGTGTCGTACTCGAGAAAATTCACAAAGTACGCGGCGGCAAAGACCAGGGCGTCATCGAGGCATCCTTTCTCTGGCAGGATCCCAAGGGCAACACGCTGCTCCGGGAGCACCGCACCATGGTCTTCCATGCCGACCCTAAGCTGCGCGTCATGGATTTCGATCTCCGGCTGGAGGCGGTCAGTAAGGTGACCTTCGGCGATACCAAGGAAGGCACGTTCGCCATCCGCCTGAATCAGCAGCTCGATGAGAAGAACACGGGCACCATGACCAGCGCTGAGGGAGCCCAAAAAATGGCGAATATTTGGGGCAAACGCTCGCCTTGGGTGGACTATGCCGGCGAGCTGGATGGTGAAAAACTCGGCATCGCCATTTTTGACCATCCCGCGAATCCCAGGCACCCGACCTATTGGCACGCCCGTGATTACGGCCTGTTCGCCACGAATATCTTCGGCGAGCATGATTTCTATCGGGATAAGACCCGCAACGGCAGCATGACGCTCGAACCGGGCAAGTCGCTGCGCTTCAGATACCGGGTCGTGATTCACCCCGGCGATACCTCGCGGTCGAATATCGGGAAGTTATATCAGGAGTACGCGGGCAAGCGCGGCAGCCACTCCGGTAGCTAACCGAGGTTCGTCACCACCACTCCCTGACGGTCGTGGCTCAGAACGTTTCCGCTGATTTGACGACGCCTTACTGAGCCGGCGCGCGTCAGCAAGCGGTTCGAAATCCTGTCGGTGACGAACTTCGGTTAAGCTGATTTTCCCGGACGCCTACGCGTTTTCGAGTAGTTGGCCCGTTCTTGGCTTCTGCAGGGCTTTGCCGCTATCAGGATTGCAGGTTGACAGCGGAAGGGATTCCGCTTTGCCGGGCGCAATCCCCGTTGTGATGACATCCTGTTCGGAGCCGTCGCGGGCTGGCGTAGCTACTTTCCGGCGCAAAATTCCGCTCCTTGACAGTCGCGGCTCGATAAACTGTTGATCGTACTGAGCCGCCCCCGTAGCAAGCGGTCGTTTCGGACATCTGCCATCGGCGGCTACGGCCCGATCGCAATGTCCGCCATGTCATGGAACCCGTCCGGCGTCTCGACAGCCAGCGCGACGGCGTCGCCCGCCGGGGCGTTGCGCGGGATCAGGATGTTGAGCTGATAAAGCCCGGCCAGCCCGGGCGCCAGGCCCTGGAAGGTCACCTGTGCCGGGACCCCGCCGACATACACGTGAATCGTCGAGTTTACTGTCGCGAGCGGAGAGGCGGGCGCCGCCGCTCCATCGGCCACGCTCGGGGTCACCGCACCCAGGCCGGCGAGAAAAACCAGCACGGTCTCGCCTGCCCGCGCGCGGTTTGCCGGACCCACCACCGAGTAGTCGGCCTTCAGGATCGCGCCGGCGCCAAGCCCGTCCCGGCTCAACGTGAAAATCGCCGGGCTCGTCGCCCCCAGCGGCGCCGTTACCGTGTTGGACACCGTGCCGTTGCTGTTGACCGCTATGGTCGCTTTTGATCCCGTGACTCCGTACGGCGTCAGGCCGATGATCTGATTCGGCGCGACCACATACAACGGTGCGCGCGTATTGTTGATCAGCACCTCGACGCCGCCGAGCGACCTCGGGAACGGCAGCCGCTGCGCCGTTTCCGTGCGATTGAGGAAGCCCGAGCCATAAAGCGTGAAAAAGGCTCCGGGCGACAGTGGCGAACCGACCGGCGCATAGCTCGCCGGGCTGGTGACGCCGTGCGGATGCAGGAATACTCCCGCGCCGCTCACGGCCGGCGCCCGCACGCCAAAGTAGATTTCATAGATCCCGGTTGCGGCCGCCCCCACACCTGAGCCGAGGAATGCGTCGCCGCCCGCCCCGAGCGCGAACGAGTTCATCTCCGGGCCCGCGCCCGACCCGTCGCCGGCGACCGTGTATTGATTGACTGCCGTCAGGTAGACGGTGGCGGCTGCCGTACGAACGCGCCGGCTGTGCACCAGCTTGCCCTGGCCGAGCGCGTTCGACGCCCCGGCACTGGCGTTGAATCCCCCGTCGAAGCGCAGGCCGGCGGTGAAGTACAGGCCGCGGAAGCTCGCTGCATTGGCGGTTCCGCCGAAGGATTTCATGCCCACGATCACGTCCTGCCCGCTCGAGGATCCGGCGATGAAGTGTGCGCCGTCGCGAGACACGTACAATACCTTGGCGCCCGC
>JACOTZ010000445.1 GCA_016178155.1 Acidobacteriota bacterium
GACGGCACTTACTGAGCCGCGCGCGTCAGAAGGTGTGAAATATTCGAAAAAACCATTTCCGGCCTCCAATGTTTGCATTCGGTTAGCCTGTGGAAAAGAGGCCCGAAATCAATTTTTTCACACCTTCTCAGCAAGCGGTTCAAAATCCTGTCGGTGACGAACTTCGGCTGGCGCTGCCGCCGGAGGTCGCCGGCGCTTCCACTCGCATCGATCGAAGGGCCAGGTCCTTGCCCGGCGAGGCCGGACTCGGCAAGAGGATTGAGGCCGGTATCCTGCCGGCTACGCCAGAACCTTCTTCACTACCTCGCCGTGTACGTCGGTCAGCCGGAAATCGCGCCCCTGGAACTTGTAGGTGAGCCGCTTGTGATCCACGCCGAGGCAATGCAGAATCGTCGCCTGCAGGTCATGCACGTGCACGGGGTCCGACACGATGTTGTAGCAGTAATCGTCCGTCTCGCCGAGCGAGAACCCGCGCTTCATGCCGCCGCCGGCGATCCACATGGTGAAGCAGCGCGGATGATGATCGCGCCCGTAGTTCGTCGGCGTCAGCTTGCCCTGGCAGTACACGGTGCGTCCGAACTCGCCGCCCCAGACCACCAGCGTGTCGTCGAGCAGTCCCCGCTGCTTCAGATCGAGCACGAGCGCCGCCGATGCCTGGTCCACCGATTTGCACTGCAGCGCCAGGTCGCGCGGCAGATCATTGTGCTGGTCCCAGCCGCGCTTGTAGAGCTGGATGAAGCGCACGCCGCGCTCCGCCAGCCGCCGCGCCGTCAGGCAGTGGTTCGCGTAGGTGCCCGGCTTGCGCGCGTCCTCGCCGTAAAGCTCGAACGTGTGCTCCGGCTCCTTCGAGATGTCCATCAGCTCCGGCACCGAGGTTTGCATCCGGTAGGCCATCTCGAACTGCGCGATGCGGGTCTCGATCTCGGGGTCGCCGAACGCCTCGTGCCGCATCTTGTTCAGCGTGCCCAGCGCGTCCAGCATTCGCCGCCGCGCATCCGGGTCGATCCCCTCGGGATTCGACAGGTACAGCACCGCGTCGCCCGGCGAGCGGAATTTCACGCCCTGGTAGCGCGACGGCAGAAAACCGCTGCCCCACAGGCGCGAGAATAGCGGCTGGTCCACATTCAGCCCGCTCTGCTGCGAGATCAGCACCACGAACGCGGGCAGATCCTGGTTCTCGCTGCCCAGGCCGTAGTTGACCCATGCACCCATGCTCGGCCGGCCCGGCTGCTGCGATCCCGTCTGGATGAACGTGATCGCCGGGTCGTGGTTGATGGCCTCGGTGTGCATCGTCTTGATCATCGTGATGTCGTCGACGATCTTGGCGTGGTGCGGCAGCAGCTCGCTCAGCCACGCGCCCGACTGCCCGTGCCGTTGGAACTTGAAAATCGAGCTGGCCACGGGCAACGAGCTCTGGCCCGACGTCATGCCCGTGATCCGCTGTCCCATGCGCACGGAATCGGGCAGTTCGGTGGCGCGCAGCTTGTCGAGCCGCGGCTTGTAGTCGAACAGATCCATCTGCGATGGCGCGCCCGACTGGTGCAGAAAGATGACGCGCTTCGCCTTCGGCGTGAAGTGCGGCAGGCCGGCGAGCCCGCCCGTTTTCGGGTCGCGATCGGTCACCGCCGCGAACAGCCTGGGATCGAGCAGCGATGCCAGCGCCGCCACGCCGATGCCCGTGCTCGCGCGTCCGAAGAACTCGCGCCTCGTCAGGCTCAGCTTGATCTCGTCTCGCGGGTGCATGCGCTACTCCTTCGTGATGGCCTCGTCCAGGCTGAGGACCGTGCTCGCGACCGTCGTCCACGCCGCGAGTTCCGCCGGATCGAGCTTGGGATCAGCCGGCGATTCCCCATGGCCCAGCAGCTTCACCGCGGCCCGCCGATCGTGCCGGTAGTGGGCGAGCTGCTTCGCCGCGAGCGCCCGGAGCACTCGCATTTCCCTGCGTTGCGGCTCGCGCGCGGTCACCAGCCGGTAAGCCAGCCGGATGCGCTGCGACGGATCCCGCCCGGCCTCGCTCACGACGCGCAGCGCCAGCGCGCGCGCCGACTCGACGAAGGTCGGGTCGTTCATCAGCACCAGCGCCTGCAGCGGCGTATTCGTCAGCGAGCGCCGCGCGCTGCATTTCTCGCGATCCGGAGCATCGAAGGTGATCAGGTTCGGCGGCGGGGCCGTGCGCTTCCAGAACGTGTAGAGGCTGCGGCGATACAAATCCTTGCCGTGGCTCTGGGCGTAGCTTTGCGCCGAGAACACGTCGCCGTACGCGATGTCCTCCCACACTCCCTTCGGCTGGTAGGGATAGACGCCCGGCCCGCCCATCTCGCCGTTCAGCAGCCCGCCGGCAGCGAGTGCGATATCGCGGACGGTTTCCGCCTGCACCCGAAAACGGGGGCCGCGCGCGAGCAGCCGGTTCTCGGGATCCTTATCGAGCAGCTCCGGGGTCACGCGCGACGACTGCCTGTAGGCGGCCGAGGTCACGATCAGCCGCTGCATCGCCTTCACGTCCCATCCCCCGCGCACGAACTCGGTGGCCAGCCAGTCGAGCAGCTCCGGATGCACTGGCGCCTCGCCCTGCGATCCGAAATCCTCCGCGGTCTTCACGATGCCATGCCCGAAATACATCTGCCAGAAGCGATTCACGGCGACGCGTGCGGTCAGCGGGTGCGAGGGGTCGGTCAGCCACTTCGCCAGCCCGAGGCGGTTCTTCGGGAGCCCGGCGGGCCAGGGAGGCAGCGCCGAAGGCACGCCGGGCGTGACGGTCTCGCCTTTGTTTCGGTAATCGCCGCGCGCCAGCACGTGCGTCTCGCGCGGCTTGGGCATGTCCTCCATGACCATGACCGTGGGCACAACCTTGTCCAGCTCCGCCTTCCGCTTCTCGAGCGCCATTAACTCGGCATAAACCTGTTGGTAGTTCCCCGGCGCGGCGTAGGTCAGGAAGTAGTCGCGCAATCGGTTCTTTTGTTCCTTGGTGCGCTTCTTCGAGGCATCGAACAGGAGCGCGCGCACCGGGTCATGAACGGCGAGGCTCGCCAGCTCGCTCCCGCTCAGCAGGCGGCCGTACAGCCGGATGTCATCGAGCTGGCCGCGGTAGGGCCTGGTCACTCCCCCGATGCCGATCCCGAGCGGCGCGGCGTTCTTGATCGGCCCCGCCAGAGCATCACGCAGCACTTGGACCTCGAGCGGCTCGCCGTTGAGATGGAGCTTGACGCCGGCGGCCTTGCCGCTCCCGTCATGCTCGATCGCGAGATGATGCCAGGCCCCCGCCTGCAGCCTCTGCCTGGTCCGCACCTCGAGCACCTCATCGGGCCAGCGATGGATCATGCGGAAGTAGAAGTGGGATCCGCGCTTGAGGTCGCCGATCGGCTCCGAGTCGTCCACCGTCAGCTCCCAGCCGCGCCTGGTATCGTCCGGCTCGATCTTCTGCAGCACGCCATACTGCGACAGTTCGGCGCCGCTGCTCTTGGGAGCCGTCGAGCGGGCCCAGAGCGCGATCGTGAAACGGTCGTTGCTGTCGAATCCGCCGGCCGCACCCAGGTCGACGCGCGTATCCACGGTGAAGTCGGCGGCCTTGGCGATCTGCCCGGCCGGAAAAGCGACTTCGGAACCCAAGGCGCGCCCGTGCCGGTACTGGCCGGAGCTGTCGAGCAGATTGCCGTCCAGCTCGTAATGCGCGAGCAGCCCGTCGCGAGGGTCCGGCGGCAGCTTCGCGAGCCCGCCTTTCTCCCAGGCATCCTGCAGTGCCGCGATCTCCTCCTCCGGCAGTTGCTTCTCACGCGCCTCGATCGAGCTCGCCAGCTCGTCGAGCTGCGCCTTCTGCGCCGGTGAAGGTACCTGCAGGAACGGCTCGGCGTTGCCCGCGCGGCCGTCGAGGCCCTTCTCCGGGACCGTGTTGAAGAACGCGTACAGCCGGTAGAACTCGCGCTGGCTCAGCGGATCGTACTTATGGTCGTGGCAGCGCGCGCAGCCGAAGGTCAGCCCGAGCCACGCCGTCGACGTGGCCTCCACGCGATCGACCAGGTACTCGTTCAGGTACTCGGCGGCGATCGCGCCGCCCTCGAAGTTGATCATGTGGTTGCGGTTGAACCCCGAGGCGATCCGCTGCTCGATGGTCGCGTGCGGCAGCAGGTCGCCGGCGAGCTGCTCGACAGTGAAGCGGTCGTAGGGCAGGTTGCGGTTGAACGCGTTCACCACCCAGTCGCGCCAGATCCACATGTCGCGGTGGCTGTCGATGTGGTAGCCGTGAGTGTCGGCGTAGCGCGCGAGGTCGAGCCACTGCATGGCCATGCGCTCGCCGTAGCGCGGCGATGCGAGCAGGTGGTCGACCAGCTTCTCGTAAGCGTCCGGCGAGCGGTCCTTCAGGAATGCATCGACCTCGGCGAGCGTGGGCGGTAGACCCGTGAGGTCGAGCGTGACGCGCCGGATCAGCGTCGTCTTCGCGGCTTCCGGCGATGGCTTCAGCCCTTCCCTCTCGAGGCGGGCGAGGATGAAGCGGTCGATCGCGTTGCGCGGCCACTTCTCGTTCTTCACCGCCGGCGGCTCGGGGCGCTGCGGGGGGACGAAGGACCAGTGCGTCTCCCACTTCGCGCCCTGGTCGATCCAATCGCGGATGAGGCCGATCTGCTCCGGCGCGAGCGTCTTGTTGCTCGCCGGCGGAGGCATGCGAACCGCGGCGTGCGGCGCGCTGATGCGCACGTACAGGCGGCTCTTCTTCGCGTCTCCGGGAACGATCACGCCGGCGCGCGCGAACGCGCCTTCCCTGGTATCGAGCCGCAGACCCGCCTGCCGCTGCTTCTCGTCTGGACCATGACAGAAGAAGCAGTTGTCCGACAGGATCGGCCGGACCTCGCGGTCGAAATCGACCGCACGCGCTGCAGGCTTCTGCATTGCCTGGGCCGCCAACATTACGGTCGCGCCGGCGCCCGCGGCGACTACACTTCTGACGAATCCCCTCCCGGACATCATGCCTATCTTATTCATTATGATACGCATTCACTTACACTTGCGATCCTCGCTCGACGGGGGGTGCGCGCCTGGCAGCGGCCGGGTGATCGCGCGACGGATCCGGATCGCGCCGCGCAACCCCTGAGACCGGCGCTGCGCGCTCGCGAAGCCGGTCAGGACCGCGCGCCGAAACTCCGGCCGGGACGTGCCCTGTCGTCCCGCCGGCCCGGGTGGTGCGACGCTCCGGGCAACGTACCAACGCGTGATAGGTTAATAAAACACTGGAAGTGATCCGCATGACCGACGAACGCAAAGAACGTATCCGCTATTTCGGCTTCGCCGGCCTCGTCGGTTTCCTGCTGCTGCTCAACCTGCTCGGCATCTGGAAAACGGTCTTCGGCATCGACACGGCGGCGATCCTGACGGTCCTCGCGGGTTACCGGATCTTCTACAACTCCATCTCGGCGCTGTTTGAGAAGCACATCTCGGCGGACCTGGCCATCTGCATCGCGGTGATCGCGGCGCTCTCGGCCGGCCAATACCTGGCGGCGGCCGAGGCGATGTTCATCATGCTGATCGGTGAGGGCCTGGAAGCTTACGCCGCCGGGCGCACCGAATCGGCGATCCGGCGCTTTGTCGAGCAGATGCCGCGGCGGGCGCGACTGCTCAAGAATGGCGACGAGATCGAGATCGATGCGGCGCTGCTCCAGCCCGACGACCTCATCCTGGTGCTCGGCGGCGAGCGCATTTCCGCCGACGGCGTGATCGATCAGGGCCTCTCGAGTATCGACGAGAGCACCATCACCGGCGAGCCGGTTCCGCGCGACAAGAAGGCGGGCGACGAAGTCTTCTCGGGCACGCTCAATGGCGACGGCCGCTTGCGCATCCGGGTGATCCGCGCCGGTTCGGAGACGACGCTGGCGCGGGTGATCGCGCTGGTCGAGGAGGCGAAGGAGAAGCGCGCGCCGGTCGAGCGCCTGGCCGACCGCTACGCCCGCTACTTCCTGCCCGCGCTGCTGCTCGCGGGCGCGCTTACCTTCTACTACACGCGCGACTGGACGCGCACGGTCGCGGTGCTGCTGGTGGCCTGCCCCTGCGCGCTGATCCTGGCGACGCCCACCGCGATGGTGGCGGCGATCGGCGGGCTGGCGCGGCGCGGCATCCTGGTGCGCGGCGGCACCGTCCTGCAGCAGGCGGCGAAGATCGACACGCTCGTGTTCGACAAGACCGGCACAATCACCGAGGGCAGCTTCGAGATCGTCAAGGTGCTGCCGCTCGCCGGCGGCGAAGACGAGCTGCTCGGGCTGGCGGCCTCGGCCGAGCGCGCCTCCGAGCACGTGCTGGCGCGCGTGATTGTCGCGGAAGCACAGCGGCGCGGGCTGGCGGTGGCCGAGCCCGAGGACGGCCGCGTGCTGCCCGGGCGCGGCGTCGAGGCCCGCGTCAACGGCTCGTTCGTGAGAGCGGGCAACAGCGCCTACCTTGCCGAGCACGGCGTCGGGAACGGCGACGAGCTGGTGGCCGAAGCGGACCGTCTCGGCGCGACCCCAGTGCTGGTCGCGGTGGACGACCGGCTGGCGGGCGCGGTACTGCTGCGCGACCGCGTCCGCGGCGGCGCCCGGGAGATGGTCGCCGGCCTCGAAGAGATCGAGATCACGCAGCAGATCATGCTCACGGGCGACCGGCGCCGGGCGGCGGAAGCGATCGCGCGCGAAGTCGGAATCGCGAGCGTCGAGGCCGAGCTGCTGCCGGAGCAGAAGCTCGACCGCATCCGCCAGCTTGTCTCGCAGGGGCGCAGCGTCGCCATGCTGGGCGACGGTATCAACGACGCGCCCGCGCTCGCCGCCGCGCATGTCGGCATCGCCGTATCGGGGGCGACCGATGTCACGGCCGAAGCGGCCGACGTGGTCTACCTCCCGCACTCGCTCGAGAAGCTGCCGAAGCTCTTCGACGTCAGCCGGCGCGCGGTGTCGACGGCGTGGCAGAACATCATCCTCTTCGCCGGCGTTGTCAACGTGGCCGCGGTGGGCGCCGCGGCCTTGGGGATCATCGGCCCCCTGGGCGCGGCCTTCACGCACCAGCTCTCGTCCTTCTTCGTGATGCTCAACTCGCTGCGGCTGTTGCGCGTCGAGAAGCCCGCGGGCGAGCGCTCGCGCCTCGCCGGGCTGATCGAGCGTACGCCGCTGCCGCTGGCGTGGGAGCAGGCACGCGACCTGGCCGGGCGGATCGACCTGAACGCCGGATTCTTGCGCGTGTACGAGCAGCGCCGGCAGCTCGCCCGTCCGGCGCTGGCGGCGGCGGCCGCGCTGATCGTGCTCAACGGGTTCTATATCGTGCGGCCCGATGAGGCGGGCGTGGTGGAGCGCTTCGGGAGAAAGCTGATGCCGCTGCGCATGCCCGGTCTGCACTACAAGCTGCCCTGGCCGATCGACAAGTTGACTCTCATTCAGGCGCGCAAGGTGCGGGTGGTCGAGATCGGCTTCCGCTCGGGCGTGGCCGGGGGGACGGAGCCGGCGGCTTACGAGTGGAACGTGCAGCACCGCTCGGGCCGGTTCCAGAAGAAGCCTGAGGAATCGCTGGTGCTGACCGGCGATCAGAACATGGTGGAGACGAATGCGGTCATTCACTACCGCATCGCGCGGCCCGACGACTTCCTGTTCCGGCAGATCGACGGTGAGGCGACAGTGCGGGTGGCCGCCGAGTCGGGGCTGCAGAGCGTGGCCACGACGACGGCCCTCGACGATGCGCTCACCACGGGCCGGCGGGCGATCGAGGAGCGGGTGCGCGCGGCCGTGCAGCAGCGGCTCGACCGCTACCAGGCGGGAGTCGAGGTGCTCGGCGTGCGGCTGCTCGACGTGCATCCCTCGGTCGAGGTGGTGGATGCCTTCCGGGACGTCTCCGGCGCATTCGAGGAGAAGAACCGGCTGATCAACGAAGCCGAGGGTTACCGCAACGAGCAGGTGGCGCTCGCGCGCGGCAATGCCAAGGCGCGGGTCGCGACCTCCAAGGGCTACAGCGAGGGCCGCAAGAACCGCGCGCACGGCGACGCCAGCCGCTTCACGCAGTTCGAGTCTGCCTACAAGCTGGCGCCGGGCACGACTGAAACGCGGCTCTACCTGGAGACGATGGAGCAGGTGCTCGCGGGCAGGAAGAAGATGATCATCGATGCCGGCAAGGGCCGGCGTCATCTGGTGCTGGTGGACGACGGCGTCGAGCTTTCGCCGCAGGTGACGCCCGCGGCGATCGAGCCCCGGCGGATCGTACCGCCACAGGAGCCTGAGTAATGGAGAAGTACAAGCGTTATTACCCCTTCGCCGCGGCGGCCGCGGCGGTGCTGTTCTTATGGTTGACATTTTTTTCCGTCCGGGAAACCGAGTTCGTGCTGGTGACGCAGTTCGGCAGGCCGCTGTACACGGTCACCGACGCCGGCCTGCACGTGAAATGGTTCTTCCAGAACACGACGTATTTTGACCGGCGGCTGCGGATTTATAACCCGCGGCCGAGCGAGTTCCTGACGCGCGACAAGAAGAATCTCGTGATCGAGAGCTTCGTCGCCTGGCGCATTCAGGATCCGCAGCGGTTCGTCGAGACGGTCGGCGATCCGGTGGCGGCCGAGATGCGGCTGCACGATATCGTGTGGTCGGGCATCTCGGCGGCGCTCGGCACGCACGATCTCGACGCCATCCTCTCGACCACGGCCGAGGCGGTGCAGGTGGGGGCGCTGTTCGACCGGCTGGCACAGAGCACCGACCGCGCCGCGCTCGCGCGCTTCGGCATCGGGGTGGTCGATGTGCGGATCAAGCGCCTCAACCTGCCCGAGCAGAACAAGCAGAGCGTCTATGCCCGCATGCGGGCCGAGCGCGAACGGATCGCGCGCCAGTACCGCGCCGAGGGCGAGGAGCAGGCGCTGCGCATCCGCGCCGACGCCGACCGCCAGAAGGAAGAGATCCTGTCGGCGGCCTACAAGGAGGCGGAGAAGATCAAGGGCGAAGGCGACGCCGAAGCCACCCGCACCTATAGCCAGGCCTACACGCGCAACCCGAAATTCTACAAGCTGCTGCGCACGCTGGAGTCCTATAAGCGCATCCTCGACGACAAGACCACGGCGATCCTCAGCTCGGACTCCGAGCTGCTGAAGATCATGATGCGCGGGGAGGCCGCGGCCCAGTGAGTGCACCCGGTACAGCGCTGTTCGAGCCGGAACGCCGCCTGGCCGGTCCGGAAGCCGGCGCCACGCAACGCCGGCGTGTCATGATCGGCGTCGCCGTTGTCTGGCTCCTCTCGGGCCTCTATATTGTTCGCGCCGACCAGCAGGCGGTGGTGACGCGGTTTGGGCGCGTGGTCGAGCCGCGGGTCATGCCGGGCATCCACCTCGCGCTGCCGTGGCCGCTCGAGCGGGTGACGAAGTTGAAGGTGCAGCAGCTCCAGCGGCTCGTGATCGGCGGCGCGGTCGGCGACGGCGTCACCGGCCGCAGCGAGCCGCTGATTTCGCAGTTCCTCACGGGCGATCAGAACCTGTTCCACATGCGCGTGGTCGTGCAGTACTCGGTCGGGGTGCCGGCCGACTACCTGTTCCAGTCGGAGAACGTCACGCGCGTCGTCCAGGACCTGGTCGAATCCGAGCTGGCGCGGCGGCTTGCGCTGCGCGGCGTGGACGCGGTGCTCACGACCGAGAAGGCGGCGATCCAGGAAGAGGTGCGCGCGGCGGCGCAGAAGCTGTTGAACGACTACCGCTCGGGCGTGTTGCTGGCGAGCGTCAACATCGAATCGGCGGCGCCGCCGCCCGAGGCCGCCGACGCCTTCCGCGACGTGGCGAGCGCCCGCGCCGACTCGGCGCGCATCGTCGACGAGGCGCACGGCTATGCCAACACGATCGTGCCCCGGGCGCGCGGTGAGGCGCAGCAGATGCTGGAGGTGTCGCACGCTTACCGGCAGCGCAAGATCAACGAAGCCGAGGGCGACGCGGCGCGCTTCACGCAGGTCGCGGTCGAGTACGCGAAGGCGAGCCAGGTGAACGGCCGCCGCCTCTACGCGGAGACAATGGAGCAGGTCCTGCCAAAGATCCGCAAGCTCATTGTCGATAAGAACGGCAACCTCGACCTCACGATCGTGCGCAAGGCACAATGAGGCGCGACCGCAAGGTCCAGATTGTCACGCTGGTCGTGCTCGCCGGGGCGCTGGCCGTGGTTCTGTTCCGCAGCGGCAAGCTGGAGCCGGCGCGCGCGCTGGTGGAACCGAAGACGGATCCGACGCCGCAGGACGCGATCTACGCGATGCTCGACGCCGCGCGCGCGGGGAACGTGGCGAAGTATCTGGGCTACTACACGGGCCAGATGGAGGCCTCGCTGCGGCAGACGATCGCGGAAACGACCGAGGACGGCTTCGCCAAGTACCTGCGCGAGAGCAACGCGGCGATCAAAGGCATCGCGCTCAACGAGCCGTCATCACTGACCGACCGCGAGGTCAGGGTCCGGGTCGAGTATGTCTACCAGGACCGCAACGAGGTCCAGCTCATGTACCTCGAGAGGGCCGGAAAGGACTGGAAGATCTCTCGCGTGGATACGGCCGAGCGGGTCAAGACTGTCATCCCCTACGGCACGCCGGTGCAGTAGCCGGGCGGAGCCGCCCCGCGCCTGGCACTACTGCTTCCGATAGACGAGCACGTCTTCGTACTTTCCGCCCGCGGCGCTCATGCCCGAGCGGCTGACGGTCATGGTCTTGCCGTCTTCCGAGACGACGCGCTTGAGGGTGCCTACAATTTTGCCATCGCGCTTGAAGGTGGTGACGATGGTGCGGTCGTCGGGCCTCTCGTAGGTGATGGTCTCGCCGGCGCTTCCGGCGGCGTCGGGGTGTTCCCTGGCGTCGATGAGGAATCTTTGCACGCTCTGGCTCGGCTTGCCATCGGCGGCGAGCGCTTCATAGGTGATCTGGAAGCAGTTTGGGTCTGGCTCGATACGGGCGACAACGGAGCCGGCGGGTAGTTTGCCGCTGGTGCGGCTCTTTTCGGGGTCGAGTTTCCAGGCGCCCACGATGGGGTCTTTGGCGGAGGCGCAGAGGGAGAGTACGGCCGTCAGGATCAGGAGTCGCATGAAGACCGGACGCCACGATGGGGTCTTAGGTTTCAAACCCGAAACGGGCTCCCCTGAGTGGCATCCAACGCTATGGAAGCGCGCAGGTACCGCACGGCGGGGCGCGATTTCCAGGGAGAGGGATATGGAATCGTCCACTAAGGTACTTCGGTGCAACGCCTGCGGGCGATATTTCAATCACGTGAACGATCTGCGCGAGCACGAGGACGAGTGCCGGACGGCAAAAGCGGCGACCGAAGCGGGACGCCGCGAGCTGGAACGGGAGGATCACGAGCCTCATGCGCAAGACGACGCCGACGCGCGCGAATTCAAGCACGGTACCCGCCGCGCGAGTTGACGCGCCGTACGCCGGGCGCCGCGCGATGGACCGCGAAGCGAGCGAAGAATTCTTCGATAAGCTCGCGTGGCTGATGGACCGCGCCATCCCGCTGGGCCGCCGGTTTGGCATCGGCCTGGATGCGGTGCTCGGGCTGATCCCCGGTCTTGGCGATGTCGCCGGCGGGCTGATCTCGAGCTTCCTCATTCTGCACGCGCACCAGGCGGGCATTCCCAAGGCTACGCTGCTTCGCATGGTGGCGAATGTGGGGATCGATACACTGCTGGGCGCGATCCCGTTCGTGGGTGATCTTTTCGATATCGCCTGGCAGGCGAACGTGCGCAACCTCGAGCTGTACCGCGGGGCGCTCAAGGGGACGAGAGACACGCGGCGAGACTGGGGGTTCCTGATGGTGCTCCTGGTTGCGCTCGCGGCTCTCGTCTCCTTGCCCGTGCTCCTGGCGATCTGGGTGCTGCGAGCGGTCTTGTAACGGCGCGCCGACGGGCAACTCCACTCACTCCGTCCTCCGGAATGCGAGCTCGCGATTGAGCCGCTCCTGGTTCGTCACGCTCTTGGAAACGAGGTAGCGGACTTCGCCCGCGGGCCCTAGGATCACGGTGGCGCCGCCATAGAAGGGCGACGGCTCGCCGGGAATCCGGCGGGCCTGGGTGACTTCGGCGACCAGGTCGAAGACGAGGCCGCCCGTGGGACCGATTCGGCGTGCGGTACGGATCGACTGGATCCGTGGGGGCTCGATGGCTCCGCCGGGGCGGGCGAGGCGAAACACGGGCGCGCAGCGCGCGTCGCTGATGACGCGGCCGAGCGCGCGCGCCTGGCGCTCGAGCTCGCCGGGACCGGCGGCGTGGGCGGGGTCGCCGGCGAAGCGCAACGCGCTGAAGCTCAGCTCGTGGACGGGTGGTATCTCGATTTCGGGCGGCTGCCAGAGCAGCGCGTCCTCGCCGAGGTCGGGCACCCAGCGCGGGTAGATATGGCGGCGGGCGAACGCGGCGATGAGCGCCTCGCGAAAGCCAAGGCGATCTTCGCGCACCAGGTTGTAGTCGGCGGTAATGAGCGCGCGCAGATACTCGCCGAACTCGATGTCGACGGGCGGGCAGTAATCGATAGCCGCGATGCACACGCGCTGGAACCGGGCGGCGAGTTTGCAGGCGGCCTCGGTCAGCAGGCCGGCGGCACGCGGGGCAGGAGCGAGCGCCAGCAGAGCCGCGGTTTTGCGGCGGTAGACGCTGACGAAGGCTTCGAGCACGGCGGCAACCAGGAGAGCGGCGCGCCGGCGCACGGCCGACACGGCGCGGCGTGTGGTGGTGTCGCGGAACTGGCCGGCCGCGGCCGTCAGAAGCGGAGTCGAGAGACGACCCGCGGAAGCTTCGACCAGGCTGTACACGACTTCCGGATATTGCAGCCGCTGCAGGCCGGCGGTGATCGCGGCAAAGGCTTCGTGAAAGGCGGCAACGTCGGGGCCGGTGGAGAGCAGCAGGTGCGAGCGCAGGCCGTCGAGCAGGGCGTGGGTGCACTCGTGCACGACGATGTCGTGCGACAGGCAGGTGAAGGTGATGCCGCCGGGCAGGTTAACGCCGGCCGAGCGGGCGGCGCGGTAAGCGCCGAAACAGATCTCGCCGCGCTGGGCATCGTACCAGGCATCGTCGCGATCGGGGACGTGGGGACGGATGCTCAGCCTGCCGGGAAAGCTCCAGGTAAGGTCGCGGCCGAGCGCTCGGGCGAAGGTGCCGTAGAGCGCGCAGCAGAGGGCGTAGACCATCTGCGCGCGGAAACGCGGGTCGGAGGCAGAAGCGGGAAAGCCGCACTCGAGGAGCGCGGCGGGAGAGTCAAGATCCGCGCGCAGTTCTCCCTGAACCGCGCAGATCGAGCCCGCGGGACCGGGGGCGAGCGGCTCGTAGGGAACGCGGACGGTGGCGACCGCACCGTCATGGCGCGAGCGTGCGGGATCGAGCGCGTAGACCCGGAGCGGGCGCCAGAGCGGCGCGCCCGCTACGGGAGCGAAGGGAGGCGAGTCCCAGGCGCGCAGGGCGCGCGGGCTGATGGTAAAGTCAGCCGGCATGGGGTTCGAGCAGGCGGCGGGAACGGGCCGCCGGGGCGCAGTCGAGAGAGGGATGCTGCAGCGGCCGGGGACCGAAGGCGACGGTCACGCGGCGCTGGAACTCGGCATTGGTGACGCCGGCGATGCCGGCCTCGAGCAAGGCGACGCCGCGGCGGCTGAACTCGCCGTGCCCGCCGTTCTCATAGGCGACCTCCTCGGGACGGCAGGCGGCGAACAGGACCTCGCGCATTGGCGCGGGCGCTTCACGGGAGAGCGCGCCGAGCGTGCGGCGGAATTCGGCGTGAGCCCGCTCGAGCCCGGCTGTGGCGCGAATGAAGCGGGCACGGCGGAAACCGTTGGAGGCGGTCGGTGGCCCGGCGGCGAAGCGCGTGATGGTGCCGGAGTGGCAGCAGTCGATGAAGCAGGTGAGATTGACGCCGTCCGGCAGCGCGCGAAAGATGCGCGCAATGTCATCGTCGATGAGCAGCGCGCCAGTGGCGTAGTCGTATGGGCAGATGACTTCGTCATAGCCGTCGAGCTCATCGCCATCGAGATCGCGGACGGTCGTGCCGTGGCCGGCGTATTGAAAAACCAGGACATCGCCCGGGCGTGCGCCGGTGATGAGCTGTTCCAGGGCGCGGACGAGATTGGCGCGAGTGGCGTCGCAATTGGTGACGATGGTGGTTTGGAAGCCCAGGCGCTGGAGGGCGCGGCTCCAGAGCAGGGCGTCGGCGACAGCGTCCTCGAGCGGCGCGTCCGGGTAGGTGTTGATGCCGACGCAGAGCGCGGACCGGGCGGAGGGCGTATGCGGAACGGACGCGGCCGCGCGCTCGGGCCGATCCGGGAGCGAGGCGCGGCGGCCGCGCACCTGGGCGAGGATTTCCTCGTAGCTGAGCGACGATCCGGGGCAGGTTTTCGACGACATCTGGTTGTGGAACCGCAGAGATTCAGGCGGGAGCTGGAACCGTTCCTGCACGAGGGCAACGACCTCGATGGCGGCATGAAGCTGGGGGCCGGCGAGGCGGTCGTGACCGATATCGAAGTTGCCGATCATTTCGAACATGAACGGGTGCGCGGCGGCGGTACCGTTGTGGCCGGCGGCGCTGGCGGGCACCGAGATCCAGGGGCGGCCGGTCCAGATAGAGCCTTGCGGGTCGATGGTGACGTGCTGGGCGATGTCGCTCCACTTGCGGACGGCGGTATGGAAACGCCACATGGCTTCGATGGAGCGCTCGCCGCGCCACTCGGAGTGGTCCGGATGAAACGTGTGGTGCATGTGGACGGCGCTGATGCGGCGGGCGCCGAAGGGGTACTCTTCGAGCTCGCGGGCGAACTGTTCGATGCTGAGACGACGAAAGGGGCGGGGCATGGTGGACCTCTACTTTGCCGCGTTTGCGGGCGGCGGCTGTGGAATGAGAATCGAAGCCGGGGCGTCCTCGGAAGGATTCAGGAGGGTGGGCCGGCCTGCCGGGTGCGAAACAAAGCCAATTTGGCCATAACCGGGCGCATTTTCAGGTAGTTGAGCGGCTTCAGGAGGGGGCGCGGAGGACGCCGGCGGCGCGGGAAGCTCGGGCGCAGGGCTGATTCCGGCCGGTGGCTCGGGAGCGCCGGCGAGTGGGGCGCAGGAGACGGCCGGGGCCGCGGCAGCGTTCTGCGAGGCGGAGGCAGCGGCCGAGCCCGCGGTGGGGATCTCGATGAAGTCGGCGGGGTCGCGGGGCGGGAGTTCGGGAACGCTCAGTCCGGCGGCGGGCCGGCGCAGGCGCTTGAGGCGCTCGATGCGGTCGAGGCACTGCATGAGGGTGATGCGGATGCCGGACTCGTAGCGCCGCAGAGTCTCGTAGCTGCGCGGGTCCTGGGCGAAGTCGATGGCGAGGCCCTCGTAGTGGTCGATGTCCTGGTGGCGGCCGCCGGGGGTGTCGTCGAGCTTGCAGCGGATCTTGAGATTGCGCACGCGGCTGCCGAGCAGGGAAGTCTCGTGGCAGCGGGCGCGCTGCCAGCGCCAGAAGGCCTGGGCGAGCTCGTCCACCAGGAGCATCTCGGTGGGGCCGGCGGGCTGGTGCTCGGCGATGAGATCAGCGCGGAGCAGGTGATAGGCTTCTCCGTCCTCGAACGGGAGGACGATGCGCTCGGAGCACAAGCCGTGCCTGAGGGCGTTGTCACGGATGCGCTCCTTGCCGGGGGCGGTGTTGGGGCCGGTGCTTTTGCGCGCGTTGCGGCGGTTGGCATTAATCTGAGAAATGCTGGTCATAGTGGCCTTCCTTGGATGTTGGTTTTCGGTTCGGGCCGGCTTCCGCGGGTCCTTCAACCGGCTCTATTTTGCCGGGCGGGGCGTGCAGAATTACCAGAGGCATGCCTGTAAGTTGCTGAAAAGGCCGAAAAAATAAATTCTGGCCGATAGTGAACGGAATGGCGGGCTGCTTCGAAACTGACAGGCGGAGGATGGAGGAGGTGGCGAAGCAGGGGATTTTTGCCGGATGCGCTTGGGCGTTTGGAAAGCTAAATCAGCGATTCGCCGAGCTGCTTCAATTCGGGTTCGTAGCGTATGGCGGCGCTGTCCCGGGATAAAAAACGCACCAGGCTAAGCACGTCATTTGAGAAATTCGGCCGCTCCTTAACCGTTGCGGCTCGGAACGACGCTCCACACTGAGCCGCAACCCGTGGAGAATAGGCGACCGTATCTGAGAAGCAATGTACTAAGCCGCCGCAACCCGAGCAGTGGGTAGTGGTTTGAATCAGCCAGCCGAATTACGCTGGTGTTACGGCCGGACCGGTTCGCTGCGAGCATTTGCGTGGAGCCTCGAGGTGGCTACGCTTCGTGATCGCAGAACGCTGGCTCCCGCCGCAGCCGTGCGAGCTTTACACCTGTGAACCGCTGGGTTCGCTCACGGGACGAAAGCAGGTCAGAAATATGGTTGGGGGAGCAATATAACCGAACAGGAGAGTTGGCCAGCCGAAAACGTACGGGTCTGACCGGCGAGGGTGCCTGGATCGGCTCGCCTGCTCCATCACATGGGCTATTCGCTCCGCGTCAATCACAGGCAGATTTCCACCAGTGTCAGCCCGAACGCAATCTCCAGTTCGAATATCCCGCCGGATTGCGCAGTCACTTCCTTGATCGCCTACCGCTACTCATCTGACGCCGAAAGCCGCACGCGCACGTGTAGCGGTATACTGATATTTCTGCATGAAGCGGCTCGTGCCCTTCATTATCTATGGATGTCTGAACTCACTCCTGTATGTGTCGCTCCTGCCGCTATGGGAAGGATTCGACGAGCCCTTTCACTATGGTTATGTGCAACAGTTATCAGAACACCGCACGTTACCACGATTCCAAAAGTCACACCTGTCCCAGGAAATCTGTCATTCCCTCCAAATCGCACCACAAAGTCATGTCGTCAAGCAAAACCTCCCATGGGTGACAACGTTCGACATCCATTTTCAAATGATGCCTGAGGAGAGGACTCGTCGTAGACTTGAATTGAACACGTTTGTTTCTGACGGATTGGACGGCACCTGCGCAGCCAACTACGAAGCGCACCAAGCACCATTGGCATACGCATTATTAGCGCCAGTAGATGCTTTGTTAAAGCACTCCCGCCTTCCGTCGCCTGTCTGGTACTTGCGAATAATATGCGCAGTATTATCGTCACTTAGCACAGTTGGTGCCCTTTATCTGCTCGTCAACCGGCTGCTTTTACCAGCAGTTGTTGGTCACACTGCGGTCTTTGTTGTCCTCTCTTCCCAAATGTTCTACGCCACTACCGCCCATATTGCGAACGACTGGCTTGCCGTGCCGCTGATGGTGTTTCTATTCGAGCGGGTGATTGCGGCGTGGAAGAGTCCAAGTTACACAACTATTATGTCACTTGGAGCAACTCTGGGATTGGGCTTGCTCACAAAATCCTATTTCATCGCTTTAGTTCCTTACACGTTCGGAGTTTTGGTCATTTTGTCGCTCCAGCGCCGAGTGTCACTGAGAGCGCTGCTGACATTCTGCGTCGTTCTCTTAGCACTCGCAGGCCCTTGGTACACACGCAATGTTCTCCTTTACCATAATGTGACCGGGATGCAGGAAACGATGGGCGGAGCCCCGCTTTTTGCGCTTACTGTGTCTGGGGTACAACTGCCCTGGATTCGCTCAGGTCGCGAGCTTCTCTTGGGTGCTCTGTGGACCGGAAACAATTCTCTCAGCACGTTCTCGTATTCGACACTGATGCTGGTATTGGCGGGCTATTGTGCCGCCGGCACGTTCTGTGCGTATCGGATCTCACGCGGCCGATTGGGAACTAGCGAGCGATTGTTGCTGTGCGGCTGTATGACATATGGCGTGGCGCTCGCCTATTCGGCGGTCGTAACTTTCTGGTATAGTGACGGAAAGGCCATCTCACCGTCTCCTTGGTACGTTCAACCAATTATTCCAGTCATTTCTACAGTGCTCTTTGGTGGGCTGACCCGCAACCGACTCCATCGGGTGACCGCGATTTGGATCGTTATGCTATCGGCATATGTTCTGGGCGCTACTTACTGGGTTAAATTGATCCCGCTTTATAGCGGGTTTCCCTATGGAAAGGCGACGCCAGGGCGGCTGATCTCTTGGTACGCGGATCTTGGCCTTGTAGCTGATCGGCTGTCGGTGACGGCGATGAAGGGGCCGGTTGTGATACTGGCGTTAGCAGCCGCAGTTGTGTTTTTGGCATCTGCGCCGGCGCTTAGACTGAGTTGGCGGTGGATCGGCGTAGTGGCAGCTACGGCACAACCGAATCGCGCTGAGAGTGCAGACGAAGCTGCCGTGAAAATTACGGGAGCCAAGAGATTAGAGGGATGATTGAGGGTATCCGAACCGCAGTTGAGGGTTGAGACGGCCGCCTAGTGTTGTCGGTCATCAGAAAACGCAGTGTTCTGAGGTTTTGCCGGTTGTAGGGGGACCAGCGACATCATCCCGCCGAAGGCGCGATCTTCTGTCAATCATCAGCGCGAAAGCCTGGTCCGTGTTTACGGCGTGGGGGCGGTGAGCCTACGCGGCCTCGTAAGTAGCGATGCTGCGCCTAAGCTCAGGACCAGGAAGAGAATCGCGAACGGCAAAACGTCTGACCACGAGCACGTGGTCTCGCCGGTTTTCTTTCCGTTGGACTCCAGGAAAGCGAGCGCGCCATCTCCGTACCGAAACGATAATCCGGCGCGCGCGGGCCTCATGTCGAATGTTGTCCGCGTCGCCCGAGGTGTGTACCGCCAGCAAAAAGTTGTGCCGCCACAAGACTCCTCAGTAGAAACAGAGCTGCCACGGCGAGTTTCATAATTCCTGCTCAGAGGCGTTCTTTATTGACCCAGAAGCGCTATAAGTTTCGCTACCGACGAGACATGACCCGAAATGCCCGCCGCCATCGCAGGAGTGACCCGCAGGGTTTGATGAATCCGACAGAAGTTGTAGTGCATGTAGTGGAGCGAGATAGCTGCGGCGTGGTTTTTGACCTTGGTGGAGAAGGCATTAATCAGCCGGGTGAACCGACGCGTAGACATACGCATCGTGAGGTTCTGGCGCTCCACGCAGCTCGTGCTGATGTGCTTCGGATCGGGATTGCCGAGGGCGGATTCGGTTCGGACGCCGATGCCCTGCGCGGGGCTGTAGTGTTTCTGCCCAGCAGATTCCTGGCCGTAGAGCTTCACCAATTGGGCATGGTCGATGTCATCCGCAAAGGCGTCGATAACTGCGTTCAGGCACACCTTGTGACCGTCGCTCGTAAGCTGCACGCGACTGGCAAGGCGATCCGCCAAATCCTGAATGAGGTCTGTTGCGCAGCCGGCATCGCGCCTGCCCCACCAGCCAGGAGTAAACGAGTTTCGTATCCGCGTCGAGCGCAACCCAAGTCCAGACGTCGTCGCAGATCCGCTCAGCGGCCAAGTGTCCGGTGCGGAAAACGTCATGTCGTAGGGGAAGCGGAGGAGTGTTTACGCGAGCCGGGGATCGGCGCGGACTGCGGCGGCTTCAGCAGCGAAGCTGCCCCACTCGCGGCCGCGAAGGAACTGTGAGGTGGGCTAACGAGTCATCGGCTTCGGCAGAAAATTCTCCATCACCCAGACTTCGTCTTTCTGCTCGCCTGCGACGAACGCGATACGGCGTCCGTCGGGATGCACTGAGAACCCATCGGATCCGTTGGGGCTCAAGCCGGCGATGGCTTGCGGCTCTCCGCCA
>JACOTZ010000446.1 GCA_016178155.1 Acidobacteriota bacterium
AATTATAATGGCAGAATGCCGCCGGATCAAGGCATTTTCGAGATTTGCAAGAATGACGCTACGCGGGGCGAGGCTGGCAAGTCGCGAGCGATCAGGTCGATGAACCAGAGCCGGAACTCTGGTTTACGAAATCACTGCCGGCGCCGCCGGCGCCGAGTGTTACCATTCTGACATGGCGGGCGCCAGTGGAAACGCGATCGCCGTGCGGGAGAGCGCCGGGGCGGATGGAACCGTGCGCGGCGCGAGCGCTTATATTCTTGTCGGCGGCCGCAGCCGGCGCATGGGCACCGATAAGGCGCTGCTCAAGCGCGGCGGCGTCCGGGTGCTCGATGCCATCGCCGCCGAGCTGGCTGCGGTGGCGAGCCCGGTCACGCTGGTGGGCGACCCGCGGCGCTATGGCGCCATGGGTCTCGCCTGCATACCGGACCGCTGGCCCGGGCTGGGCCCGGCCGCTGCCATCGCGACCGCCCTCGCCCATTCGCAGCAGGATTGGAACCTGGTGGTCGCCTGCGACCTGCCGGCTGTATCGCGCCACCTGTTTGCAGCCCTGCTCGACTGCGCCCGCCGGGCGAATGCCGACGCGATCGTGCCCGCGACGCCCGAGGGCCGGCTGCATCCGCTTTGCGCCGTGTATCACCGCCGGGCGCTGGCGGCCTTCGAAGCCGCCGTCGCCGAAGGCCGGTTTGCGGTCCACGACGTGCTGGCGCGCCTCGAGACCGGCCGCTTCGAGCCGCCGCACCCGGAGGCGCTGCGCAATGTGAACACTCCCGAGCAGTGGACGTCTTATCTCAAGCATGGCCGGGACTGAGCAGTACCCCCACTACATCGAATTCCGTCACGTATACAAGACGTTTGACCACCCCGTTTTAGTCGACTGCAGCTTTCACGTCGCTCCGGGCGAGACGGTTGCCATTATCGGCCGCAGCGGCGTGGGAAAATCGGTGACCCTCGCGCACATCATGGGATTCCTCAAGCCCGACCGCGGCCGGATCATCGTGGGGCACCGCGATATCACCGACTTCAGTGAACCCGAGCTCCGCCAGGTACGCAAGAAAGTGACCATGGTGTTCCAGAGCGGCGCGCTCTTCGATTCGCTGAACGTAGGCGAGAACATCCTGTTTTCCCTCGAGCTCCGGGAGGACTACAACGCCTCGAACAAGGACGAGATCGTCAACGGGCTGCTGGGCATGGTGGATCTGCTCGAATACCGCGATAGCTACCCCTCGGATCTCTCGACGGGGTACCGCCGGGCCGTCGCCATCGCGCGCGCCCTCGCGGCCGAGCCCGAGTGCATCCTCTACGACGAGCCGACCACGATGGTCGACCCGATTATGTCCGACCATCTCGGCAATCTCATGTTGCGGCTGAAGCACCAGCTCCGGCTGACCGCGGTCGTGGTCACCCATGATCTCGACCTCATGCGCAAGGTCGCCGACAGGGTTGTCTTCCTGTTCGACGGCAAAGTGATCTACTTCGGTCCGGTGCAGGAGATGGAAAAGTCGGACCACCCGCACGTGCAGGAGTTCCTCGCCATGGACCGGGTGGAACTGAGCGGTTGAAGACCGCCGGGCCGACATGAAAATATGCGGAGGCCAGCTCTACCAGTCCAATACCGCGCCGTCCGGACTGTACACCAGCGATTGAAGCGGTTCCTGCACGAATGGGCGCCGGGCCGCCGCCGCTTCGTTGACCTCAATCCCTAAACCGGGCTTCTCGGTCGGCAGCCAGTAGCCGTTTTCGGTGCGCAGAGAGCTTTCCACCACCTCCCAGCGCCACGGCACGTCCGTCAACATATCTTCTTGGATGAGAAAATTTGGTGTTGTCAGCGCAAAGTGGAGTGCCGCGGCATTTGCGACCGGTCCCAGCGGGTTGTGAGGGGCGACGCCCATGTAATAGGCCTCGGCCATGGCCGCGATCTTCTTCGCTTCGAGCAGACCGCCGCAATGGCAGAGATCGGGCTGGATGACGTGGGCGGCCTGTTTCTCGAAAATCTCCCGAAACTGGTGGCGGGTTACGAGCCGCTCGCCGGTAGCGATCGGGACGCGAACCGCGCGGCGAACCTCCGCCAGGGCATCGACATTTTCCGGCGGCACGGGCTCCTCGCAGAAATACGGGTGGAACTCGGCGATGGCGTTGATGTATTCGATGGCCACGGCCGGATAGGTTCTGCCGTGGAAATCAATCATAAGATCGACGTGCTCGCCGATGGCGTCGCGGAGTTTGCCGGTGAGCTCCACGAGCTTTCGCAACGCAGGCAAGCCCATCAGCGGCTCGGAATAGGGTACGAACACGACCTTCACCGCCGAGTATCCACGCTCCACGACCTGACGCGCGAGGTCGACGAGGGGACCCGCGTCGAAGCTCGTATAGACCGACTTCATCTCGCCGCCGCCCAGGTGCGTGTACATCCGGACCTTCTCGCGAACCATGCCGCCCAACAGCTTGTACACGGGGACGCCAAGAGTCTTTCCGGCGATGTCCCAGCAGGCCTGCTCGATCCCCGAGATGGCGGACTGGCCGATGATGCCGGGCCGGAAAAAGGGCTGGCGGTAGAGTTTCTGGTAGATGGATTCGATTCGCGTGGGGTCCTCGCCGAGGATGAAAGGCGTGAGGTCCTCCACGGCGCCCACCACGGCGCGCGTCTTCCACTCGAGCGATGCTTCTCCCCAGCCGACCAGACCGGGCGTGTCTGTTTCCACCTTGACAAAGACCCAGTTGCGCATCTGGGCGTTGGTGACGGTTGTTTTGACGACGGTTATCTTCACGGTTCGAATTTACCGCTCCGGGGTACTCGCGGTCGCTTGCGTGATTTCAGCGCAGGCACAAAGGCCGGCTTGGCTGGTATTTACTTGCATAAATCAGAGTAACGTTGCTTGCGGCCCGAGGGATGCGCGAGCCGGGCGTAAAGCCCGCTTTTCCCCCCACACTGACAAACGCGAGATTTGCATCACTTGCAGGCAGCCGTGGTAGGACGCGCTGCCAGGCTGAAAAAAACCGTGACGGGGTCTTCCACTTTCACAACCCCGGCGATCGATTCCGGCGTGATTCCGAAGACGGTTTGCCTGACCGGGAACTTTCCACTGAACGTGTATACGCCGCCCGCCTGTTTCACGGCCACGGGCACGGATACCGGTGTACTGCGGCCGCGCACGGTTAACGGGCCCGTCAGCACGATCGTGCCGGCGCCGCTTTGACGCACCGAGCTGCTCTCGAACCGGATTTGAGGATGCTCGCCGGCGCCGAGCCGGTCAAGCATCTTTGGCTGGATCTTCTGCACGTCGCTCGCCTTCGGACCGTCGGAGGGCGAAAGCCCCGCCGCCTGTCTGGCTTCCGGCGAATCGATTCGCAGCGCTGAGACGGGCACCACGATCGAGACCGCGGCTTGCTCCAGGTTCGCCGGGTCGGCGCAGATGCGCGCCGAAAACTGAGTTGCGATGATGCCGTGCTTGTGGCCCGCGGCGAAGCTGAGCAGTCCGGTCTTGTCTGTACGCACCGCAATCGTGGATCTCTCGCGCTGTACTTCGAAGCTGACGGGCGCGGCCGCTGCCGCCGCGGCGATCACCGGAATCAGCAAGCCGGCGGGTCTCATGCACACATTGTCGGAGAAACCTCTCCCGGCTGCAACACGGGGATCGCACCGCGCGGCTGCCACTACACTAATAGGTCGGTACTCCCATGACCAATCCCCTTGCTTACCTTGGCGAGCAGCTCCAGGCGTGGCGCAATGCCGGAACGTATATGCGGCTGCGGGAGCTCGAATCCGCGTGCCAGCCGGTTTCGCGGGTGGACGGCCGCGAGGTGATCAACCTCGCCTCGAACAATTACCTCGGTCTGACCACGCATCCGCGGCTCGTGGAGGCCGCCCTGGATGCCGCACGGCGTTACGGCGCCGGCACCGGCGCTGTGCGCACCATCTCAGGCACTATGGACCTGCACCTGGAACTCGAGCGCCGCATCGCGGCCTTCAAAAACGTGGAGGCCTGCGTGGTGTTCCAGTCGGGATTCGCCGCCAACGCGGGCACGGTCGCGGCGATTCTCACCCCCGAGGACCACATCATCTCCGACGAGCTCAACCACGCCAGCATCATTGACGGCTGCCGTCTCTCGAAGGCGAAGATCCACGTGTTCAAGCACGCCGAGCCGCCCGCCGCTGAGGAAAAACTGGCCGCGCTCCGGGATGCGCCCGGGCGCAAGCTCCTCATCAGCGACGGCGTTTTCTCCATGGACGGCGATGTCGCCCGGCTTCCCGAGCTGGTCGAGATCGCCGAGAAATACGGGGCCATCATGATGGTCGATGACGCGCATGCTTCGGGCGTGCTGGGGAGCGCGGGCCGCGGCACCATCGATCACTTCGGTATGCACGGCCGCGTGCAGATTCAGGTCGGGACATTATCGAAGGCCGTTGGGGTGCTCGGGGGATACGTCTGCGGCTCGCGCGACCTCATCGATTTTCTCTACCACCGCGCTCGGCCCTTTCTGTTCTCCACCTCGCACCCGCCGGCGGTCGCGGCGGCGTGCCTGGCCGCCTTCGATGTGCTCGAGCAGGAGCCCGAGCGCATGCGGGAGCTATGGGCGAACACTCGGCACTTCCAGGACGCGCTGCGCGCGCAGGGGTTCAGCCTCGGCGCTACCGCGACGCCGATCACGCCCATCATGGTCGGTGAAGCGAGAAAAGCCTTTGAATTCTCGCGCGCACTGTTTGACCAGGGCGTCTTCGCGGTAGGCATCGGCTACCCCACCGTGCCCGAAGGCAAGGCTCGCATTCGCGCCATCGTCACCGCGACGCACACCCGTGACCAACTCGATCGCGCCGTCGAGATCTTGACCCGAGTGGCGCGCTCCCTCGCCATCCTGGGGACCGGTCGCTAGCGCGCGCGGCTCGGAAGTGTTCATTCGGGGCGGCGGCTGTTAGAAACGCGGCACGCGAGACTGGCGTAACCCGCATCACGATCTTCGCGAGCCGCGGGCCCACGGCAGGAGAGCAGCCGGGCGCGATGCAGCCCACACCTTCCGCCACGCGATCGATTCGCCCCGCCGGTACGGTAACGGTGAAACCGGCCCGGCCTGCGACGCCGCGCAGCGCCGAGGGAGTCTACGTTCTGAACGGACCTCCCGCCGAAATGACTCGTGAGCCCCCGCGGCGGCGCGCGGGGCGGGGAGGGGAGGTTTCTTTCAGCGCGTGACTCAGGAGGAATGATCGATGAACAGGCAGTGGAGTCTGATCGGTGGCATCGGCCTTGGCGCGGGGCTCATGTATCTGCTTGACCCCGACCGTGGCCGCCGGCGTCGTGCGGGCGTGCGCGACAAAGTGGCGAGGGCCATCCACGTTTCGCGAGACGCCCTCGATACCACGAGGCGCGACTTCGCCCATCGAGTCCAGGGAGTCGGCTCGATCACGCGGCGCCTGCTGCGCAGCCAACAGCCCGACGACGACGTGCTGGTGGCGCGCGTTCGGACTAAACTCGGGCGCCTGGTGTCGCACCCCGGCTCGATCGAGGTCTCGGCTCAGGACGGAAGAGTGACGCTCCGTGGTCCCGTGTTGCAGCGCGAAATGAATCGGCTGATCGACGGCGTGGTCTCCGTGCGCGGCGTCTGCGAAGTGGACAACCAGCTCGAGGTGCACAAGCAGGCCCGCGATGTGCCGGGACTGCAGGGCGGCCCTCCCGGACCGAAACAGCCTCAGCTCGACGTGCTGCAAACGAATTGGGCGCCCGCCACGCGCTTTGTCGCCGGGACGGCTGGCGGCGCCATGGCCGCCTGGGGCATACGGCAGGGCGGCGTGCTTGGAGCAGCCCTGGGCGTCGCCGGACTCGGGCTGCTGGCGCGCGGCGCAAGCAACCTCGAACTGAAGCGGCTCACCGGTGTCGGTGCCGGACGGCGCGCCGTGGACGTGCGCAAGACCATCAATATCAACGCTCCGATCGAGCGCGTCTACGAGTTCTGGACCCAATACGAGAACTTCCCGCGCATCATGTCGCACCTCAAAGATGTCCGCGATCTCGGCAATCGCCGCTCGCGTTGGACTGCCTCGGGACCCGCGGGGACCACGGTCGAGTGGGACGCGGAAATCACCGAGTTGATTCCCAACCGCGTGCTGGCCTGGAAGAGCGTGCGCGGATCCGGGATTGAGAACTCGGGCATCGTGCGCTTCGATCCCAACCCCGACGGCAGTACCCGTGTGGACGTGCGCATCTCTTACAATCCCCCGGCGGGCGGCCTGGGGCACGCCGTCGCCTCGCTGTTCGGCAAGGATCCCCGAAAAGCGCTGCACGACGACATGGTGCGTGTGAAATCTCTGCTCGAGATCGGCAAGACCACCGCACATCACGAGAAGGTCGTCATGGGCGAGCCGGGCATGGATCCCGGCCGCCCGCCCGCCTTCTGATGGCAGGCCGGCCTCCGGGCCAGGAGCAGACGTTAGACGCCTGCGCCGATGACCGGCGAGCTCGTCGAACCCGGTCTGCAACGCTTTTGAAAATTGCGGAATTACCCTTTTAAATCAGATACTTGATGAGACACCATCCGAGAGTGGTGCATCTTGGACCGTAGGGATGTTCGCCGGGATTCTGTTCACTCCAAGCGATACGAACGTATAGGTTCTCACTTACCTTAGAACTGAGCCCATCACCCGATGAGTCCCATAAGCTCCGGTTTAGGGGTTTTTTGTAAGGTTTTAGGGACTTGAACTGATTCACCTATCACCCGCGAAGGTGATACTTTACTATACGCAACGGTCGCAATCGCAAGTTGCAGGGAGAGAGACTAATGACGAGAATCAAGAATCTGGTTTGGACTCTGAAAATCTGGAAAGACACTCGCGGTCAGGACCTCATCGAGTACGCTCTGATGGCGGGTTTCGTGGCCGTCGCAGCGGGCGCCATTATGCCGGGCGTGGCTAGCAGCATCAGCACGATCTTCAGCAAGGTCGCGTCGGTGATGACGAATGCCGCGAACCAGGGCTAGTTCCAGAAACCACTAGCAAAACAGATCGGGGCCGGGGGTGCAGACCTCCGGCCTTTGATATTTTGCCCTGACGTTTTCCTCTGACCGGCGGTTGTGGGCAAAAGGCGCAGTCCGGCCCCCCCCAGTTTGCCACTCGAACCAAATGGCTTGAGCGCTCAGCGCAGCCGGTCACTCCAGAAACGGGCACGCTTTGCCTCTGCCTGCGCGCGCTCCTCATCGCCGCGGTTAGCATACCAGCGGGAAAGGCGCTCGTGAGCCGAGGCTTTGGTCGAAGAAGCGGCGCCGGGCAGGCGCGCGCTCTCAATCGCATCCAGGATCCGTTGTTCCTCGAAGTCGCGGGGGCGGGCAGGGAACCCGGACAGATCGAACTTATCGGGTTCGATGGCGCCGGCTTGGCGCCACGATGAGTCTCCTGTGCCGTGGGCAAGCGGCGCCGCCAC
>JACOTZ010000399.1 GCA_016178155.1 Acidobacteriota bacterium
GACAGAACACTTACCGCGTTCACCCGTACCCGCGCGTCCGGGCGCACCCTATAATTTAAGAGGTTTTGCAATGCGGAAGCGCCTCATCTATGGCTGCGGCGTGCTGCTGCTGGCGGTGCTGTTCACCCTGGTGGTTTGGCAGGGCTCGTTCAGCTTTGGCGATTACGGGCCCAGCAGCCCGCAGCAGACCTACGTTCTCTGGGCGATCTCCACGCTGATCTTCCTGCTGACGGTCACCCTCGGCTTCATGCTGGCGAGGAACTTCGTCAAGCTGTACGTCGAGCGGCACAGCAACCGCGAGGGCTCGCGCATCCGGAGCAAGCTCGTGCTCGGCGCGCTGGCGCTGAGCTGCGTGCCCGTCTTCTTCCTGGTGCTGTTCAGCATCTACGTTTTGAATCGCAACCTGGAGAAGTGGTTCACGCGGCCGGCGGAGAACATCAAGATCGAGTTCGTCAAGATCAGCCGCGCCATCGACCGCGAGCACCAGGACAAGGCGCGCGCGCAGGCGCGTTGGATCGCCTCGCTCCCGAGCGTGCGGCAGCTTGCCGGGACCGCCGGGTTCGGCGCCGCCGAGCGCGCGCCCTTTGAGAGCCTCTGCCGCGAGCACCGCATCGAGGAGCTGCTGCTGCGCACGCCCGGCGGCACGACGATGCTCTGCGAGTCGGCCCGCGAAGAGGAGGCGGGGAAACTCATCGCCGTGGAGCACCCGCTCGAGGGCGGCGAGGTCATTCTCAAGTCACGGATGTCGCTCGACGTCTCCCGCACGCAGGACGAAATCGACCGCGAGATCCGTAAGTATGACCAACTCGCCGTCGACAAGAAAACCACGCGCGCCAACTACCTGCAGCTCCTCGTCCTGATCACTTTGTTCATCCTGTTCTTTGCGGTCTGGGTGGCGCTGTTTCTGGCCAAGCAGATCAGCGGGCCGATCTCGGCGCTGCTCGGGGCGGCCGAGCAGGTCCGGCGCGGCAATCTCGCCCACCGGGTCGACACCGCCGCCATGGACGAACTCGCGACCCTGGTGCGTTCGTTCAACCAGATGACCGCGGACCTCGAAACCAACAGCCGCGAGCTCGAAAACCGCCGGCGCTTCATGGAGGCTATTCTCGAGAGCATCCCCACCGGTGTGATCTCGCTCGCCTCCGACGGCCGCATCCTGCGCGTCAACCGCGCGCTCAAAGGCTTCTTCTCGGCCGCCAAGGTGGAAGCCGCCTCGCGTCTCGAGGATCTCTTCACCCGCGACGACATCCGGGAATTGCGCTACCTCATGAACCGGGCGCGGCGCATGGGAGTCGCGGCTAGCCAGTTCGAGCTACGGACGGAGCGCAAGTCGATGCCGATCTCGCTCACCGTCGCGGCCCTCGACGACAAGGTCACCTTCGGCTTCGTGGTCGTGCTCGAGGACATGAGCGACCTGCTGCATGCGCAGAAGGCCGCTGCCTGGAACGAGGTGGCGCGCCGGATCGCCCATGAGATCAAGAACCCGCTGACGCCGATCTCGCTCAGCGCCGAGCGCATTGCTCGCCAGCTCGACCGCCGCGGCGAGTCGCGCGAGACTGACCGGATTCTGCGCGAGTGCAGCGCCATCATCGCCGGCGAGGTGCAGTCGCTGAAATCGCTGGTGGACGCCTTCTCGCAGTTCGCGCGCTTCCCCGCCGCGCGGCCCGCGCCTTCCGACCTCAACGAAGTGGTCGAGAGCGCGCTTGGCATATTCGGCGGCCGGCTGCAGGCGATTGAAGTGCACAAGCATCTTGCGCCCGGCCTGCCCCAGGTCAATATCGACCGCGAGCAGTTCAAACGGCTGGTAGTGAACCTGGTGGACAACGCGGCCGAGGCCATGCAGGAATCGCCGCTCAAGCGTCTGGAGATCGCAACCAGCGCCCCCACGCCGGAGAGCGTGGAACTGGTGATCGCCGATACCGGCTGCGGCATCTCCGCCGAGGATAAGGAGAAACTGTTCCTGCCGTACTTCTCTACCAAAGGCCGTGGTACGGGTCTCGGGCTCGCCATCGTCAATCACATCCTTTCCGATCACGGCGCCACCATTCGCGTAGAAGACAACCAGCCGCAGGGGGCGCGGTTCCTCATCGAGTTGAACGCCCCGGCGCCGGCGGAAGCGGACGCGCGCGTGGCGGAGGCCCGGGCATGACAGCTCTCCGCGCCCTTGCGCATCCGCGCTCACTGGTTCGGCCGCCGGCCCGTCGTCAGCCGCCGCCTCTGACCGCGCCCGAGGCATTCCCATGAGACCCGCCCGCGTGCTCGTGGTCGACGATGAGCCCGGCATCCGGACGTCGCTCTGCGGGATCCTCCAGGACGAGGGCTTCGAGGTCGGCGCCGTGGAGAGCGGCGAGGCCTGCCTGGCCCGTCTCGCCGAGCGCACCTACGACGTCGTCATCCTCGATGTCTGGCTGCCGCGCATGGATGGAATGGAGACGCTGGCGCACATCCAGGAGCTGCCACACCCCGAGCGGCCCACCGTCGTCATGGTCTCCGGTCACGGCACCATCGAGACCGCGGTCAAGGCCACCAAGCTCGGCGCTTTCGACTTCCTCGAGAAGCCTCTGACCATCGAAAAGGTCATCGTGCTGGTGAAAAATGCCCACCAGCAGCGGCGTCTCGAAGCCGAGGTCGAGCGGCTCAAGGAAGCACAGGGCCGGACGCGCATCATCGGCGAGAGCGTGCCCATGAAGGCCCTGCGCCAACAGCTCGCGCTCATGGCGGCCACCAACGGCCGCGTCCTGATCTACGGCGAGAGCGGCACCGGCAAGGAGCTGGTGGCGCACGCCATCCACGAGAGCAGCGCGCGCGCCTCCGACCCCTTCGTCGAAGTCAACTGCGCGGCCATTCCCGAGGAGCTGATCGAAAGCGAGCTGTTCGGCCACCGCAAGGGCAGCTTCACGGGCGCCACCGAAGACAAGGCCGGCAAGTTCAAAAAGGCCGACAGCGGCACGCTGTTCCTCGACGAGGTGGGAGACATGAGCCTCAAGACACAGGCCAAGGTCCTGCGCGCCCTCGAAGAGCAGCGCTTCGAGCCGGTGGGCGCGCACGAGTCGGTGCAGGTGGACGTGCGCGTGGTGGCCGCCACGAACAAGCACCTCGAAGACGAGATCGGCCGCGGCAACTTCCGCGAGGACCTGTTTTACCGGCTCAATGTCATCCCTTTCTATGTGCCTCCGCTGCGCGAGCGCGTCGAGGATATTCCCCTGCTCGCCGACCATTTCCTGAACGAATTCACCAGCGCCTACGCCCGCAAGCCCAAGGAGCTGACGGCCGAAGCCTATCGGCTGCTGCAGGAGTACCTGTGGCCGGGGAATGTTCGTGAGCTGCGCAACCTGATGGAGCGCATCGTAATCATGAATCCGCAGGTGCGTATCGACGTGCGCCACATTCCGCTGAATCCGAGCCGTCGCGCGCTCTTCGAGAAGCCGATGGACCGCTTCAGCAGTCTGCAGGAGGTCCGCGAGGCGGCGGAACGGGAGTATATTCTCAAGAAGCTGGAGGAGACCCAGGGCAACGTCAGCCGCACGGCCGAGCTGCTGGGCCTCGAACGCAGCAATCTCTATCGCAAGATGAAGGCCCTCGGCATCGATGGCGGGCGTTAGCCCAAGTTCGTCACGGAACCGTCTAATCCAGCGATTTTTGGTGTCCAGAGGGGCGTAAGTTCCACGCTTGCAATCGCGGTGTTTCAAAACGCGATGTAGTGCAGACCTACCCTCTTGAGGGCTCCGACGGCTCATGA
>JACOTZ010000063.1 GCA_016178155.1 Acidobacteriota bacterium
TGGCGAGGGTGCGGGTCTTGACCTTGCCATTTTCGCGGTAGGATTCGCGCAGCAGGATGGCGGGCGGGGAGCTGCGGTTGGGCACGGTGGCCACGTACATGCTTACAGCATACCGCGCTTAATGCAGGCTGTCAAGTGTACAAACAGACAATTACATGCCTACATAGATGAAGGGTCAAAACCGCTTGGCCCATCAAAACAAACAACCTTCCACTTATTCAGAGTCAGAACTTCGGTCTAAGGGTTTCCCCCTAGGGGTGTATCAGATAAATACCTGATATGTCTCGTTGACAAAACCTTACGGCACCCCCATAATTGAGCGGGGTCTTCTGTCCCCCAAATGCGTGTTCGATAGGTTCTCTAACCGTTTCGGAGGAGGTTATGAGCACAGTCACCCGCATGGCAGGCGTCGCGGCGCTGGTCATGCTTGCAGGTGTAGCCCAGGCTACAGTTGTTATTCAGAGCGGGAACGTTCCGCAAGCTGACGAGAATATTCTGTTCAATTCGAGCGGTCTGATCTCTGAGGGCTTGACGGTCACCGGTCAGACCAATCAATCCGGTGTCGTTTTCAACTTCACCTCGGACGAAACCCTGGTGACGCCATCGGCCGGCCAAGCCCGCATCGAAGCGTTGGTCAACCCCTTCAGCCTGCTCATGATCGAGCGGGCTGACGCGAGTTTCTTCGAAACCGCAATCTTCAACCTGAACGCAGCGAGCAGCGGGACGGTGACTATTTCCGTTCTCAATAATCTCGGTGCGACCGAGGGCGGCGATTTCGAGGTTACCGCGGGCGGCGAGAACTTCTTCACGATCACCACGGACGCCGTCCACTCCATTGGCCAGATTTCGATCTCGGGCGTGGATCTGACGGATGTGCGGCAGATCCGAATCGGCGGCGCGGCGCTGCCGAGCGACGAGCCTATCCCCGAGCCGGCCACCTACCTGTTTGTCGGGCTGGGGCTGCTGGCGGTTGCGGCGACCGCTCGCCGCCGCAAGCGGCCCTAGCGGCCCTGCCGGCGGCGGAAGCTGTCCCGGCGCGGCTAACGGGTCGCGCGGGGCAGCCGCTTGCCTAGGAGACCAAACCCTCTTTTTTCTTCAGCACTTCCCGTAAAAACCACTCCTGTTTTTCGTGAATTTGAACGGTTTTCGAGAATAAGTCCACGGTTCCAGGATCGTTGTTTTCATCGGCGATCCTCGCGCCTTCGCGCATGTCTTTGATGACAACGATGGAGTTTGCGTCGGCCTCTTCGATCATCTCGCGGACCGACTGGCCGGCCACCGCGGAGTGGACGGCGGCCGCCTCCTGCATCTGCTTCAACTGCACGTTTTCGATGTCCGGACCGATCATGCGGATGCGCTCGGCCATTTCATCGATGGTGCCGAGTACCTCCTTGGCGAACTGGTCGAACAGGAGATGCAGATCCCGGAACAGCGGGCCGAAGGTCTGCCAATGATAGTGCTTGTAATTGGCATAGAGAACGAAAGCGTTGGCGACCTGGCGCTGCAGGTGGCGCACTACAGGATGATCTTCCCGGTTCTCCTGCGTGACTTCCCTGACGAGAGTACGCGTTGCAGACATGGTAAACCCTCCCACCTTCGATGCTAGCGACTCTGTTTCCACATCGCAATGCCAGTCAGGCCGGCCGCGCCGCCGGTGGACGCCGCGCCGGCGCCACGCCGCGAACGGGAAAGTAGCGCAAAAGCTGAGGAATCGCCCCGGATTGCGGTGGGGCGCGCGGCGCGAGAGCGGGTCCGGGTTGCTACCGTGAGGCGGCAACAGTTCACCGCGATACAGGATCTTCACAATAGACAAACCAATGCCGGCCGAGCGATGACGACGCACCACTCGGGCGGCTGATCGCGAAACGAGGTTCATATGTTTGGGATTCTCGGATGGATTGTATTTGGATTGGTCGTGGGTGTGATTGCAAAGCTGCTCATGCCGGGTAGAGACCCGGGCGGCTTCATCATCACCATTCTTCTCGGCATCGCCGGCGCACTTCTTGGCGGCTGGATCGGCCGCGCCCTGGGCTTATACGGGCCAGGAGAGTCCGCCGGTCTCTTCATGGCGCTGCTAGGCGCAATCCTGCTGCTGGTGTTGTACCGGTTCGCGGTGAGAGGACGAACGACGACGGTGTGAAGACAGTCAAATGCCCAGGCGCGCCGCGGCCTTCCGCGCGCCAGCGCAGGGCGGCCGCGGCGAGTCCCGGGGTTTAGGAGAGAGGAGGAGGATATCATGGCGCAAGTGCAGAAGCTTGACGAACTCAAACGCAAATATCAGCCGGTATTGAATTTTATCCAGCAGCAGGGGACGGTTCGGCTGCAGAACGTACACGTCGAGAATGGCAAGCTGCTGATCCGTGCGGCGGCGCCGTCAGAAGAAGTCAAGAACCGCATCTGGGACCAGATCAAGCTCGTGGACCCCAGCTATGCGGACCTGACCGCCGACATCACCGTGACGGGGGGTGCGGCCGGCGAGGAGACTCCAAGGCGCGAGCCGGCCCGGTCCTACACAGTCAAGCCCGGCGACACGCTCTCGAAGATCAGCGCGGATGTGTACGGCGATCCGCAGCAATACAACAAGATCTTCGAAGCCAACCGAGACCAGTTGAAGGACCCGAACAAAATTTTTCCAGGCCAAACGCTAAAAATTCCGGCGTAGACCCATCGCTGCGAACTTGCGCATTCCCGCGCGGCGCGGAATGCGGCTTGTAATCTTCACGGCGGGCTGCCGCTCTGGAGCCGCAGGGTCAGGTTGTCGGCGAGCGACTCGCGCAGGCGGATGTGGACGACGCCCAGTCCGCTGAAGTCGCCGTACTCGGCGCTGAAGGGGCCATTGACGATGCTGACGTCCTGGACGAACTCGGGCGTATGGTCGAGGTTGAAACCGAAGCGGCGGATTTCGATCGACTTGCCGCCGCCCTCGTGCTGGCCGGCGTCGATGCCGGCGTCGAGCACGTGGAAGATCTGGTCGTCGCGGGAGAACAGGGTGCGGGTGAAGATTTCGGCGTTGCGGCGGTCGATGTCGGGCTGGAGCGGCGACGCGGTGATCACGATCGAGGTGTGGACCGGGGGAAGCTGCGGGGCGCAGGGGCCGGGCGCGGCCTGGCAGATTGAGAGGAGGCCGGCAATGAGGTCGGTCAACATGCGCGTCGGGTGCTACGAATCTCAAGATCGTAGCACGATTCTCCTGGGGTTTGGTTGGGCACAAATCGGGTACGAGAATTTGGGGGCGGTTGGATGGGGGCGGGAGCTGGGACAGGGGACACCTCGGGCCTGGTGGGGCGCGGGCATTGGTTACTTGATGGGGTTTTGGGCATCGGTATTGGGCGGATTGGCGGCCGGGGCGGGGATGAGCGAGGGCGGCGGCGCCGGGTCGGTGGGTTCGTTTCGTTCGCGGGCGGGGGGCGGAGGCGGAGTGGTGCGTTTGGGGGTTGGGGCGGTGGGCCGGGAGAGGTCGGCAGCGGCCGCTTCGGACTCGAGTTTGCGGCGCGCGGACTGCATGCGCTCGAGCTGGCGCAGAGTGCGTTCGTAGGCGTGGCAATAGTGGGAGCGGTAGCGGAGATAGAGAGCGAGGGTTTTGTCCCGGTAGGGGTTCAAGAACGCGGCATTGATGTGGACGGAGGCCTCGGCTTGGGGGCGCTCCTCGACCTCGCGGGCGAACAACTCGCCCTGGGCGGTGTCGACGCGGAGCATGCCCCAGCGGTGGGCGAGGAGCTGGTCGACGAGGTCGGCTTCGAATTCGTCGGCGGGATCGAAGCGGGCGTAATACTCGTCACTGAGCAGCTCGAAATGTTCGCGGTTTTCGTGGGGGAGCAGGAGGGCATTGGCGGTGAGGCCGTGGCGGAGTGCGTTCATGGCGGAGCGTGCCTTGCCTTCCGGGGTGACCGGACCGCGGGATTTGGCGCCGTTGGCGCGGGCAATATCAGATTTCGAGAATGACATAAATTTCCTTTTTTGTTTTTTGCGGGCAGCTAACAACTGCCAGTCTGCCTAGAAGAGCGGTTCCAGGTCAGGGTCGAGGGCGGCCTCGATCAATTCGCGATCGAAGACGCAGCCTTCGCGGTTGGCGAAGTCACACGGATATTCCTGGGCGGACCATACTTGGCCCATTTCGGCGCGCTTCTCGTCGAGGAAGCAGGCCGGGATGCGCGGGCAATCGGTGGCGGGGCGGAGCGGCGCCAGGTCCCAGAAGAAGCCGCGGCGGCCGGCGGGGGTGAAGATGAGCCAGAGGCCGCCGCCGTCGACGGCGAGGAAGGGCGGAGGGTGCGGTAGAGGCCGGGGTGGGCGCGGGCGGCGCCGGCGAGGCCGGGGAGGCTGATGATGCGGGAGCGGTTGGGGAGGAGGAGGGAGATGCGGTTATGGCCGTCGCCGCGGCGGGGGACGCCGAGGCGGGCGAGGTGGGCGGCGGCTTTATGGACGAACTCGGCGGACTGGCGGAGGCCGGGGCTGGCGACGGCGTGGCGGACGGCGTTGATGGAGGTGATGGTGGACTTGCCCCAGTGGCGGGCGCAATTGAGCATGACGCGGGGGCGGAGGAGGCGTGGACGAGCGCCTGTTGGGGGTCGGGATGGAAGCCGAGGCGCTCGCGGGTGAAGCGGACGGGGTCGCCGGTGGCGGGCGGGGGCCGGGGTGGGGGAGTTGGTCCAGTCGAGCTGCATTCTGGCTTCAGGGTAGCGGTGGCGGTGTGCGGAATTACCTGAAAATGGTTTCGGTTTTTGCGGGTAAGCTGCTGTGGGTCAGAGGTTTAGGGGTAGAAAAATATTTATTCGCGGTTGGTGACTCGGTTTTGCGGGTGCGCCTACGGCCGTGGAGGAAAGGGTTCGAAACCGACCTGTGATCGGCAGCGAAAGTTCGATGGAAGCGTCAGAATGAGAGATGCCGCGCGGCTCACATCCCCTGACGGATCTCAGCTGCGGGCATCGCGGTGTGGCCAGGTTCGTAGATTCGGTGGCTGCCTTTGGATCGGAGAAGGGCGAAGCGGGCGGTCAGCAAGGCGCGCTCCGCGCCGGCGACGGTCCACCGCGGAGCTCCAGCCGAAGTTCGTCACCGACAGGACGTCGAACCGCTTGCTGACGCGCGCGGCTCAGCAAGTGCCGTCAAATCAGCGGAAGCGTTCTGAGCCACGACCGTCGGGGAGTGGTGGTGACGAACCTCGGCTAGGCATTCACCTGGACGGTGGCCGTCAGAATTTCACGGCTGAGGAGGACATCGCGCTCGTCGGCCGGCAGAGTCTCCAGGTACAACTCGATGGCTTCCTTGATGTTTGCCAGTGCCTCTTCCAGACTGCTCCCCTGTGACTGACAACCTTTCAACTCCGGGCACCAGGCATAGAAGCCGTGCTCGTCCTTCTCGATGACCACGCTTGCCTTACGAGGCATACCGTCACTGTATCGCGTGGGCGCTGCTCAGCGCGCCTCTCCCATAGCTGCTCTCAGACGGCAGCGCGACGTGGAAGAGATGACGCCGGAAGTTCCTAGCTACTTTCCCACTTAAAATTCCGCACCTAAGCTCC
>JACOTZ010000064.1 GCA_016178155.1 Acidobacteriota bacterium
GTATCGACCACCAGCGTGCTGTCGTAGAGAGGGTCCTTGTACTGCAGCGAGCCGCTGCCGTCGCGCTGATTCGGCCGCTGCAATTGCGTGCGCGCGAAAAATGCCGCCATGCGCCACGCGTCCGTCCGTATCGCCGACTTGCCCCACAAGCTGAACTGGTCCAGATGACCGCGCCCGTTGTGACACGCGATGCAGTCGTATTGGGCCATGCCCAGGAATGCCGTGACGGACTTGACCATCTGCATGTCCAGCGTGTCCTGTCGCGGGCCCATGGCCGCCGTTCCGCGCAGCAGAAAATTCACCATGCCGGTCTCCTCCGAGTAGTTGTTTCCGGAGAAACCGATCAGCTCCCAGACGAAGTCGGAGATGGGTTTGTCGGACGCGACCGAAGCCTTTATAAAGTTGTGAAACGCGTTGCGCCCGTTCACGCGCGGCGGAATGCTCGAAGTCGATAGATTGCCGGCGCCGTTTTGCAGCAGGTCGCCCCACCACATCGCCCACTTGTCGACGAACTCAGGCGACTCGAGCAAGCGATCAATCAGCTCATCGCGCTTGCCGCCGCTGCCATCGGCGATGAAATCGCGAATTTCTTTGGCGGTGGGGATACGGCCGGTCAGGTCAAGGTAGATGCGGCGAACAAACTCCTCGTCGGTGGAGAGCGGCGCCGAGGGCACACCCTGGTCCGCGAGGCGATTGAAAATCTCGTCGTCGATGAAGTTATGGCGCGGAATCTCTCGCGCATCTACAGTTGCGCGCGAGGAGGCAGAGCGCGCCTCCCCCCACTTGCCGCTGCGCTCGAACGCCTCACGCAGCGCACGCGCCTGTGCGGAGAGAAACGCGTCAGGGTCCGCGCTGAAACCGCAGTTGATTCCCCGCGCCGCTTCGGCAACAAGCTTTTCTTCTTGTTCAGAGGCCCGGATCGGTCCCGGCAGCCAACTCACTCCGGCAAGCAAACCGCCTAAGACACAAAGGTACTTCACCCTCCCCATGGTCCTTCCATTCAGCTACAAACACCTAAAGAGTATAACAGTTTCGCCCCGCGTAGAGGATATACCGTATGGAACGGAAGTACTACGACCGTCAATTACTTACGGGCCTGCTCTGAGCACGCACCACGGCAGAGGCTCGCCACCTTTTTGGTAGCGAGGCATCCAGCGGAGTCACCAGATTGTCATGAAAGCGGTTGTTTAGAGGTCCGGGAATCCACGGCACAACCAGGCAAGCAGAGCATACCAGGTCACTTCTGTCAGCACCCGAAGCGTAGCAATAGCGAGTTCGAAGC
The DNA here is from genome assembly GCA_016178155.1 of Acidobacteriota bacterium. Classification (GTDB taxonomy): domain Bacteria; phylum Acidobacteriota; class Terriglobia; order Bryobacterales; family Bryobacteraceae; genus JACOTZ01. The sequence goes on from JACOTZ010000064.1 coordinate 1,283, forward strand.
TATCAGCCGGCTGCATGGTTCCCGTCAGGCTTCTTGGCAGCCCCTTTATAGATTGTCGACTCTGGTACCACGTTTCCGCAAGGCTTAAGTAATTTCTTTGCTGCCGCATAGTACATCGTTGTAGGTGGCAGGTGGGTGTGCGACAATCTGCGCCCTCTTCTGAACCCCTAAGCGAGACCGTTCGCTACCATCGCTCGTCGCAACCCGCACAGCCTATACTCGGACACCCGCGGCAGATTCAAGCGCGTCGCAGTGGCTGCTTGTTGGCCGGTTCATCCTGTTCTAGCCTTGTCGCACAATAGAAAGATGTTCCGTGTGGCCCTGCTTGCCGTGTGCGTGATGGCGGCAGTCGCCCAGATCAGCCTTGCGCAGCTCGCCGGCCGCCCCGTCGATTTCGCCCGCGACGTCCGCCCGATCTTCGCCGCACGATGTGCGAGCTGCCACAGCGGCGAGAAAGCGCAGGGCGGACTCCGCTTGAATACCGCGATCGAAGTCGCAAGCGGTGGCGTGTCCGGAGCCGGCGTGGTGCCCGGATCAAGCAAGGATAGCCTGCTCCTCAGACGTATTACCGGGCTCAAACTGCCCCGGATGCCTATGGGCGCCGCTCCGCTCACACCCGAGGAGATCGGCATCGTGCGCGCCTGGATCGATCAGGGTGCAAAGCCGGGGGCTCCCGGCCGGAGTATCGCGCGCTGGACTCCGCCGCTGGCGCCACGGCGGCCGGAGGTTGCCGCCGGGCCGGGCCGGCCGCTCGAGCGTTTCCTCGCGGCGTACTCGCGCGAGCGGGGAATCGCGCCGGCCGCCGCCGTCAATGATGAAACGTTCCTTCGCCGCGCCTTTTTCGACCTCTGGGGTCTGCCTCCCACACCCGCGCAGCGCACGGCCTTCTTGAAGGCCCCCGACCGCGTCCGGCTCATCGACGAGCTGCTCGCCGGCCGAACCGCCTACGCCGAGCACTGGATCAGCTTTTGGAATGATCTGCTCCACAACGACCAAGGCGTCACTTATATCGGCGACCGCAAGTCGATTAGCTCGTGGCTGCTCAAAGCGCTCAAGTCAAACATGCCGTATGACCGGATGACGCGCGAGCTTCTCGACCCGGGGCCCGAGTCCGAGGGATTCATTCGCGGCGTCAACTGGCGTGGCGATGTCAGCGCCAGCCAGGTGCCGGTGATGCAGGCGGCGCAAAATAGCGCGCAGGTCTTCCTGGGCGTGAACCTGAAGTGCAACTCCTGCCACGACAGTTTTATCAGTCATTGGAAGCTCAAGGATGCTTACGGGCTCGCGAGTTTTTTCTCTGAAGCTCCATTGGAGATTGCCCGCTGCGATGCCCGGACAGGCGAAACGGCCGTCGCGAAGTTCCTCTACCCGGAGCTCGGCGGGGTTCATACGGACGCGACCCTTGCAGCGAAGCGGCGCGCGGCAGCCTACCTGTTTACGCAGCGGGGAAACGGTCGCTTCGCGCGCACGTTCGTAAACCGCATTTGGCAGCGGCTACTCGGCCGCGGCCTCGTCGAGCCGATCGATGACATGGATGCCGAGTCCTGGGACTCCGATCTCCTCGATTGGCTCGCCTGGGACTTCGCCGAGAACGGCTATGACATCCACCACCTGCTCAGGCGCATCATGACGTCGCGCGCCTACCAGCTTCCCGCTGACCCGGTGGAAGAAAAGGCGTACATCTTTCGCGGTCCGCGGGCGCGGCGCCTCACGGCCGAGCAGTTCGCCGATACCGTTTCCGCCGTCACGGGCGAGTGGGGCGTGCTCGGCTCGATCCGCGCCGAGCCGGGCCTCTACGCGCGCGAGTGGCAGTTCAAGGCATCGCCGCTGACCCGGGCTCTGGGCCGGCCAATGCGCGACATGGCCGTTACCCAACGCACCAACGATCCGATCACGCTGCAACTGCTCGAGCTCGTAAACGGGACAACCTTGGCCGCGCGGATTTCCCGCGGCGCACGCCGCATGCTCGGCGAAATGCCGGCGGCGCCCGCGCCATTGTTCGACAGCGGCGTCGTGAATGCGCACAGGATCATCATTGATATCGACATAACCGGCGCGCACGAGCTTCGCCTGCTTATCGAAGATTACGACTCCTACGACCGCGGGCGCGTCGTCGCCGGCTGGATGGACGCCATTCTTGAGGGACCTGGCGCCGCGGTCAAGCTCTCCGACCTGACCCCGCGCGGGCCGGCCCGCTCCGGCAGCATCCAGTTGCGCAATGACCGGCAGCGGGCCGCCATCATTGCACCGGTGCCCTCCGAGCTCGTCTATGACATCGCCGGCCGGGGCTTCACCAGGCTGCGCACGCTCGCGGGCGTCGATCGCACGGTTCTCAAGAGCGATATCAATCCGCGCATTCGCTTCTTTGTGTTCGCGCAGGCGCCGGACCGCGCCCAGATGATGGCTGTCGCGGGCGAGCCGCCGGTCGGCTTTGAGCCTGAGCGCTTCACGCCGGATACACTCATCACGCGCATCTGGCATCACGCGCTCGGCCGCGATGCCTCGGTGGAAGAGCGCCGCGTCGCGCGTGGATACCTGTCGCCGCGCGTCAACGCCCAGGGCTTGGAGGATCTGCTCTGGAGCGTGTTCCTCCTGCCGGAGTTTCAATACATATGGTGACCGGCGCGCACTGCTCCATACTGGTGTCAGAGGCGAACCGCGGTTGCGCGGTTCCGCGGATGGACCCCGGACGGACCGCGCGGCAAACTCGAGTCAGCGTCGCCGCCCTTCGGCCGGCAGGCGCAGAGTTTTCTGAGAGGAGGATACGGTGGATCTGAACCGCCGCGATTTTCTCGCCGCCTCTCTGGCGACGCTCGCCGCGCCCGAGCCGCCTCTTCAGGCGTCTGCCGGCGGCAAGCCCGAGCCGCGCGCCGACGCCATGATCCTGCTCTGGATGGCCGGCGGCATGGCGCAGACCGAAACCTTCGATCCCAAGGCGTTTACGCCTTTTGCATCGGGCGTCGAATGCAAGCGGGTCTTGAGCACTTTCCCTCAGATCGACACGGTGGTCGATCCCATCAAGCTGTCGCAGGGTCTCGAGAATATCGCTCGTCTCATGGATCGCACGGCGCTGATCCGGTCGCACCGGGTCGGCGATCTCGGCCACATCCTGCACTCGCGCCATCAGTACCACTGGCATACGGGATACGCGCCCCCGCAATCTCTCGCTGTGCCTCACCTGGGAGCCTTCATCGCCCGCACGCTCGGTCCCCGCAACCCCGACGTGCCGCCTTTTATCGACATCGGCCAGAACCTCGACATTGGCGCCGAGAGCGATGCCGTGAAGGCGTTCCACACCGCCGGGTTCCTCGGCTCCGAATACGGGCCGTTCTTCATCCCCGATCCCCGCGATGCCGCCGCCGCCGTCCGCCCGCCCGAGCACATCTCGCCGGAACGGTTCAAGGAGCGTTATGGCCGCTATCGCGCACTGGTCGAGAACAGCCCCGTAATGCGCGATGGCAGCCGCCACCAGCAGGAATCGCTGCTGCGCGCGGTTGAGAACGCGCACCGCTTGTTGACCTCTCCGGCGGCCAAGGCATTCGATCTTTCACTGGAGCCGAAAGAGAGCTTCGAGGAATACAATACCGGCCGTTTCGGCCTCGGCTGCCTGCTGGCGAGGCGGCTCGTGGAGGCGGGCGCGCGCTTCATCGAGGTCACCACCGAATACATTCCGTTCCGCTACTGGGATACCCACGAGAACGGGCACACGCGCGCCCGGGATATGAAGCGCGCCATCGATCGGCCCGTTGCGCGGCTCGTCCGCGACCTCGAGGAGCGAGGCTTGCTCGCCCGCACCCTCATTGTGCTCGCGAGCGAGTTCGGCCGCGACATGATCACCGAAGGCAAGCCCAATAAGCCGGTGCCGGACCAGGTCGCGAAGACCCAGCCGGACGTCATGACCGAGCTGAAGCACTACGGCATGCACCGGCACTTCACCGAAGCCTCGAGCGTGCTCCTGTTCGGCGGTGGGATTAAGAAAGGCTTCCTATACGGCAAGACGGCGGACGAGCGCCCCTGCCGGATCGTCGAGAACCCTGTCTCGATCGAGGACCTGCACGCGACCATCTACACCGTGCTTGGAATCCCGCCTGATACGGCTTACGTTGTGGAAAAGCGCCCGTTCTACGTCACCAAGGACGGCAAAGGAAAGGCTATTCCGGATTTGCTTGCCTGACGTGGACGCGCGCTGGTGGCGGAAGGGCGGTGACGCGCGCACGGCTGCGTGGCCGCCATCGAACATCCGGATGCGCCGCCGTCTCGTCCGCGAGTTCGCCAACGATGCCTTCAGGTATGGCGCTCGCCGCGCCATGGCAGGATTCAGATTTTCTCCGGCCTGTAGCCGCCGCGCGCGCGGTCGTAAAGCCAGATGCCGCCGAACACGATCAGCAGGATCGCAGGCAGTACCGCGATGTAAAGGAATGACGTGCGTGCCGCGACTACCAGCACGCGGTTCAGCGCGTCGCCGGAAAGCGCCCGAAACGCGGCCTCGCCACCGGCGGCGGCGATCTTCGCCTGATCGAAGATGCCGCCCATCGCAGGCAGCACAAAATAGATGGACAGCGTCCCGGCCGTGCCCATCAGTCCCATCAGCAGCGCGCCGCCGCGCGGAAAGCGCTCCGAGGCAGCCGCCAGCATCGTCGGCCACAGATAGCAAACGCCCGTGCCCCAAACCGTGGCTGCCAGCAGACCGGTCAGCGGCGAATTCGCAATGCTCAGCAACAATAACCCGGAAGAGGCCAGCGCGCAGGACACCCAGAGCAGCCCCACCGGCGACAGCTTGTGCGCGAGTGGTCCGGCAAAGTGCCGCATCGTGAACATCAGTCCGCTGACATAGATCAGCAGCCAGATCCCCCGGATGCCGACCGTCCGGCTCAATGCCATATCGACCCACTGTCCCGGCGCCAGCTCCGATGCGGCGGTCAGGAACATGGCGCCGAACCAGAGCAGAAAAAATGGCCGCAGGACTTCGCCCCACATCTGGCGCGTGCTTACGCCAGCCGCGGCGCGTTCGGTGGGCGGGAACCTGGTTCCCAGGCACAGAGTGCCGAACGCCGCCGCCGGAATCAACACCAGCCCGAGCTTCCATTCCCATCCCAGGCCGAACTGCCCCGCCGCCAACGCCAGCACACCGCCGATAATGATTCCGCCCGGCCACCAGGCATGCAGGACATTCAGCTTGTGCGTCTTATCGTCCGGATAAAGCGCCGCCGTCAGAGGATTGATCACCGTCTCCACCAGACCCCAGCCGATGCCGGTGACCAGCATCCCCACCCAGATCACGCGATACGCTGCCGGACCACCCGCCAGGCGGCCCGCGAAGATCACGATCGACGTCCCTGCGACGAAACAGAGGCTCGACAGCATTAATAAGCGGCCCATGCCGATCGCATCGAGCAGCGGGCTGCCGATCGCGATTGTGAACGCAAAGCCGAGAAAGGCCACGCCCAGCACCGACCCCAACATCTGCGCCGAGCGCAGCTTGTCGATGGGATCGAAGAGCTGCGCCTGCAAGTCTCCCGCGATACTGCTGCGGATAGCAAAGCCCACGCCAGCGGTCACGAGCGCCAATACGCTGAGCACGAACAGTCTAGGTCTGTTGTAGGCGGCCCGCCGGTCCGCAAGCCGTGGCGCGGTGGTGATTGTCACCAAGTTGAATCCCTCCTCCGCTTAGCATTTCTCGCCGGCGCTCTCTCGGCCGCGGCCAGCACCACCGCGCTACCGCATGAGCAATGCCGATGTGCGTCCGTCCGGCGGTTCGCTGCTGACGTACGTCATCCTACCAGCGCGTGAGGGACCGCTCGGCGCTGTCCACTTCGGGGGCCGCAGCAATCGCCGGCGGGAGCCTGGCTCGCGTGGGATTTCGATGCCCGCCGGCCGCAGCGCCGCCGTGACACATCGCTCGGCATCAAATCGCCGCGATGGAACGCGATCGGGAAAGCGCGCCGGCAGTGTGCGCATCTCGTCCTCGCTCGCCTCCAGTGCGCTCCAGCGAAGGCGCGATCCAGCCTGCAACACGGAGCCGTGCCGCGGCGTCTCTCGGACCCTCTGCCAGCGTCACCCCCAGCGGTCACGTGCGGCTGAGCGATAGAGCTGCACCTGTCGCCGTCGCCGCTCCAGCCCGCGGCACTTGTACCGCGCCTAGCGACGAGGAGTGGCAAAATGCCGGGCATCGATGGCTGGTTCGTCCCGGGCTTACTGACGGCCTGTCGCTTGCCACCGCACTCCGATCCCGAGCACTCTCCTCGCGTACTCGATGCCGCGCTCC
>JACOTZ010000400.1 GCA_016178155.1 Acidobacteriota bacterium
ACTAGCGGCCCCTCGCCGCACGCGCCCGCCCGCAACCAACGGCGTCATCCGCGCCGGGACCGCCTTCCACGACAAAAAACTGACAACTATTCCCACTCTGCGCCCGCCCGGCCGCCATGCGATACGCTATCAACACAGGAATCCCTCATGCATTTTTTGCGAATTGCCGCGCTCGGCGTGTGGCTCGCCAGCGGAGTCTGTCTCGGGCAGCTCACTGCCGAGCAGAAAATTCTCGATTTTGAGTACCTCGCCTCCGCATATGCCAAGTTCTATGCGCCTTATGAATGGAAACGCGAGCTGTTCCACTTCGATCTGTACGACATCGGGCCCTGGATCGAGCGCGTCCGCCGCTCCCGCGGCGATCTCGAGTTCTACGAGATCGCTTCGGAATACGTTGCGAGCCTGCGCGATACGCATTCCTCATACTCACTCCCCTCGAACTTCCTGGCCTCGGTCGGTCTCACGGCCGATCTTTATGACGGCAAGGTTCTGATCGATTCCATCGATAGGACCGATTTGCCCGAAACGGATTACCCCTTGCAGATCGGAGACGAGGTCCTGCTGCTCGACGGCAGGCCGCCCGCGGAGTGGATGCGCGAATTCTCCCGCTACGTGACCATGGCCAACCCGCGCGGGACCGGGCGCCTGGCCGCCAGCTTCCTGTTTTTCCGGCCGCAACGCGAGCTCCCCCGCGCCCATGAGATCGGCGACCGCCTCACCCTGGTCGTTCGCCTGGAGTCCGGCGAGACCGCGACCTACTCGATCCCGTGGATGAAACGCGGCCTGCCCCTCGTCGCCGCCGGCCCGATTCCAACCCCCAAGGCGGGGCCGGTGCGCAGCGCCGCAAGCGAGCAGCCCGAATATCTGCGCCTGCTGAGCGCGCTGCAAACCAGAAGAGCGCCGGAGAAAGGCCGTATCAATGGGTGGGGAGCGCGTACGCCGTGGTTCTCGCTTCCGTCCTCGTTCGTGCGGCGGCTCGGTCGGCTTCCCTCCGAGTTTCACTATTCGGGCATCTACGAGGCGGAGGACAAGCGCATCGGCTTCCTGCGTATCCCTCACTTCAGTCCCTTCAACCCGATCACCGCCGGCCGCGAGCTGGCAAGCGAGATTGCCTATCTCGAAAGGAATACCGACGGGCTCGTGGTCGACGTCACACGCAACCCGGGCGGTAGTTGCTACGGCGAGGCGGCCCTGCAGCTCTTGATCCCCTACCCGTTCCGCTCGATCGGCGATGAGATTCGCCCCAACCGCGCCTTTATTCAGGAACTCGAGTTCGCGCTCATCCAGGCCCGCTCGTTCCATGCCGAGGAGTGGATCATCGACTCGCTCGAATCCATTCTGCAGCAGGTCAGTCAGGCTTACCACGAGAACCGCGGGCGCACGGGGCCCGTCCCGATCTGCGGCCTCAGCAACGAGCTGGACCCAGCCGCCGGCGCCCGCGGCAACATCATGGCGTATACAAAACCGCTCATCCTGCTGGTCGACGAGTTCACCGTCTCCTGGGGCGATGCCTTCGCGGCGGCCATGCAGGATGCCAGGCGAGGCCCCCTGGTCGGAATTCGCACAGATGGCGCCGGCGGCGTCATCTTCGGCGGTCCCGCGGGCTTTTTCAGCGAAGGCCGCACCACATACTCGGTCACGCTCGGAACCCGCCGGGAGCCCGTGGCCACCGCTGAATACCCTACCACCGCGTACATCGAGAACGTCGGCGTTCATCCCGAAATCCCGCTCGATGCGATGACGCGCGAGAACCTCATGTCGCGCGGGCGGCCCTACGTCGAAGCGTTCACTTCGGCCATTCTGGCCGAGATCGAGAAGGCCCGGTGAGGAGAGCAGCCATGAAGCGCACGTTTCACACCGCACTCGCGCTCGCCGCACTCGCCGCGCCGCTGGCCGCGCAGATGACAAGCGAGCAGCGCCTTTTCGATTTTCAGGCGCTGGCGGCCATGTATTCGCGCAATTACGCGCCGTACGAATGGAAGAAGCAGGTTTTCGGCTTTGACCTGCTCGATCTGAAGCCCTGGCTCGAGCGCGTCCGCCTGGCCAAAGACGATCTCGATTTCTACGAAATCTGCGCCGCCTATGTCGCCGGCCTGAACGATGCTCACTCGACCTTCAGGCTTCCGTCCACTTTCTCGGCCACACTCGGCTTCACCGCCGATATTTACGATGGCAAACTTATCATCGACGGCATCAGCCGTTCGCGCCTTTCGACCGCGGACTACCCCTTCGAGATCGGTGACGAGCTGGTGTCGATCGATTCCCGGCCGGTCGGAGAGTGGTTAAACCTGCTCGAGAAATATTCCTACGGCGCGAACCCCCGCAGCGCCCGCCGCAGGGCTGCCGAGCGCCTCACCATCCGCAGCCAGTCGTGGATTCGGCGGGCGCACGAGATGATCGGCGATGAGGCCCTGGTCGAGATCCGCCGGCAGAGCGGCGGGCTCGAAACCTACCGCATCCCCTGGGTGAGAAACGGCGTGCCGCTGACCGAAGCCGGCCGCGTACCTTCGCCCAAAGCCGCCCCGAGGCGGACCAGCGCGGACATGGGGCCCCCGGACTATATGCGCCCGCTCGCCGATCTGTGGCGCGACGAGGTCCCGGAGTGGTCGGAATCCGAGGCGCTCGGCGTCGGTTCGCTCGCGCCCGTCTGGCGCCTTCCTGACGGCTTCGAGAGGCGGCTCGGCAGAACCGGCGATTTCTTCTCTTCCGGGCTGTACACTGCCGGGGAATTCCGCATTGCGTACATTCGCATCCCCTCTTTCACTCCCGCCAGCACGACCCGGGCGCTGCGGCAGTTCGAGGGCGAAATTGAATTCTTCGAGGAGAACAGCGACGGCCTGATCGTCGATGTCATGCGCAATCCCGGCGGCGATGCCTGCTATAACGAGGAGATCCAGCGCAGGCTCATCCCGTATCCCTTCCGCGGCATCGGCCGCGAGATCCGGGCCAGCCGCGCGCGCGTCAACCAGTTCTCCGAGGCGCTCGAGGCCGCCCGCCGCCAGAAGGCCGACGACTGGGTGCTGCAACTGCTCGAGGCCGTTCTCAAAGAGGTGATGACCGCCTACTCGGAACAGCGCGGCCGCACCGGCCCGCTGCCCGTCTGCACCGCGAGCCTTGACCGCACGCCCGCCGGCGTCGTCTACAGTCGGCCCCTGATGATCCTCGCCGACGAGTTCTCGACCTCGGCCGCCGATGGCTTTACCGCGGTGTTGCAGGATGCGGCCCGCGGCCCCGTCTTCGGCATGCGGACCCGCGGCGCCGGCGGCAGCATCGGCAGCTTCGCTTTCGGCATTTTCTCGGAAGCGTCGGCCTCCGCAACCCTGACCATGCACCATCGCAATCATCCCGTGGTCACCGCCGAGTACCCGACCGCGCCCTATGTCGAGAACATCGGCGTCCGGCCGGACATCCAGTTCGACTACATGACGCTCGAAAACCTCCTGTCGGGCGGCCGCGTGTTCACCGCCGCCTTCACCGCCGCCATGGTCGAACACCTGGAGCGGAACCGCTAGAACGGGTTACCGGAAGTTCGTCACCGACAGGATTTCGAACCGCTTGCTGACGCGCGCGGCTCAGTAAGTGCCGTCAAATCAGCGGAAGCGTTCTGAGGAACGACCGTCAGGGAGTGGTGGTGACGAACCTCGGTTAGCGGCGAGGCGCGGCGGTCAACGCCCCGCAATCGGGCGACGGCCTCCAGCGGGACCCGCCGCCTTCGCCGGGGTGTCGCGCTGTTTACCGTCCGGTGTGCGGCGCTGCGTAATTCTGGTGTGCCCGCCGGTTTCTTCGAACGTCGGCAAATCAATGGCATCGACTCGGGACTCCATGCCGCCGGACCGTCTGCCTGGTCGTGAACCCTTGTCGCGCCCGCGGCGATTTCCACCGACTCTCGTCTGCCACGACTATACGCGCTCATCTGGATTGTTTCCGACTGGCCGACGACCCGCCCGGAATCACGCCGCGGTCAATGCCGCGCACAGGGCGTAATACGTTCGAGTGACGGACGCTCAACGAACTGCCTAACACTTTCCGCCGACAAATTGCGTAAACAACCGAAACTGATCACTGCCTGACGCGCGCGGCTCAGCACAACGGACAGGTTCCCCAGCCGCGACTGTCAAGAAGAGTCTTGCACCACAAAGTGACTAAGTCCTCGACGCCATCGCAATACAAATCCGTGTGGCTGCGCAGCCGACGTGCCGTCTGATGGATCGGGGAAGCTTCCTCGCCAGACGAGATCATGCCTTCCGGTCGTGCGGGCAGCCCCTATTTTTCGTCGAAACGTTGTGCGCTTCAGGTTAAGATCGAAACACCTTCAGCAGCCTTCCCACGAACCCGGGCTCTTTCGTCTGAATAGTCTCGAGTTCGCCCTTATCGAGCCACATGCCTTCGCAGCTGAAGCACTTATCGACGCGAACATCGCCGAAAGCGATCTCTTCCAGTTGCATTCCGCATTTGGGGCACTTCATGAAGTGGAGAGTACGTTGCTGCTGCCTTTCTTCCTCCTGTATTTGTGCCTGCCGCTCCTGTGCCGCTTTGCGCCTCCGCTCGGCTTCCAACCGGGCAAAGTACTCTTCTTCAGGGTTACTGGGTTTTACCGGCATATATTCCTTTCATTTTCAGAATAGTCGCGTCTCGATTAGCACAACGCGCTTGTCAGGATATACATCGCAGCCGCTGTTTCCAAGCTGTCATCATGTCCGACCTGCTGGCAAACAAGCAGATAGCACGTGGCCGCTCACCAACTCCCGCCGCGTTCCGGCCATTCATGTGAATTCATCGCGCGGTGTGCCGCTGGGGCCGTTCTGTGAGGCCGGTGATGATCCTGCGAGTGTGGGAACGGCAGCGGCCGACGGCCGGAGCACCCCTTGGAGCGAGGCGATCACGGCTCCCGCATGAACCGTGAAGGTGCAATTATCCGGCCGGATGAGGCACTGCTGGGATTCCCAGCACCCGGGCGGACTCATGTTGTAACTGCGGTGCGAGCAGTCCAGGTCACTCGCAAGGCCAAGGGTGCGCCCCCGCGGCAGGTATACGCGCGGGCTGGTCGGACCGAACACCGCGATCACCGGCGTGTCCACCGCCGCGGCCATGTGCATTAGGCCGGTGTCGTTCGATACCAGCGCCGCGCACTCGGCCAGCACGGCAGCCACACGCCTAAGATGGAGCCCGCGGACGACAATGCCGCGCGCTCCGTGCGACATCAGTCGCCGCATGGCTGCCACGCTTTCATCGAGATCGCCCCCGAAGAGCACCACGCCGTGTCCCCCGTTTTCGATGACCCAGTCTGCCACCGCGGCAAATCGGGACCCCGGCCAGCGCTTCAGATTCGAAGAAGCCGCCGGACAGAATCCCACCAGCGGCCCGCAGGAACCGCTTTGGTTCCGGAACTCTCGAGCAAATTCGCGTTCGGAATTGGAAAGAACAATCGTGGGACGGGCGTGCGGGTACACCGGCAGTCCCCAACCTGAACCCGCCGCGCGGGACAAACCTTCCGACGCGTTTGCGCCACCGGCCAGTGCAGCGCGCAGCACGGCCTCGTCGGCGGACAGATCGGGAAGGCGTGTGAGCGTTACGGCTTCCCGTATCGGCTCGGGCGCGTACGCCCCATCCAGGACGACGTCGAACCCGACCTCCTCCAGCCAAGTGGCGATTTGCCATGCGGTCTCGGCGGCTCCGAGATCCCACAGATGCTGGATGCCCCACCGGCCGTAGGCCACGATTTCGTCCGCCAGCCCCGCGCCGTCCAGCAGTTCGATGGCGCGTGCGGCGCCAGCGGCGGTGATGCGCGCCTTCGGCGCCGCACGCCGCAACGAGTCCAGCACCGGCAGCTGCGTCACGACGTCGCCAATCCCGTATCGCAGACAGACCAGGATATCCCTGGCATCTCGCAGAGTGGATACGGACATCATCACTCCCGTCGCATCGGCAATCGCGGTCGAGCTGACATCTCGGAGATCGTGACTCGGCGCGGCAAGTTGGACAGCACCAGCCACTCCAGATCCGGCATCGCCTCACCACCAAGCCCGCTAAAAGCACCAGTTACAAAAGAGCTTTTGATCTCTGGGTCATCGTCTCCATTGCCGCATGCTAACAGGAAACCAGTTCTCATTCAACGCTACTGCTGCTGCTTGGAAGACTGAGTGTCACCTGTGCCTAACGTGCTGCTCCGGCTCTCCGTCCGACGTTGGTCGTCGTTAAATGGGCACATCTTCCCCAGGTATCGTTGGAAGCGGGCGCCAAGCGTTGGGAGAAGCCCGACGGCGTAGGCGGAGAAAATGGGGCACGTCGCTTTGCTCACTAGAAAAAGCTCCTTGTTGATATGAAGCCAATAGCCTCGAAGACGCCGGTGCATCGGAGCAGAACCATCGCTCAAAGGTGGGTCGTTAAGACTGTATGACTCCGCTTTGTCCTGGTCGCACTCCATTGGCATCGAAAACGGCCTTTGCGCGAGAGTCTAACTGCGACAATGGTTCCGGTGGCCAACGCCCAACGCATCACGCCGCGGAAAATGCCGATAGGGACACTCGTGCGGCCGTTTCAGGAGTTTGCAGCTCAGGAAACCTCCGGCGGCATCCTGCTGTTGGCCTGCACCCTGGTGGCTCTCGTCTTGGCCAACTCGCCATGGGCGCAACACTACACGGCTTTGTGGCACACGCCTCTTAGAGTGGGTTTGGGCGGCTTCGAGCTGGGCGGGGACCTTCACTTCTGGGTGAACGATGCGTTTATGGCAGTGTTCTTCTTCGTCGTGGGTTTGGAAATCAAGCGGCAACTGCTGGTCGGGGAGTTGGCTTCTCGCCGTCAGGCGGCGCTTCCTATTCTGGCGGCGATAGGCGGCGTCGTGGTCCCGGCCCTTCTTTATACTTCCCTTAACGCAAACGGACCGGGTTCTCGCGGCTGGGGCATTCCGATGGCTACCGATATCGCATTCGCAATCGGAGTGATGGCTCTCCTTGGTGATCGCGTACCGTTTGGGCTAAAGGTGTTCTTAACTGCGCTGGCCATTGTCGATGATATTGCCGCCGTCCTCGTCATTGCCGTGTTCTACACGGCGGATCTGTCATGGGGCGCTCTCGGAGTCGGAGCTTTCTGCCTTCTGGCGGCGCTAGCGGCAAACCGGCTGGGGGTACGGCATGCGCTTCCCTACGCATTGATTGGTGCGGTGTTGTGGGTGGCTGTATTGCTGTCTGGAGTTCACGCAACCATCGCCGGTGTACTCCTCGCTTTCGTGATTCCTAGTCGCACCGCTATCGATCAACACGAGTTCCTGCAGCACGGTCGCGCGGTGCTTGACCACTATGAAAGAGCGACTCAAACAGAACCTTTTGACATTCTCAACGATATAGAACAGCAAATCGCAGTGGACGCTCTGGAGGATGCTTGCGAGAAAGTGCAACCACCGCTTCACCGGTTGGAGCATGGACTGCACCCGTGGGTGACGTTTGTGATTATGCCCCTGTTTGCGTTGGCTAACGCAGGTGTGTCATTGTTTGGCGATCTCGGAAACGTGGGGGTCCAATCCATCACAATCGGCGTGGTGGTCGGTCTAGTGCTTGGAAAACCCATTGGCATAACACTTGCCTCGTGGCTTGCGGTGCGGATAGGCTTGGCGTCGCTTCCTGATCAAGTCTCATGGAAACATGTTCACGCCGCGGGTTGGCTGGCGGGGATCGGGTCCACGATGTCGCTTTTCATGACGGGCTTGGCTTTCACTGATGACGCGCAAATCACGGCGGCAAAGCTCGGAACCCTAATCGCCTCTCTGTGTGCTGGAATCGTCGGTTCGGTGATTCTGGGACGGACATCTACGCGATCTTCCGGGCCCACTTCTCCGGAGACAGCCAAGGCGTCTGGCGATTGATACTCGTCAGAAAGCAGGATGCAGTCGAAGAGCTCGGCCATTCCCCGACGACATTCGCTGTCGACCTCGTCGGCAGCGCCGCTGGTGAACGCCGTTCCCGGTTGCGATCCGACCTGCGCGGATTAATGCGGGCCAACTACGATGCCGCATGGGAAAGGCTACCACGTAATCTCGACGTCTTGAGATGGCTCCTCGTTCACGGTGAATAGAAGCCTATGGGGCGCCGGTGGATCAGCGGGATCTCCGTCGATGTGCCGGTCGCCTGATTGTGTTCCTTGAACGTCTCGGGTTTCGCCGAAGGATCCACCTGTGCGCGTTCCTTCTCTTTCTCGGTTCGGTACAGCTCATCTTCCATCTGCGCTGCGACCGCTGCACCCGGCGTTGGTGCCGGGTGCGATCAGTGCAGCTCTCCAACACCGACATCCCGTTCCTAATCCGTGCCAGTGTCCGGATTCGCGACGATACGACCGGAGCGGTCGCAAATTCAGTCCGATGCAAGTTTCCGCTTCCACCCGTCTTACGTCCACAGCCGCTGTTGCGGTCTTCGCGCGAGAATTCTTGGGCGAGAGCTGCGACGGGTTGGCTGACCCGCGCTGTGGAACCTTCTCCGTGCGCGTGGGGTCTAAGCTGCCAAATGACCCCTTACATCTCCATCGGCGCTGTCATGTTAGCTCCGTCGGCGCTGCTTGCGTGCAGCGCGGTGACAATCGCCCTCGGCGGCAAGATCGTTCTTGGCTCGAATAATGATAACCAGCAAACCGTCAAGCTCTCCGTCGCGCCCGCGCGGGATGGACTGTTCGGACGCATCTGCATCGTTCGCGAGACCGTGCCCGGCTGGACGCCCTTCGCGCTCCGGTGCATGAACGATCATGGCGTCGCGCTGACCATGGCCAGCGTGCCCGAAGGCAAGACTCCATATGATCCTGACAAGCCGCACTTCCGGCACAACTTCCTCGAGAAGATCGCCTCGGAAGCCGAAAACGTCAAGCAAGTCGTGTCTATGGTGCGCGCATACACGCTGCCCGAGAAGCACGGGGTCAATGTTCACATGATGGTCGCCCACCGCAGCGGCGACTCCGCCGTGATCGAATGGGTCGACAACGAAGTGCGCGTGCTCCGGCGCGACAGCGAGTTTCAGGTGATGACGAATTCGTTGCTGTCGAAGCTTGATCCCTCACCCAACCCTAAGACGCGGCTCGCGCGCGGTGCCCTGATCGCGAGCGCTGCGAAGGAAGCGTCGATCGCATCCGTAGCAGCCGTTCTGAAAGAGATGACGGTCCACGGAATCTTCAATAGTCAGGAGGTCGGCACGAACGAATCGGTGGCTTGGGACCTGACCGGCCGCAAGATCGCCGTGTTCTTTAAACGCGATTTCGATCATCCGCTATATCTCGACTTCGACGCGGAGATGGCCAATGGCGCGCGCGTTATCGAACTCAGGAAACTATGTCCGAATCCGGTGCCTTTCGAAACCGGTTGGAGAGCTGAGTACGGGCCGTACGTGCCGAAGACGGCGGCCGCGGTCCCATAACCGTCCGCCCCGCCACGCGGAGGATGGCCACAGCCCGCCTGCTGGAGTCGGTGGGGCGGATTATCGCATCCGGCAGTCACCGTGGCCCGCGTGCTCGACAAAGCGGCCGTGTAAGACGCTCCGGCAACTTCCGATCAACTGCGCACCCCGCGCTAACAGCAAACGCGAGGATCATTGCGGTGGACGTCCGCGCGTAGGCATTTTCATTCCGAACTAATTTAGTCCTCAGGCAGTTCGCTTGCGAAACCGGAAATCACTTGGCCTGGCGCTCTGGCCGGTTAGCGCGATCCGGATGGAAGCAGGCAACGCGGACCGTCTCCGGATTCGCGACGATCCGGGGATTGGGTCGCTGTTGCGGAAGCGCGGCATAGCCGCAGCCACAACCCGCCACAAGATAGAGCGCTCCTTCCCCTTCGACCGGCAGCCGCGCGAGGACGGCCTGTGCCTCAGCGACTCCGTGCTGGACCGGGCGGACGGCCGGCACGGCCACGTCGGCGGTTCGTGCTCACAGCCGGCGCGGGCCTGCGCGGGCGGGCCGAAGCGGCCAAGCAGCGCGGCGAGTTCTTCCTCCGCCACGGACTGCTGGCAGTGGCCCGGCCGAGGACTATGCACGGGCGTTTCACAACCCGCTATCGCGGCAAGCGGCGCTGTATCCCCGGCTGCTGTACAATGCCTGCGGTCTGCTGGATTTGCGAGGTGTCTACGGAATGCGAGTCGGAATGCTGGTGGTGAGCGTATTTTTGTGGCTGTCGATCGTAACCGCGGCCGCCCAGGGCGTCCGTTGGGAGCAGATCGCCGGTACGGGAATTAGAAACGTCGATGAACCGGCACTCGCCCGCTCGGGCGATGGGTCGCTGCATATCGTATGGCGACAGCAGGCGGGGGCGGGGAAGACCGAACTCCGGTACTTGATGCTCGATCCGGGCGGGAAGATCAGGGGCGAGGCCCAGGTCGCCGTTGGGGGATGGAAATCTCTCTCGAATCCGGCGCTTCTTGTCGCTGCTGACGGCTCGCTCGAGCTGCTGTTCGGCGGCGTGCTCGGATCGCCGGATGCAAAAGATCCGTACAACAACGGTTCGCTTTACAGAGCGACGGCGCCCGCTGACGGGTCGCGTTGGGAATTGCAGCCCGGCGCGCAGTCGACGGATCGATTCGCCCACATTGGTCCCATCGGCGCCTCGTTCGGGCCCGATGGCCAGCTCTGGACCTGTTGGCCGGCAACGTCGAAACTGATCGTGCAGCGCGGCTTGGGAAATGGACCGGTCCAGCAGGTCCATGATCACGGGTGCTGTCCGTATCAGGGACAGGTAGTAACCGACGCCGCGAATGGCCAGGTGATCGTCGGCTGGTACTCCAACGCGGGCCCGCAACACGGAATTCTCCTGCGTCCGGTCGCACCCGCCCTCGGCGAGGCCGTTGCCGCGCCCGGATCCTACGTCGAGAGCGGTGGACGAATGCAGTCCAGAAGCCAGGATCAGCAACTCGGTCTGACCGGTCGCACTGGCGGCGCCCCGGGAATATTTGTGGCTTATTGCTCCGGTTATCCGGTGTGCACCGCTGTCCATCTCTGGCGCTATCGAGAGTCCCAGCCAGTCGTCGTCGCGAAAGTCAACCGGGGACGAACGGCCGCGGTGGCCAAGGGACCTGAGGGACGCTTGTGGGTCATATGGTCCGATGAGAGCGGTTCTGTGGCGCTGCGAACCAACAAAGCGGCCACCCGGCTCGGTCCTCCGATTCGTGTGGGGCAGACCGCGGCCCTCAAAGTGAAGGGAGAAGGATCGAACGGGCCGCTGGACCTCGTCGCCAGTAGCGGCTCGGCATTTCTGCACACCCGGGTGTTCCCGCCGCTTCAGGCCGGCATTGTCCCGCGTGCCGTTGAAGCAGATAAAGGTGGGAGGGTCAAAATCGACGTCACCGACGTCGGCGATCCTGTGGCCGGAGCCACGCTCGTAATCGGGAATCAGAGCCTGACTGCCGGCCCCGATGGCTCCGCCTTCTACAGTGTGCCCCCCGGCGCTAAACCTGGATCGCTGACGGTCAAGATTCAAAAGCCCGGTTATCAATCGACCGAAACTACACTGGAGATCCGCCCCCCTAAGCCAGCAGCGCGCTAGTGCGGTCGGCGTAAGACGGAGCTTCCGCGGATGCGGTTTTCCCCTGGGCTCAGCCCGGTGGGCCAAACATTATCCAGTCAACATAAGCGGATAGATCCTGCCTGGTCGTTAGCGTCTGGGGCAGAAACGCGGACTTCGCGGTGCTTCCAGGTAGACACAATCGCGATCCGCGCGAACGCACGTGGCGGCGCCAGTTGGAATTGGAAGCAAGCCTATCAGCACCGCCGTCCAGAACGCCCGCGCCTTCCCCTGTCTCGCCGATCAATCCCAATCTCTCGCCCTCACCCAGCGCTACGAGCCCCGCCTCCGCCGCGGCCTCACCCGTACCCTCGATACCCTCCGCGTTTTGCAGGCCGGCCGCCCCGCTCCGCCCGATGACAACAAAAAATCAACAGACGAACCCGGCCGGGACCCCCGCCCCGGCCGGCCCAGGTCGGGAATCGATACCCGGCGCACACATCCCGCCCGCCTCAATACTCAACCAGAACCCGCCGGTCACAAACGAAAAGTTGACAAACGAACCCGAGCCGGTGACCCAGGGGCCGCCGTCAGCCGCGTAGCCCACTTCACAAAAGCTCACCCTCTGCGGCGCAACTCGGCAGCACATTCCCGATCCGCGCTCGGCTCGAGTCTCTGACTCGGGCCGCCGCCGCCATCCTGCCGGTCAGCCGTTGACGCGGATATCGCCAGACCCAAAACTTTTTTCGCCGTTCACCAACGGGCAAAAAGAATATTTCCCCGTTTTTCAACCAGTTATGGACATCGATCCAGGAATTCTTACCACCCCGCCCCGTAGCCTCGAAGCGGGTCGGGAGAAATTCAGGCCCAGAAAGGTTGAAACATGGAAACTGAAGAACCTGTGGTGCTGTTGCCCCCTCCGCCTCCGGGCTTCTGGTTTTAAGTCCGGCCGTGGCTCGACCTGTGGTCACGTGCCGCTCTGAACGCACAATTTCGATTCGCGGCATCTGAGCGGCCTTCGCCTCGGGCAAAATTCGATCCTGTTCGGCCGGGTTCAGCCGTTACGGTTCGCAATCAAGAAACCGTAATGGTGCTCCCGGCTGCGTGTGTACAGGCACACGATCTGGTTCATGACGGACAAAAATCCGCAAACCGGCCGCAGCGCCGGTACTACGATTCCCGTGGGCGCATCCGCGCCCACGGGCAAAGGATTTCTCGATGCAACGCGAATTACTCGGGCTTGCCGATTCGCGGCACGCGTTAGCAGCCGGACACGGCCTTTGCCGTTTCCCTCGATAAAATCTGCGTTCGGTAGGCGTGGATTCGAGAATTTCCTAATTCCGTTCTTGACACCGGGCCGCCGCGATATCTATACTGCACCCGTGGCGTTTCGGGCTAGCTTACGCCTCAACTGACCGTCCGCTTGGTCCGGTGCAGTAGCCGCGAAGCGGGCCGGGAGAAATTCAGGCCCAGAAAGGTTGAAACATGGAAACTGAAGAACCTGTGGTGGTATTTCCGCCTCCGCCTTGGGGCTTCTGGTTTTAAGCCCGGCCGTGGCTCGACCCGTGGTCACGTGCCGCTCTGAACGCACAATTTCGATTCGCGGCATCTGAGCGGCCTTCGCCTCGGGCAAAATTCGATCCTGTTCGGCCGGTTCAGCCGTTACGGTTCGCAATCAAGAAACCGTAATGGTGCTCCCGGCTGCGTGTGTACATTCATTTCTCAATGGAGAAAAATCCGTCAACCGGCCTCGCGCCGGTGACCTGACGCCCGTGGGCGTATCCGCGCTCACGGGCAATTTTTCGATGCAATGCGAATCAGTCGGGTGGGGATTCCAGTCCTTTGGTGCACGCTGTTTGCATCCGCGGCCGCGCCGCCGTTGGACGAGCGCCGGATCTATTTGGAAGGCT
>JACOTZ010000401.1 GCA_016178155.1 Acidobacteriota bacterium
CAAACGACCGGCGCGCACCTCGAGAGCCAAAGCGATGGCTTGGGATTCTCCGCTGCCGAGTGCGTCCAAGCGGGAATCGAACGGCCGGCGTGGAGCTTGAACGCGCAGCCATGGCGGCGCCAACGCAACCCAGGAGCGAACCAGGCCCGGCGACCTGGGCCGGGTCAGTTCTTCCGCCACAGCGGGTGGCACAAGAACCTGCGCGTATAGCTCAGGGAGAACTTGTATGTATTCGATCAGGACCAGGTAGTTGACGCAGCTCGTGTCCGAGACAGCGACCATCAGGCGGGGTTGGAGCGGATGACTGCAAGATCGTGCTCCAGATCATCGACGGAATAATTCAGAGGAACGCCATGAATCTTCAGAAATTGATGCACCTCGAGGCGACTTTCGAGCCCAAGCATCCTCCGCACCTGCTCTTCGGAAAGCATCTTCGAGCGGTAGCCTTCGATAGCAGCGCTTTCGAGGAGGACACGCGCGAGCTGCTCCTGGCTCGTACCCAGTCCCGTCGCGATGTCTTCCGGCAAGTCGACCGTTACCTTCACGTCTCTATCTTAGCCTTACTGGCTCTCAGCGTCACCATTTCGCCACAAATCTCGCCGCCGACATCCAAGCTTTGGCGCTCGGCGTCATCGCCAGCATGTAGCTCGTCCAGGTATCAACAAGCCGGCGAGTTGGCGCCGTGGGCCTTGGCCTGATAGATAGAGCCGGACGTTGAGGCCGATGGGCGCGCGCTGGCGGCTACTCGTATCTCAGGGCCTGCGTGGGACTGATGCGCGCCGCCCGGCGCGCGGGCAGCCAGGCGGCCAGGAGGGCGACCAACGCCAGGGCCGCGACCGCGCCGCCGTAGACCAGCGGGTCGCGGGAGCGGACGCCGTAGAGCTGCGCCTCGGCGAGCCGGCTGCCAGCCAACGCGATGGCAAGCCCGAGCGCCGCGCCCGCCGCCGCCAGCACCGCCACCTCCTTCATGACCAGCCAAACGACATCCTTGCCCAGCGCGCCGAGCGCAATGCGAATGCCGATCTTGTTGGTCCGCCGCCCCACGCTGTAGGCGACCACGCCGTACACGCTGAGCGCCGCGAGCACGGTGGCGAGCAGGCCGAAGGCGGAGGACAATGCCGCGACCATGCGATCGGTATACATCGAATCGTCCAGCTTCGCCTCCATGGTGTTGACGTCGTAGACGGGGATGCCCGCATCCATCGATTGCACCAGCCGGCGAACCTGAGACATGACGGCCGATTGCGGGCCGCGGGCGCGCACGTACCAGTTCAGGGAAGCGAGATTCTCATCCTGGGCATACGGGATGAAGACCGCCGGGCGAGCCGTTTCGCGGATGTCGGAATGCTTGTTGTTGCGCACAACACCGACGATCTCGTGGTCGAGCGTGACGTCGCCCGCGCCGCGTATCTCGCTCGCGATGCTCCGGCGTCTCGTCCCGTTCTCAGCCCGAGGCCGACATGCGCGCCTCCTACCGCGCCGCCCTCGCGCGCGTGCGTGCCCTCGCCAGCCGCCACGGCGCCGCCGCCGTCACCGGCTGGATCACCACGGGCATCCCGCCTCATTGATACCGCAAGTTTCGTCTTCTCTGGTGAATCGTTGCGCCCCGTAGGTAGACTGCGTTTCCGTTCGGCAGCGGCAGTGATGCGCTGAACAGCAGTCTGGTCGGCAAAGAATCTTCACCCACTCGCTGAGAAGGTGTGAAAAAATTGATTTCGGGCCTCTTTTCCACAGGCTAGCCGAATGCAAACATTGGAGGCCGGAAATGGTTTTTTCGAATATTTCACACCTTCTGACGCGCGCGGCTCAATACGATCCATACACAACCGAGCCGCGAGGAGCGGAATTTTGCGCCCGGAAGGAACTACGGGCGGCATTGCAGCCGCTGCGATTCGGCCGCTACAGGGTCGCGGGCATAGGGTAGTTCGTCCCCGGCGGGCTAAGACGCCGCGGAGAAATATCTTGGGCATTTAAACAACCGCTCCCTTGCGGTCGCGGCTCAGCATGCGGTTCCGAGCCGCGACCGCAAGGGAGTACCCCATCGCCCGCTGCGGGCCACCAAAGGCAATGAAGACGCGGCGGGGCTCGGTAGTGGAATCAATGAGTTCAGCCGCGTCTTCAAGGGAGCGGTCTGCGCGAGAGCGAAACATTTGTTCAGACTATTGTTTCGCGCCCCCTAAGTTCGCAGCTCGAGCGATTCCCGCGGCACAAGGGGTTCGGGAATCCTGATCTCCTGATCCTTGTATTGAAGCTGGTAGAGCTTCCAATAGATTCCGCGCAGCGCCAGCAGCTCCTGGTGCGTGCCGGTCTCGCGGAGCTGGCCCTTGTGCATGACCAAGATGCGGTCGGCACGCTGGATGGTAGACAGGCGGTGCGCGATGACGATGGAGGTCCGGCCCGCGACCAGGCGGCCGAGCGCCGCGCGAATGCGCAGCTCGGTCTCGGTATCCACGCTCGAGGTCGCCTCATCGAGGATGAGCACTCGCGGGTCGTGCGCGAGTGCGCGGGCGAAGCTGAGAAGCTGCTTCTGTCCGGTTGAAAGATCGGCGCCGCGCTCGCGAATGGAGTGTTGGAGGCCCTCGGGCAGTCTCTCCACAAGGTCCTTGAGATTCACCTGCTCCATAGCCGCTGCCAGCGTTTCGTCGGCTATACCGGCAGTCCCAAGCCGGATGTTTTCGGCGAGCGTGCCGCTGAACAGGTAGGGATCCTGGAGGACGATGCCAAACTGGCTGCGCAGCTCATGCAGGTCGAGCTCACGAATGCCGCTGCCGCCGATCCGGATGGAGCCGCGCTGGACGTCGTAGAACCGCAGCAGCAGGTTGGTGATGGTTGTCTTGCCGGCTCCCGTATGCCCCACGAGCGCGATCGTTTCGCCCGGAGCGATGCGGAAGCTCACGTCCCGCAACACCCAGTCTTCGTCCTTATATGCAAACCAGACGTGATCGAACTCGATGTCCAGGGGAGCGCGCGAAACCGGGCGCGGCGAGGGCGGGGAGACCACCCGCGGCGCGGTATCGAGAAGGCGAAACACCCGCTCGGAAGCCGCCATCGCCGACTGCAGGATATTGTACTTTTCGCTGAGATCCTGGATGGGGCGAAAGAAGCGCATGCCGTATTGAAAGAAGGCCACGAGGATGCCGAGTGTCAGCGCGCCCTCGATGATGCGGAGGCCGCCGTAGGCGAGCAGCAGCGCGAGCGACAGCATTCCGAGGAACTCGACCACAGGGTAAAACCAGCCATAGGCGAAGATCGAGTCCTTGAACGCCTGCATGTGCTCGCGGTTGATCCGGTCGAACTCTTCGGCGCTCTTGCGCTCGCGGTTGAAGAGCTGAAGCACCGCCATGCCGTTGACGTGCTCCTGCAGATAGGCGTTGATCTTGGCGATGGCCACGCGGATGCGCCGGTAGCTGTTTTGCACCGAGCGGCGGAACAGAATAGTCGCGAGCACGACGAGCGGCATCACCGCGAGCAGCAGGAGGGTCATGCCCGGGCTCAGGCGGAACATGGCGGCGACGATGAAACTCAGCACCAGCACGTCGCCGAGGATCGTCACGAGCCCGGAGGAGAACAGGTCATTCAGAACGTCGATGTCGGTGGTGACGCGGGTAACCAGCCGCCCCACCGGGTTCTTGTCGAAGAAGGCGATATCGAGCTTCTGCAGGTGGGCCATCACCTCACGGCGCAGGTCGAACATGGCGTACTGGCCGGTGCGTTGCATGAGATAGGTCTGGCCGAACTCCATGAGCAAGGCGGCCAAGATGACCAGCAGGTAGATTCCCGCCACTTGTGCGAGCCCGGTCCAACGGTCGCTCGAGAGGAGCGGATCGATGGGGGTGGTGAGAGTGGGCGTGCCGGACGGCACGAGGAAGCGGTCGATGGCGATCTTGGTAAGCAGGGGCCCGAGAATCTGCAGGACCGAATTGACCAGGAGGAAGACAAGGGAAACCATGATTGCGCCGCGATACGGGCGCATGTAGGTCAGCAGCCGGCCCATGAGCCGGCTGTCGTATGCTTTCCCGAGTACTTCCTCTTCCATGCCGGTCTACGTCGAGTGTAGCAGCGGCGCGGCGGCGCGACGGTGCCGGGAGGCATGTGCTGCTTCACGATCGCGCCCGGTTGGCTCGCGATTGCTAGATTGAAATAAAGATGGATGGGGTCATTGTGGTTGACAAACCCGAGGGGCTGACCTCGCATGATGTGGTGAGCCGCATCCGCAGGCTTGCGGGGACCAGGCGCGTCGGGCACCTGGGCACGCTCGACCCGATGGCGACCGGGGTGCTGCCGCTGGTGGTCGGCCGGGCCACGCGGCTCGCCCAGTTTTATCAAAAAAGCGAGAAAATTTACGAGGCTGTTATCCTTTTCGGTTTCTCGACGGATTCCTACGATCGCGATGGGACAGCGACGAGCGAGCCCGTAGAGGTCTCGGTGACAGCCGCGCAACTACTTCCGCTGATGGAGCGGTTCCGGGGCAGGATTCAGCAAACGCCGCCGCCGATCTCGGCCAAGAAGATCGCGGGCGTGCCGGCATACAAGCTGGCGCGGAGACAGCAGCCGGTCGAGCTCGAACCGGTGGAAGTGGAGATTTACAGCTTCGAACTGCTCGGCTGCGAGGGGCCCGATGCGCGCGTGCGAGTGCACTGCTCGGCCGGCACTTACCTGCGGACCATCGCGCATGACCTCGGGCGGATGCTCGGCAGCGGCGCGCATTTGAGCGGCCTGCGGCGGACGGCTTCGGGCGCTTTCGATCTCAAGATGGCCCGCACGCTTGAGGAGCTGCAGGCAATGGCGA
This sequence comes from Acidobacteriota bacterium, assembly GCA_016178155.1. Lineage (GTDB taxonomy): Bacteria > Acidobacteriota > Terriglobia > Bryobacterales > Bryobacteraceae > JACOTZ01. The sequence goes on from JACOTZ010000401.1 coordinate 4,790, forward strand.
GCGAAGGGCGGTTGGCCGATGCGGTGGTTGGCGCGGCCGAGCTGCTGCCGGAATTTCCTTCCGAGACCGTGGACGCAGCGACGGCAGCCTTCATCCGCCAGGGCCGGGACTTCCGCGTGTCGCCGTTTCGCAGCCGCGGCGGGGCCCGCTATGTGAAAGCGATCACTCGCGACGGCGAGCTGATCGCAATCGGGGAAGCGAAGCTGCCGAACGTATATCACCCGATCCTGGTGCTGTAGGGGCGCCCGGCGGCCGCAATCTCCGGTGAAGCCACCGGACCAGCCGCATTCCTGCCAGCACTCCGCGCTGCGCGACTCCGGCTTACGGAAGGGCCGCACCCTCGGCCCGAGGTGCGCCGGTGGGGGACGTTCGCGCGGGATGGTTTCGTTGCGAAGTTTGGGGAGCAGGAGCTCAGGCCAGTACAAGTTGGTAAGCGTGAGTCTGGGTTAGGCAGAGAATACGAGCAGCTCGCCGATGAAG
>JACOTZ010000402.1 GCA_016178155.1 Acidobacteriota bacterium
AATTCCGGTTCGTGCGGGCGGGGGTCGCGCGGATGCCGCCGGATCAGAAGCTGCCGCGCGAACAGCGCATGCCAAGCCAATTGTGTAATGACCCGCACCGGCAGCGTGTATTCGGGATCCGCGCCGCCGTAGAGGTCTTCGGCAAAGACCTCCTGCCCCTCCAGATACGCGAGCAGCCGGGCATAGATCCTCTCGAACCTGGCTGGGTCGATCGGTTGATTCACAGCCCCCCAATCGACCGACGACTCGGTCGCGGCCTCGCGCACAATGTATTTGTCCCTGGGAGAACGGCCTGTGAACTGGCCGGTCTTCACCACCAGGGCGCCGTTGGCCGCGAGAATCCCCTCGCGGCGCCGGATCGCCTGCTCGAGCAGCGGCGCCGTACCGAGATTCGCGTAAATCGCCTGAAGGTTGCGGAGCCCCGTGTCACGCAGGAGGTCGTGTCCGCTCAAAACTTCCTGCATTCGCCTCCAGCGCCCCAGTCTATCATGTAATATATGCACCACTTCCTGCCCGCGGGGTGGGCGCTCGTGTGGGCGCTTTCGAGCGCCGTCGCGGCAGGCCAGATTATCGAGTTCGAATCCGGCGGCTTAAAATACCAGGCCCTCACCCGCAACGGCCTGACGATCATGTTGGCCGAGCTCCCGTCGCATGTCCGCGATTACTCCATCATCCAGGTTGCGATCTCGAATGGCTCGAATGTTACCTGGACGGTGAAGCCCGAAGACTTTCAGTTCCAGCGCTCGGATGGCTCCGTGTTTCCCGCGCAGCCGGCCCGGACGGTCGTCGAGCAGCTTGTGGACCGCGCCAGACGTTCCGACGTGATCCGGCTGGTCATCGCGTACGAATCCAGCCTGTATGGCAATAGCCGCTATAAAGCCACAAACGGCTACGAAGTCCGGCGCCAGAGTGCGCTCGCCGAAGTGAGTTCCACCAGGTTGAAAGCCGCCGCGGCTGCCTCGGCGATTGCGCTCGTGCAAACCAAGCTGGTGCCCGGACAGTCTACCGACGGCGCCGTATTCTACGCTACGGCGGGTAAGCCATTGGGAAACGGCGTAGTTATTGTGAACGCGGCGGGTGGGGTCTTCCGCTTTCCAGTGGTATCCTCAAATTAAGTCCACTTTGTCGATAGACTTAAAGGAGAACGCGCTCCCAGGCGACCTTGAGCAGGCAGACGCCGCGGATCTGGTCCGCTGGGCGATCCACCGCTTCGGCACTCGTCTGGCCATTGTCACCAGCTTTCAGGTGGAAGGCATGGTGGTGGTCGACATGGCCGCGCGCGTGAGCCGCTCTGTGCGGTTGGTGACCCTCGACACCGGCCGGCTGCCGCCGGAGACCACGGCGATGATGCGCGAGGTCCGGGAACGCTACGGCGTCGAGATCGAGACGGTTCATCCCGAACCGGCCGAGATTGAAGCCATGGTCCGGCTGCACGGGCCCGATCTCTTCCTCGACTCCGTGCCGCGGCGGATGCTTTGCTGCCATCTCCGCAAAGTTCGGCCGCTTGAGCGCAAACTCGCCGAATTTGACGCCTGGATCGCCGGTCTCCGGCGCGGGCAGTCGGAGACGCGCGGGCAGGTGCAACGAGTCGAGTACGCGGACGGACGGCTGAAGCTCAGCCCGCTGGCCGATTGGACGAGCGCTGACGTGGAGGCATACACACGAGCGCATGGCGTCCCTCGCCACCCGCTCTACGCGCAAGGCTACACGAGCATCGGCTGCGCGCCCTGCACGCGCGCCACGCGGCCGGGTGAGGACGAGCGCGCCGGACGCTGGTGGTGGGAGCAAGGGACCGCGCGCGAGTGCGGCATCCACTTCTCGGCCGATGGCAAGGCGGAGCGCACCGTGGACGTCCTGCTGCGTGAGGTTCTGCAAGATCCTCGATGAGGCATGAAGGCTTCACCCTCTGGTTCACCGGCCTTTCCGGCGCGGGCAAGAGCACCCTATCCGAACGGGTCCATGCCCGCCTGCGCGCATCCGGCGCCAAGGTTGAGCTGCTCGACGGCGACATTGTCCGCACCCATCTGTCGAAAGGACTCGGCTTCAGCAAAGAGGACCGCGACACCAACATTCGCCGCATCGGCTTCGTCTGCGAGCTGCTCTCGCGCAACGCCGTGATCGCGATTGCTGCTGCCATCTCGCCGTACCGGGCGGCTCGCGAGGAGGTTCGATCTTGCATACGCAATTTCGTCGAGGTCTACGTGCACTGCCCGGTCGAGGTGCTGGCCGAGCGCGATGTCAAGGGCCTCTACAAAAAGGCGCTGGCGGGCGAGATCGCGCAATTCACCGGAGTATCGGATCCCTACGAGCCGCCGCTGAACCCGGAAATCACGATAGATTCCTCGCGCGAGACGGTCGAGGAAAGTGTCGAAAAGGTTTGGAGCAAACTCGAAGAAATGGGCTTGATCCGCAGTGATCGACCTGCACACGCATACCCGCGAGTCTGACGGCACCTGCAGCCCGCAAGAACTGGTCGAAGCCGCCCGGCGCGCCGGCCTCGAAGCGCTGGGCATCACCGATCATGACACGTTCGCCGGTTACGAGCAGGCCGTTCCGCTCGCGCGCGAGGCAGGGTTGCCGCTGATCTGCGGTATCGAGCTCAGCACCGCCTGGGGTAGTCCCAAGGAGAAGAGCGTGCACCTGCTCGGCTACTTCATCGACGCGCCCCCGCCGCCGGCCCTGCTCGATCGCCTCGGTCAGATATTGACCTCCCGCCGCGACCGCAACCGGCGCCTGGCTCTGAAGCTCCAGTCGCTCGGCTGCGACATCCGTATCGAGGAGGTCGAGGCGATGGGCCGCTCGCTGGCGGGCCGGCCGCACTTCGCGCGCCTGCTCGTCGCAAAAGGCTATTGCAAAGACATTTCGCAGGCCTTCCGCGAATACCTCGATGAATCGGCGCCGGCCTATGTCCAGCGGGACGAGCCCGCTTTTGAGGAGGCCGTCGCCCTCACCAATCAGAACGGCGGCATCTCGTCGCTCGCGCATCCCGTCAGACTCGGCAAGCGCAACCTCGAAGAGGAAGAGAAGCTGGTCCGGCGCATGGCCGGCATGGGCCTGCGCGCCATCGAGGTCTGGCACTCGGACCACTCGCCGGCCGACGAACAGCGCTTCCTCGCCTATGCGCGCAAATATGGTCTCAAGGTCACCGGCGGATCCGACTTCCACGGCGGCGCCAAGCCCGGCGTAAGGCTTGGCGTCGGTGCTGGCAAGCTGCGCATCCCTAGGGACGTGCTGGAGCAGCTCCGGGCCTGACCCGGATCACGGCGCCATCCGCGGTGAGCGTCGCGTTCAAGCTCTCCGCGCGCAGTATGCCAAAGCCCGCCACCTTCCCCCGCGCGGGCGAGTACGCCGCCGAGGTCACCTGCCCTGCCTCCTTGTCGCCCGCGAGAATCTTCGTGCCTGGCACTGGCGCCGTTTCTGCCTCGATATCGAGCGGTACGAGCAGCCGGTTCACGTGCCCCCGGGAGCGGACGCGCTCCACGATTTCCTGCCCGAGATAGCAGCCCTTGGCGAAATGCAGCGCGTGCATAAGCTGCGTCTCCTGCGGGATATTCCCGTCCGAGAAGTCCACCCCGTAGCGGGCGTACGCGTTCTCCAGCCGCACGACGTTCACGTCCTCAGGCTGCGCCTTCACCATACCCGCGCACTCCAGCCGCGAAACCAGCTCGGCAAGCTGTGCCGCCGGTACAAAGATCATGAACCCGTCCGCCCCGGCCGCGCTCGCCCGCAGCACTATCCACGACCCGCACAACTCGAAGCTGTACGGCTGCTCCGGCGTTGCCAGATTCAGTTCCTTCAGGATCTCCCGCGCCTTGGGACCCTCCACGCCTACCGTTGCCGTGTTCGCGGTCCCGTCCTCGAGCGTGACATCGTCCGCGATGATGTACTTATCCAGGTGTTCATAGAGCCGCTGTTTCGTCTCGGGGTTCGTGTCGAGCAGCAGGTGATCCGGGAGCGCAAGGATGTGCGCGTCCGCGAGAATCCGGCCCTGGGCCGTCAGGAAGAACGCGTAGCAGCCCTGCCCTTCCCTGAGCTGCTCCACGTGATTGGTGCACATCGCGTGAACCAGGCGCACGCGGTCCTCCCCGTAAGCGCGGATCTTGCCCCGCCCGACGAGATCGACCCACGCCGCGCCTCGCCGCAAAGCCTCGTACGACTGATTCATATTCGCGTCCAGTTCGATAGCAAGCGCAAGTACGCCGACACCAGGATCACTACCAGTCCCGAGGCCACGAGGCCTGTCATCATGCGCTTCAGCCGCGGCGCCTCGCCGGCGGAAGCCCGGGGGATACGGAACGCGACCGTAAGGATGTGCAACACCAGCAGCATCTTCAGCGAGAACCACATCAGATAGCGCGGCGGCATGGCGGGTTTCATGAAAAAGCCCCACGCCCCGGACACCAGCAGGCCGATTACGGCGCCCAGGATCAGCGGCCGGAAGCGCGCGCCCAGCCCGGCCAGCACGGCCCCGCGCGACTCCATGCCGGCCACCGCCGGCAGCACTACGTAAAGTACGTAGATCGCGCCGCCAATCAAGGTAACGGCCGAAGCGATATGCACCCAGCGCATCAGCACACCCACCACGGCGAAAACGGTCGGATCAACGATGTTCATGGCTGCGGGCTACCGCGACCCTCCAGCTAACATTCAATCATGATCCACGAGATCCTCCCGGTCGGCATGCTCCAGTGCAACTGTTCGATCTTCGGCGACGAACAGACGCGCAAGGCGATCGTCGTGGATCCCGGCGACGACATCGCCGGCATTCTCGCCGTACTCGCGCGGCACAGCCTCAAGGTAACGGCGATCGTGATCACCCACGCCCACATCGACCACATCGGCGGCGCGCAAAAGCTGAAGACCGCCACCGGCGCTCCCGTGTGGATGAACGGCAACGACGACGTGCTGAGGCAGCGCATGGACATGCAGGCATCGTGGCTGGGAGTGGCGACTCCGGAGGTGCCCGAGATCGACGGCGATGCGCGCGACTGCACGGTCCTGCACCTGGGTGGGGCGGATTTTCACGTTCTGCATACACCCGGCCATACCCAGGGAAGCATCTCCCTCTGGATCCCGCGGGAGACGAAGGTGGTCGCGGGCGACACGCTTTTCCGTGACAGCATCGGACGCACCGACCTGCCGGGCGGCAACAGCCGCCAGATCCTCGAATCCATCCACACCCGGCTGCTCACCCTGCCCGAGGAGACCATCGTCATTCCCGGCCACGGCGAGCTCACGACCATCGCCCACGAGAAGGAGTTCAACCC
>JACOTZ010000403.1 GCA_016178155.1 Acidobacteriota bacterium
GACATTCACCTGCCCGAAGCCCTGCCTCACACAGACACCCCTGTAGTCACGCGAAAAAAGCTGCCTGAACGCCGCAAACCCCGTTAGAAAACAGTCAGTTCCCGGCGGTGAGCAGCTTCCGCCTTAGGGTGAACATCCGTTGGAATACTGGCGACCGAGAGTTGCTGACCATCTTCCGGGTCAGTGGAAATATCGCCAGGATGGATTTTGTGACGTTTCCCGCCACGGGAGGTGCTCCCCTGCGACAGCCCATTGACAAAGAGTTCCGTGGCCTCACCATTAGCCAGGACGGCAAATACCTGGGCACCACTCGAGTGAGTCAACGTGGCCAGGTATGGGTTCTGGAGAACTTCTTGCCCAACGCCAGCAGATAGCGACGGTCCGCGGGCCAACGCCACCTCGGCATCGTTAGGTTAATTACTTTCCGGCGCAAAAGTGCCGTTTTCGCCTGAAGACCACTCCCTAACGGTCGTGGCTCAGAAAGACGCCGTTGGTAGCGCAGGACTTGTAACGGAGCCGCGAGCGTGAGCGAGCGGTTGGACGGCCCCCGGCCAGTTTGCGCCGAGCGCGATGCCAAGGTTCTTGACCAGGAATGCGTAGATGTCGGCGGTCTCCTCAATGCGCATGGCGACCGGCTTGCCGGAGCCGTGTCCAGCCCTTGTTTGGATGCGAATGACAATCGGGGCAGGGCCGGCCTGCGCGGCCTGCAAAGCGGCTGCGTATTTGAAGCTGTGCGCGGGGACGACGCGATCGTCGTGGTCGGCGGTCGTCACCAGCGTGGCCGGGTAGCGAGCACCCGGCTTGATATTGTGCAGCGGGGAGTACGCGTAAATCGCCTTAAACTCCTCGGGATTGTCGGGAGAGCCGTAATCGGACACCCATGCCCATCCAATCGTAAACTTGTGGAAGCGGAGCATGTCCATGACGCCCACCTGAGGGACGGCGGCGCCGAACAGGTCGGGACGCTGGTTGAGGCAGGCGCCGACCAGCAGGCCGCCATTGCTCCCGCCCATAATCGCGAGCTTCTTCCGGGTTGTGTACCGGTTTGCGATGAGCCACTCGCCAGCGGCGATGAAGTCGTCGAACACGTTCTGCTTGCGCAGCTTCATGCCCGCCTCGTGCCACTCGTCGCCGTATTCGCCGCCGCCCCGCAGGTTGGCGCTGGCGTAGATGCCGCCCATCTCGAGCCAGCCGAGCGTGGCCGCGGAAAAGCCAGGCAGCCTCGGGGAGTTGAATCCCCCATAGCCGGTCAGCAGCACGGGGTTGGCGCCGTCCAGCCGGATGTCTTTGCGGCAGGTCAGAAACATGGGCACGCGCGCGCCGTCTTTGCTGTGATAGAAAACTTGCCGCGTTTCATACGGCGTGAGGTCCGCGGCCAGCCTGGGCTCGCGGAAGACGGTGCTTTCGAGCGTGTTCAAGTCGAGGCGATAGATGGTACCCGGCGTCGTGAAACTGGCAAACGTATAGAACGTCTCCGTCTCCGACTGCCGGCCGCCGAGTCCGCCGACCGTGCCCAGGCCGGGGAGCGCGAGATTGCGCAGCAGCCGGCCGCCGGCGTCGAAGATCCGCACCTCGCTGCGCGCATCCTTGAGGTAAACCGCCAGGAACTTGCGGTTGATGTAGCCGGCGCCGGTCAGCTTCTCCGCCGCCTGCGGAATGATCTCCTGCCAATGCTCGCGGGCCGGCCGGCCGAGGTCGATAGCGATGACGCGGCCGCGCGGCGCCTGCCACGTCGTGTACACGAGCAGCCGGCTGCCCTCCTTCCCGATCACGCTGTATTCGGCATCAAAGCCGCGCAGCAGCTCGATGACAGGCGAACCGGGCGAACGCAGATCCTGGTAAAAAAGGGCGTTCTTGTCGCTGGTTCCCTTGGAAACATAGATGAGAAGGATCTGCCCGTCCTCCGGAACCCAGGGATAAAAGCCCCATTCTTTTTGATCCTTACGCTCGTAAATAAGCTGGTCGTCCGACTGCGGCGTGCCCAGGCGGTGGAAGTACAGCTTCGGGAAGCTGTTTAGCTGCTGCAGTTTAGTGGCTGCGTCGGGCGCCTGATAGCGAACATAAAACACGCCGTGATCTTTCGTCCACGCGAGGGTCGTAAACTTCAGCCACTGGAGACGATCCGGCAGGTGCTTGCCGGTCTCAATCTCGAGAAAGCGGGCCTCCTGCCAGTCCGAGCCCCCCTCCGACACCCGGTAGCCCAGGATCTTGTGGTCCCGGCTCACGTTATAGCTGGTGAGCGCCACCGTGCCATCGCTCGAAAATGTGTTCGGGTCCAGCAGTACGCGCGGCTCGCCCTTCAGCCCGCTCTGTACGTAAACCACGTCCTGGTTTTGCAGCCCACTATTGCGCCGGTAGACGTACAACGGCCCGTGCTTGCCCACACTGCTGAAGCGCTCGTAATCCCAGAGCTGCTGCAGGCGGTGGCGGATCGCGTCGCGCTCGGGAATGGAGCGCAGATACGAGAATGTCAGCTTGTTTTGATCCTCGATCCATTGCTTGGTCTGCGGGGAGTTGGCATCTTCGAGCCAACGGTAGGGATCGGCGACGCGGACGCCGTGGAGGACATCGACCTGCTCCACTTTACGGCTCTGCGGATAACGGAGTTGCGCGTACAGCGCAACCGCGGCCAGCGGAAGCACGCGGCATAGCCGGAACACTCTGCGGAAAGACATAGTGCGCGTTTACTCTGTCTATTGTACGATTGCATAGCTCAGGCAGGTTTCAATGATCCGCGGCAGGTTTTCCTCGCAACGGGCGTGGCCTCGCCGCATTTCTCATTACATCCTGGCTTGCATTCAGCCGCCAGACAGGATTGGCGCGAAGGTGTGAGCCTGATTGACCCACAATATCTTCAGAACTCCGATCTATTGTGGTGGTCCGCCTTATATTTGACCACCTCGGCGGCGCGCGTTGGGAGGTGGTAGGCGCAACCACACGCCGGCGCCGGTTTGCGGAGATTTCCCTATTGTGCCTGGCGAGGCGCCCGAGGCCTTCCCGGCTCAGCCGATCTCGAACCGCGCGGTCGTTTCCGGACTATCCTTCCACCCGAGGCGGCAGGCCTTCACGCGCACGGCGGTGCTGCGGTCGAGTCGAACCGGCTGCGAGTAGAGGTTCCAGTGCGGCTTGTCGCCGGAACCGGTAGTCCACGCGATTGAGGCGCCCTCGGTGGGGCAACCGAGTGTGACCTGGACCGCCTTGGGGAACCTGCCGCCGGCGGGAGTGATCGAAGGAGTTGCGGCCTCCGACCACCGGCCTCCCGGGCGCATGCGTTCCTTGAGCTGATCCTCAGGCAGGAGCGCCAGGTCGCCCGTATCCTTCATGAATTTTTCGTGCGCCGCGCGCAACCGCTTCAGCGTCCCCGAGTACTCCGGGTTGCCGGCGAGGTTGTTCACCTCGTGCGGATCCCTGGTGGCGTCGTACAGTTCCTCGACGGGCTTCTCCGGCGCGAAGAAATTCTGCTGCGGTCCTTTGAGCTTGCCTTGAGCGTGCAGGTGGCGCCATTCGCGCAGCGTCGGCATCTGGTCCATATAGTCGATGTACTGCGCGTAAGGTTTGCAGGGTTGATAGTTCCGGATGTACTTGTACTGCTTGTCGCGGACGGCGCGGATGATGTCGTAGGTTTCGTCCATGCGGTCGCGCGCGGCGAAGACGTATCGTCTGGCCGGCGGCAGGTTGGGCCCGAGGAACGGCTGGCCCTGCATGTACTTGGGTACGTGCACGCCGGCCAGGTTCAGCACGGTGGGGCCGAGATCCATCAGGCTGACTAGCTGGTCGCGCACCGAGCCCGGTTGCAGCCCTCCCGGCCAGCGCACAATCAGCGGCACGTGAATCCCGGAATCGTAGACCCAGCGCTTCGCCCGCGGCAGGCCGCGGCCGTGGTCTCCCCAGAAAAACACGATCGTGTGATCGGCGAGGCCCGCGTCCTCGAGCTCTTTCAGATACCGTCCCGCCTGGTAATCCACGGCGCTGACCAAGTCGTAGTAATTGGCCCAATCGCGGCGCACTACCGGGGTGTGCGGATAATACGGCGGCACCTGCGCCTTCTCCGGGTCGTGCCGCTGCCCGGGAGCGAGCACGGCCGTCTGGCGCTCGAACTGGTCCCTGGGCGCGCGGATCTGGCTTTCGTGGCTGACAGTGAGGTTGAACACCGAGAAGAACGGCTGCCCAGAGGCGCGGTTGCGCCAGTGCGCGCGGTTGCTGCTTTCGTCCCACGCAGTCGCCGGCGCAGCGAAGTTGTAGTCGGTCTTGACATTGTTGGTGCAGTAATACCCGGCCGCCCGCAAGTACTCGGGAAAGCACTTTACGTAAGGCGGCGGAACACCCTGCGAGCGCATGTGTTGCGTGCCTATGGTTGCCGGGTACATGCCCGTGATGATCGATGACCGGCTGGGCGCGCAGACTCCGTAGGTCGAGAAGGCATTCGAGAACCGCGCGCCTTGCGCGGCGAGACGGTCCAGGTTCGGCGTGCTCGCGTAGGCGTCACCATAGCAGCCCAGATCGGGGCTGGTGTCCTCGCAACTGATCCAAAGAACATTGGGGCGGGATTGCGCGCGGCCGGAGCGCGCCACTGCGGCGGCGGTGCCCGTCAGGAGGAAGTTTCTACGAGATTGCATGGGATTGCTCAAGGCGCGATTGTACCGTGACAGGCGTCCGGGTGTGGCTCTTTCGCCGGCTGCGCGGCCGTCCTGCCATGCAGTCTCATGCTCTTTTATTCACGGCAATCTCGCGAGAGGGCGGGGGAGATTCGCTTCCGCGCCGGGAGGAGAAACCTTTCATCTTTTCAGGAAGTCTTCATTGCAGCAACCGTAGCGGGCGCGGGAGGAGGTCTATGACGAGGTGGAGCTATCGTGTGCTCTGTCATGGCAGATGTACGGCAGGGCAGGGAAGACCGGGGCGAACCCGGTCCCGGTTGCGGGAAGGATGCGCATCATGAGAATCATGAGGACAAACCGGCCGGGTACCAATATCAGCAAATCGGAGCGCTGGGCTTCGCTGATCGGAGGCAGTTCCCTGGTCGTGTACGGACTGGCACGCCGCGACCTGGCGGGCGGCGGCCTGGCGGCGCTGGGCGGCGGTCTGGTGTGGATGGGCGTCACCGGCCATTGCGATTTTTATCGGTGGCTTGGCATCAACACCGCCCTGCGGGAGCGCGAGCACAAAGGCGAGGGCCTGGGCACGAGCGTCCCGTATGAGCTCGGCGTGCGCGTCGATGAATCAATCGAGATCGGGAAATCGCCGCGGGAACTGTACCGGTTCTGGCGGAACCTGGAAAACCTTCCCCGCTTTATGGACCATCTGGAATCCATTCGAGTCGTCGATGATGCCCGCTCCCATTGGATCGCGCGCGGCCCGGCCGGCATGCGGTTGGAGTGGGATGCCGAGGTTATCAACGACGTTCCGGGCGAGCTGATCGGGTGGCGCTCGCTCGAAGGCGCCGACGTCGATCATGGAGGCTCGGTGCGCTTCGAGCAGTCTGGTCCCGAGCGCACGAGTGTCAAAGTGTCTCTGCAGTACAACCCTCTCGCGGGAGCGGTGGGGGCGGCAATCGCCCGGCTGCTCGGAGACGACCCGGCCGAGAACATTCGCGCCGGCCTGCGCAAGTTCAAAGAGCTGATGGAGGTGGGATCGGTCTCCGCCAGTGAGCCCGCGGCAGTCGCGGTAAAACGCGATCGTCCGCTGTTCGATCGCGATGCCGTCACCGAAGCCTCGGAGGAGTCGTTTCCGGCGAGCGACGCACCCGCCTGGACCCCGGAGACGCTGTAAGACTGCCCGCGGCGTTCTCGCCGTGGCCACACCCCGCTTGAGTGCCGTCCCGCCATGCGCAACGACACCCGTCGGGGGCCTCACTCAACGCAACCATTGCGCCTCAGCCGTTAATGATCTCGCCGCCGTTGGGATGCAGCACCTGGCCGGTCATGTAAGACGAATCATCGCTCGCTATATTTAGAAACACATAGGAGGGCGCGGCCTCTTCCGGCTGGCCCGGGGCGGCCGATCGGTGTGTGCTTACCGAACTTCTCGACCTTTGCGGGCGGGAACGTTGCCGGTCCAGATCGGTCCCGTCGCCACGGCATTCACGCGAATGCCGTCATCGACTACGTTTTTCGCCAGCGACCGCGTAAAAGCGACAATTCCCCCTTTGGTGGACGCGTAATCCAGGTGCGGGCTGCCGCGGTAGGCCGTCACCGAAGTGGTGTTGATGATGACGCCGCGGGTGGGGCAGGGCAGCCCTGGTGAAATAGAAGTAAGAAAAAATGTTCGTACGGAAGGTCCGCGCGAGCTGCTCGGTCGTAATGTCCTCCAGTCCGATGCTGCTCGTGATGTTCAGCGGCATTGTTGACCAGGATGTCGAGCCGGCCCATTTCGGCCACGGCGTGCTCGACGGCCGCGCGGGCGAAAGCGCTCATCCCCGGCGTCGCCCGCGATCGCGGTGCATCGGCCGCCCATTTCCACCCGGCGTTTGGTCTCGTCCGCATCCTGATGCTCATCAAGGTATGCGATGGCGACGCTGGGGCCCTCTTTCGCGAAAAAAAATGGCGACAGCCCGGCCGCTGCCGCTGCCGCCGATCAAGGCAATTTTGTCCTTCAGCTTCGCCGAGCCCCTAATAGCCGCGATCGTCGGCCACGGGGCGTGGATGCATTTTCGACTCGCGTTCCTGCGATTGCGTTTGGCGTCGTGGATGCTCTTCCGGCATGGCTCGGGGTTCATCAGGAGACGTGCTGCCGGCGCGGGAACGGCCGGCTGGCTTCTGCGAATTCCCCTGCAGCCTCACGGGTGATCGATACGTCGGTTCCGCCCATTCGTTTGAGAATGTGAGTGGCCTGATTGGCCCAGGTGCGATCATCGCAATGGACCGACAGCAACACTCCCCCCTTGCGAATCCGGCCCACATACCGTTTGGCTTCGTACTCCGGGAGACCGGAGCCGGCCAGCGCGCCTGTCAAGCCGCCCAGCACCATGCCGGCGCCCATTCCGCTGAGCGCCGAAAGGATCGGGCCCGCGGCGGCAAAGTCCATCCCCGGCATCAGCAGCGTCCCCGCTCCGGCCAGCCAACCCAGCGCCGCACCCAGGGCCGCTCCCGCTCCACCGCCTGCAGCCGCGCCTTCCGGCGCCTTCGTGTGCTTCTCGTACCCCAAGTCCTTCGATCCCACGTTCCGCGGGTGAAGCATGCAGACGTCCTCGGGGCGAAACCCCGAGGTTTTCAGCCATTCAGCAGCATCCGCGGCGGTTGCACGATCATCAAAAAGTGCGAACGCTGCCACGTGTTTTTTCGCCATAGCTCTGTACCTTTCACGCGACGGGTAATTTTATCGGCTCAGGTGTCAGTCCCGCGCCCGTGGACTTCGGGGTAGCGGTTTATCGGACACCGCGAAGTCGGCCTTTGCCTCGTGAGTGGAGGCAATATCTTCCGCCCCCGTCTGCTCCAGAATGTTGCGCGCGCGACGCGCCCAATCCGTGTCGTCGCAATGCACGGACAGCAGGATACCGCCGCGTTTGATGCGCCCCTCATACCGCTTCGCCTCGTACTCCGGTATGCCGAGGCCAACCAGCGCACCGGCGAGGCCGCCCACCGTGCCGCCTACGCCGATGCCGCCCAACATGCCCATGATCGGTCCGGCCGCAATGAACGGACCTGCGCCGGGGATCGCCAGGGCGCCGATGCCCACCAGCCAGCCGAGCGCGCCGCCAATGACAGCTCCCGTGGCTCCGCCGGCGACTGCCCCCTCCGGCGCCTTGGTTTGCTTCTCATGAGCGAAATCCTTCGTGCCTTCGTTGTCGGGCAGAAGCACCGATACGTCCGTATTCCGGAAGCCTGCCTCTCTCAGCTTGTCAACGCCGTCCTCAGCGCTGAGCTGATCGGGGTAGATCCCGAAAATTGCGATATTCTTTATGGCCATCTCTTGATTCCTCCTGAACGGCTAATGCAAAGACGTGACTTAGTTACTTCCGGAACTCGAGCGTCACGGGAAACGGGAAAAGCCAGCCGGTACGGCTCGACCCTTCCCGTGACTCCGCGCGTCAAGCTCGTCGGGCCACGCCCATGACCAGCGTGACGAGAAAGACCACCAGGAACAGGAAGAACAGGATCTTGGCAATGCCTGCTGACGCGACCGAGATGCTGCCAAAACCGAAGACAGCGGCCACGATCGCAATCAGGAAGAACACTAGCGCGTAGTAAAGCATGAAGCCTCCTTTGCCTTTCCAGTCGGCTGGCCCGCGCCAGCCCACTATTGAGAAAGCAACTGGCTCGCCATTTCACAGCGGCATGGAAATGATTGAGAGCACGGGGCTTTGATGAATGCCTCGAGCGGCCGCCGCGCAATCCGCGAGAATTCTTTACGGTACCCGGTATAACCCGCCTTTCTGAGCATAATGCGCGCTGCCGGGGACCAGGCACAGGGTGCCCGCGACCCGCGCGGGCGCCCTGCCGGACACTATTCCGCTTGCGGCAAGGGCGCCTGTCCGCTGCACTGGCACCGGAATTGCTGGAGACCAATGTTGGTTGCGCCCATCGAGGAGCGCGCCAAGGAGCGAATTATGGCTGCCACCGTGTGGAAGGGCTACATCACATTCGGATTGATCTCGATTCCGGTTCGGCTGTTCGCCGCGGCGCGACCCGAGCGCGTGAGCTTCCACCTGGTCCATGACGTGTGCCAGACGCGCATCAAGCAGCAACTGTACTGTCCCTCCTGCGAGCGCGTCGTGGAACGCTCAGAACTCGTCAAGGGATACGAGGTCGAGAAGAACCGGTTCGTCACCGTCAAGGACGAAGAGCTCAAGCGGGTGGCGCCGCCTTCACGGGACACCATGGAAATCCTGGAGTTCGTGAAAATCGATCAGGTGGATCCCCTGTATTACGACACCTCCTACTATGCGCTGCCCGAAGACCCCGGCCGGCGCGCTTACCACTTGTTGGTCGAAACCATGGGAAAGTCCCGCTTCGCGGCCATCGCCAAGGTGGCCATGCACCAGCGGGAGTACACGGTGATTATCCGGCCGCGCGAGCACGGGCTGACGCTGCACACGCTCTACTACCAGAACGAGGTGCGCAAGCTTCCGGGCTACGGGGAGACCGCGGATATGAAAGTCAAGCCCCAGGAGATCGCTCTCGCCGAGCAGCTCGTCGAAAGTCTGGCGGCGCCTTTTAAACCCAACCAGTATTCCGACGAGTATCAGGGCCGCGTGCTCGAGCTCATCGAAGCCAAGAGCCAGGGCCGCACCCTCAGGGAAGCAAAGGTCAAGCGCGCAGCGCCGGTCGTCGACCTCATGCAGGCGCTACAGCGCAGCTTGCGCCAGGCTGAGAGCGCAGAGAAGAAACCTGCCGCTCGGGCGCCGCACGCCAAGCGTGCCGCCGGCGGAAAACAGCGCTCGCGGAAACGAGCTGCTTGAACGGGACCGCCGTCATTCGGTTGGTCCTGCCGAGAGTCTGCGGCAGGACCTCTCAGCACCGTGCGGAAGATATACACCTCGCGAGCATTGCCCGCCTCGGCGGCTAACGCGCATAAATCGGTTCTTTTAATGTGAAGTCAAGCGTTGACTCTGACGCGACCTTCACCCGCTGGCCGCGGATGGCTTGAATGGCCGCACCTGCGCCCGCTCCCGTGGCTGCGCCGATGGCAGCACCCTTGCCGCCGCCCGCAATCGCACCGATGATCGCGCCCACCACTGCGGTGCCGCCCATGACCACAGTCGTTTCCTTGCCTCGGCTCTTGGCGGCGACTTCCGCCGGGTTGGAAGTCACTTGCAGAACTCGACCCGCGGAGCGGATCTCGGCAAGCTCGAGCGTCACCTCTTCCGTCTCGAAGATGCCGCCCTTTTCCACCTTGGCGACGCGCACCATGGCATCGGCGCCCTTCGGAGCGATGGTCCGGCCTTCGACGACAAGCGGTTCATCGAGCGTCCCGCGATACGTCTTGCCCGCGTCGGTGGCGTCGGAATCAATGGCATCGATCATGCGCACTGTCACAACCGTGCCCGCCGGCGCAACCATGTCGGCCGCGTCGGCCGCCCGGGCTCGCGTGCCCGCCTGCGGATCCTGATAGACGCCGGAGGAGCGGACCGCCGGGGACTCCGTGGCGCCGAAAGTGACGCTTCGAACCGCGGTGATGCTGTAGCGCTGCGTGCGGCCGCCTTCTTCGAGGAACCGCACTTCGCGGCTGTTGCCGCCGAGGAACGTTCCGTTGAGCGTTCGGCCGTTGCGCAGGTACAACGAGTCTGCCTGCAACAAAGCTGTAGCCGCAAAACCGGCAAGAAATGTGAATTTCGAAACCACCAGGCACCTCCTTCCTAGTCAGTTCACTAGGGAGACGCCGCAGTCTCTTGTTACATTACTCACAAATGGGTGGCGCGATCACCACCGGCGCGCGCAGTTCGCCCCCCGGAAGGGCGGGCGAACGTCTCGCGCCTCTTGCGTGAACTAATGAAGGAACCGCGGAAAGTAAGGGTAAAGGTTTCTCGTTACGCCGCCGCTTCGGCGGGGACGCTAGCGGCCGGCCGCGTGTGCAGCTGCGGCTTGGCCTCAGGCACCCGGCGCCCCAGGCGCTTGCCCACCGCCCGGCGCGCCCGCAGCAGCCGGATCCGCACTGCCGTCTCGGTCCAACCCTGCTGTTGCGCAATCTCCTGGACTTTAAACCCCTCCAGATAGTGGCGCTGCAGCACCATGCGGTCGTTATGCTTGCAGGTCTTGAGAATGCGGCGCACATCGATGGCCGCAAGATTGATCTTCGGAGGGCTGGACAGCTCGGGCAGAGCCTGCAACAACGGCTCTCTCCGAATATAGCTGCGGTGAATATTCAGCGCGATGCTGTTCATCCAGGTGAGAACCATGGAAGGATCGCGCAACTGACCGAGGCGCTCCCACCCCTTGGCCCAAGCCGCCTGCGCGGTTTCTTGCGCCGCGTCATACGGCAGTCCTCTCGAAACCAGGAATCGCACCGTCAGATTAAAGCCTTTTTGGTATGCTTGCCCGTATTCTTCTCGTGTCATTGATCTATCTCGTTCCTCTCTGCTTAAGTCAGCCTTTTGAAGCCGACGTCTTGAAGCGCACCGTCAGAATCGGCCCATCAGAGCGAGCACGACTATGACAAGCAGGATCGCGCCCAGAACTCCGGTCGGGCCATAACCCCAACCGCGGCTGTAGGGCCAGGCGGGCAGCGATCCCAGAACCAGAATGATCAGATAAGATCAGCAAGAGTGTAGAAATCATAAATGCCTTACCCTCCTATCGCCTCGTTTTTTCGATTCACGCGTTTTCCATACCATGCCGCCGCCCTATACCACGTCGGTCCTGCGGCGCCCCACAACCAGCCGATAAATGACGAGCAGGAGGATGGCCCCGAGCAGCGCCATCAAAAATCCCGCGCTCTCGTTGGGTCCGTAGAAGCCCATGGCGCGGCCGAGGTAGCCCCCCAACAGGGCACCGGCGATGCCAAGAAGAATCGTGATAAGAAAACCGCCAGGGTCCCGGCCCGGCATGAGCAGTTTGGCAACTACGCCCACCACCAGGCCAAAGAGGATCATGCTGAGGAATGAGAGCATCTCTTGTCCTCCTCGCTCGCTCGCCCGAGAGCGGCCCAGCCAGCCGGCAAGCCCTCGAACGTACCCGCGCAAGGTGCGGGTACAGTGTGCAAACAGGCAATTGCGATGCCAGGGGTATTGGACTTTGCGGTGGCGCCGGTACTCTGCCCTTAACTCACTGATGGAGCAACGTTAAAAGACACATCGAAGGTGCTTGCGGGGAGATGCGCGTCCCGGGACGCTGCTTTGCCAGACTACCGCTCAGCCCGCAAGTTTTGCTGCGGCAGGAAAATTTTGCAATGTTCTGCTGGTTAGACTCACGTCGTGGCGAGGTGTTACAGGAAGAGCGGCTAGGAGGGCGAATTGCGAGCCGAACACCTGCAACCCTTTGCGGGAAATGAGAACTGGCGGGGTGTCGTGGACACTTTTCGAACTCTGGAGGGCACCCCAGCGTTCCTCGATGATGGATCGAACCGAGGTATCCTGCTGACGGCGGCTGACGGCGAGCCACTTGCCGGGCGTGTGGCATCCGGATGAATAACTGGGTCCCCAGGCAACTCCCAGGCGCGCTTCCAGCC
>JACOTZ010000065.1 GCA_016178155.1 Acidobacteriota bacterium
CGCCTGGACCGGCACATCGCCGTTGAATCCGAAGGTGAACCCGCCGTAGCCCCAGTCGTTCGAGATTGGAGGAGTGCTGGTGATGCCGTATCCGGCACGAACCACCAGCTTGTCAGTGGCCCGGTAAGCCAAGCCGAGCCGAGGCCCGAGCTGCAGCCAATTTGTGTCCTGCAAGCGATCGCGGAAGACGAGTGCGCCCGGCAGGTTGCCCGCCGCGGGGTTCGGCACATTCAGGTCGATCATGGACATGCGGTCGGTCACCTCCCAAAGCGGCCGAATGATTTCCCAGCGGAGTCCCAGGTTTGCGGTCAGCCGGGGAGTGATCTTCCAGTCATCGGTCACGTAGAAGGCGTGCGACGACTGCCGGAACCCGGGGAACAGGGTAACAACGTCTCGTGAGGCATTGTTCACCGCACCCAGCAGGAAGCTGGCGAACGAGTGACCAGTCTGAGTCGTAAACCCGGGCATCCAGCTCGAAGTGGGGCTGAAGCTGAAGCTGCCCGACGAGGGGAAGTTCCGTTCGTTGTAGAAGTACCGCCGGTACTCGTAGCCGAAGCGGAAGCTGTGCGAGCCCTGGATGTAGGTTAAATCGTCCTGGTAGATCCAGCTTCCGTTGAAGTTCTCATTCCTGTTACCCGAGCCGAGCCGCGCCAGCGTGCCGCCTTGCCATTCGGTTCCTCCGAACGTCATGACCGGGAAGTGAGTGGGCGAAGTGTTCTGGATGCCGATTTTGCCGGCCCAGTCCTGGTTGATAAAAGCTGTGACGTTCGTGTTTCGGAAGCGGTTGTAGCCGGCCGCCAGGCGGTTCAGCAAGCGCGGCGTCACGGTGGAGTCGAGCGACAGCCGCACCAGGCGTCCAGGCGTCAACTGGTCCTGCCAGCTCTGCGTAGCGGGTCCCGGGATCGGCAGATAGCGCTGGCCTCCGTTGTTGTTGCGCTTGCGGTAGCTGTGGTTGTAAAGGCCCGAGATCCGGTGGTTATCGCTGATGTGGTGGTCGCCCTTAACCATCGCGATGTACAGGTCGAAAAACGGGCAGCAGGTGCCGACCGCGGGCGTATTCCGGATCATCGTATCAATTTCGGGATTGACGATGCCCACGTTGTCGATGACATTCTTCGCCACCGGGCTGATCCGATTTTGCGGAACGATGTTGTTGGGGAAGGGATCGCGGACCACCTGCCCGTTCACGCGCCGCGTTGTCGCCGGGTCATAGATCTGTCCGAACCGGACAGGGCGGCCGAGAGCGTCGGCCCCGATGACCGAGCCTGAGCTGGAGTTACCCGTGAAGGCGGGATTCAAGAGCCGCGAGAAGTCTCCCTTCCTGAAGTCCTGGACCGGCAGCGTATTGTTCAGGCCGGCAATATTGAAGTCTTTCCGATCCGTATTCTCGAAGTTAGTAAAGAAAAAGGTACGGTTGCGCCCGTTGTAGATTTTCGGAATGTACACCGGGCCACCGACCGAGTAACCGTAGTTGTGCTGCCGGAAGAGCGACTTCGTGGTCCTGCCGCGCGCTTTGTCGGCGAGCGTGAAGGCCTTCAGCGACTCATTTTGCACGTAGTAGAAAGCCGACCCGTGCAGGTCATTGGTTCCGGACTTGATCGCGAAGTTGGCAATCGCGGTCTGCCCCCCGTTGTATTGCGCCCCGATCGCTCCCGTGTGGAGTTTGAACTCGCTGACGGCTTCGGCCGAAGGGCTGAACTCGTTGTTGTTGCCGCCCATGAGATCGCTCCGGCCGAGCGGGATGCCCTCCACCAAAATCTCGTGCGAGTACTGCTGGCCCCCATTGATCGAGCCCTTGAAGGTGTTGCCGGTCGTGCCCGGCAGGCTGCTGAAGATGAACTGCTGGATCTGGCGCTGGCCGTCGGAGACCAGAATCGGCCAGCTCTTGTATTCGGCGGTGGTGACGTAGCGACCGATTTCCGCCGAGCTCGATTCGAGCAGTGGTGTTTCCGCACTGACGGTTACCTGCTCGGCAACCGCGCCGAGCTCCATTCTGACATCCACGTTTTGCGTCTGCCCGACGCGCAGGATCACGTTCTCCGCGGCCGCGGTCCGGAAACCAGGCGCCGTAACGGTAATCCTGTATGCGCCCGACGGCAGATAGGGCAATCTATAGGTACCGGTTGATGTCGTAGTTGTCTTCGTTTCTACACCGGTAGCTGTATTTGTCGCGGTAACTGCGGCGCCGGGAACTACCGCGCCTGTCGCATCCGACACAGTGCCCGTAAGCGTACCAACTGCTCCTTGTCCCCATGCCATGCCGAGAGCCAACACGAGGAGAAATACAATAGTGATCCACTCTTTTGACACACGAACCCCCAGGGACGGTATTTGATCGGGCGCGCTTCCGCGAGCCAGTAGCGTTAAGGGTAAGATAGCGGCCCGCATGAGTCAATACAGCGCGGACAGCATGTGACGCGGGTTTGCAGTTATAAGCAGCCGCTCTTAGTGGATGCGGGTTCAGTAACCGTCTTTCTTACGCCCACTGACCGGCTCCGGTGTCTGAGAGATCTTCAGACCGGCAGTCCCGGATTGTTCCAGGCAAGGCCGCGCAATGCGCACGGCGGCCTCGGGAGGTGGAGAACGCCGGTTTATCGCGGCGGCAGCCCGAGGAGGTATGAGGTGATGCGGTCCATGTCGCGCGAGTTGAACCTGTAGGGCGGCATGACGCTGCCGGGCGAGAGCTTCTGGGGATCGCGGAAATGCTCCTCGATCCAGTCGCGGGTGCGGCGCTGGCCGACACCGTTGAGCGGCGGTCCCAGCTTGACGCCGATGCCGTTCACCTGGTGGCAGACGCCGCACTTTTGCCCCTGGTAGAGCATCGCGCCCTCGACGGCGAATTGCGGCGCCGATTCGAGTACGCCGGCCGTGCGCTGATTAAGCTTCAGCAGGAACGCTGCCAGCGCGTTGAGCTGGGGGTCGCTCAACTGCAACGGCGGCATGGAGCTTCCCGGCATCATCTGCTGCGGGCGCTTGAAGTGCTCGATCATCCAGGCGGCGGATTTCCGGATCCCGCGCGTCAGGTCGGGGCCTACCTTGCCGCCGGCGTGGCAGGCCGCGCAATTCTCCTTGCGGTAGTATCCGACGCCGGCGAGCTCCTCGGGGGAGAGCTGTTGCCAGTCATCCGCTCCCGCGCTCACGGTCACGTCGACCTCGGACGTCTTCGGCGTGGTCACAACCGCGGCGGCAGTCAGGCCGCCCCAGCCGATCGCGGCGAGCGCCAGCACCCCGAGCGCAAGGGTGCGCTCGCGGACCCGCCGCACGACGCCGCGGTCCAGGAACGGCGCGAGAATCAGCGCCAGGACTGCCAGGCCCGGGAGAACGACGCTCCCCACCACTTCGAGAGGTCCTTCGAAAAACTTGAGCAACTGGAAGAGAAACAGGAAATACCAGTCAGGGCGTGGGATATAGGAGGTGTCAGTGGGATCGGCCAGGCGGTCAAGGGGCACGCGCGCGCTCACTGCCAATGTGAAAAGGACCGCGAAAGTGAAGAAGATCGCGATCGTGTCCCGAAACACCTGCTCGGGGTAGAACTTCTTCTTCGGCGCCTCGTCGCCGGGTAGCGGCATGACACCATGCTTGCGGACCAGGTAAATATGAAGCGCGATCAGGAAGGTCGTGGCCGGAGGCAGCAGCAATACGTGCAGGGCATAGAAGCGCGCGAACGTGACTACGCCGACGGATGCCGCCCCGTCCCCGAGCAAGCGCTGGAGATAGGGGCCCAGGACCGGCACTTTACCCGCGATCTGGGTCGCCACTACCGTGCCCCAGTAGGCCCTGTTGTCCCACGGGAGCAGGTATCCGGTGAGCCCGTACGCCAGCGTGAGCAGCAGCAGCGCAACCCCGGCCATCCAGGTGGCTTCCCGCGGCTTCTTGTAGGCGCCGTAGAGGAACACCTGTGCCATGTGCAGCACCACGACAACGATCATCAGGCTGGCGCCCCAGTGATGCAGGCCCCGGATCATGCGCCCGCCGGTCAGCTCGCTGACGATATATTTGACGCTGTTGTAGGCTTCGCCGGGCGTGGGCGCGTAGTTGAAAGCCAGCAGGATGCCGGTGAAAGCCTGCACCAGGAAGAGAAACACGGCCACGCTGCCGAAGACCTGGTGCCAGCCGCTCGAAGCCGGGATCTCCTCAAAGAGGAAGTTGCGGACGGCGGTTTCGATGCCGGTGCGGTGATCGAGCCAATCAATGATGCGGCGTCTCATGGAAATCAGCCCGTGCTCCTGATGTGCAAACTATGCGGCCGCGGGCATTGCCGCGCTCGGTCCACGGGTGCGGCCGGACGGTGCGGCGGAATCGGGCCGCTGGCAGCGGGTGGCCGGTCCACGGGCCGCGGTCGTGCGAGCCGGAATCTCGAGCCGCAGGTTCGGCGCAACGCGAGGTATCCCGAGTTTCCGTTGAATCGAGGGCGGCCGGAGATCATCGCGATTTCCGCCATGAAGGCTAGAGCACGGCCCCTTCCACGCTGAAACTGGAATTGTGGCAGGGACAAAGAAAGTTCTTTTGCCGTTCGTCCCAGTGGTAAGCGCAGCCCAAGTGCGTGCATTGGGGCGCGAACGCCACCAGCGTCTGTTCGGACAGCTTCACTACCCAGGCCGTAGACTTCTCGCTCGTGATTTTCCAGCCGTCCACCCGCGTGCGGCGGAACACCATCTCTTCCGGCTCTTTAATCCTGAGATGGGAGACATCACCTGCAACCAGCCATTCAGGCGCCTTCTTCGTGCGGGGCGGAAAAAGCAGGTAGATGCCGGCCGGGATCGCCAGCGCGGCCGTGATCAGGGACCAAAGACCGTAGATGATCGAAACATACAAGGCGCGGCGTGTGGGCCGCGGCTGAAAGATTTCTCCGACGCTCATCAAAATTCTGTATTATACTGAGCCGCCGGCGCGAAACAGGTTACGGGGATACCGCGGAGTAGCGCGAGATTGGCGGCTGGTCGCGGCCGAGCGCAGGCGATTCGGCGTGTCCCCGATGGTTCCGCGGCGCACCCGCGTACCGGGCTTTGCTACCTTGAGCGATAGGATGGCCCGGCGCATCGAATCGCATTTTCTTGCCGGCCCGGCGGGCAAGCTGGAGGCGCTGCTGGAGGAGCCGGAAGACCGGGAGCCGCGCGAGGCCGCGCTCCTCTGTCATCCCCACCCGCAACACGGCGGCACCATGCACAACAAAGTGGTCTACCGTGTCGCCCGCGGCCTGCGGCGCGGCGGCTCGGTGGTTCTGCGGTTCAATTACCGGGGCGTGAACCTGAGCGAGGGCGGCTACGCGCAAGGCATCGGGGAAACCGAGGATGCCCGCACCGCCCTCGACTGGCTGCGCCAGCGCTACCCGTCGCTGCCCTACACGCTGGCCGGTTTCTCGTTCGGGTCGCGCATCGCGCTTCGCCTGGGCTGCACCCAGCCCGACGCGCGGCGTTTGATCGCGGTGGGCTTCCCGACCACATACGCCGACCGGAGCTATCTCGACGGGTGCACCCACCCGAAGATATTCATCCAGAGCACAAATGACGAGCACGGGCCGCGCAGCGAACTCGAACGCGTCCTGGAGGCGATGCCCGAGCCGAAACGCCTGATTTGGGTCGAGGCGCAGGACCACTTCTTCGCCGGCGCCCTGGACGAATTGGAGCGGGTAGCGGCGGAACTGCCGTGAAAGCGGCACGGCCGGAAGTTCACCGCCGGCGCTCCTACGCGGTAGCTTTCGGAACGGCCCAGTGCTTCCGGTACTCGCGGCCGAGGAGCCTGGCGGCTTCGGCGTCGCCGGGGATGTTCTCGACAGCCGCGTCGTACTTTATGCGGCGCCCGGTTCGCGCCACGAGATTGCCGAGATGGCACAGTGAACTCGAGATGTGGCCGATTTCGATCTCGGCGTGCGGCGCTTTCCGGCTCTTCACGCAGTCGAGAAAGTTCCGCGCATGCGCCACGTCGTTGTCCAGCTCTCCGGCCGATTCGTCCTCGACGAGCTTCCCCTTCGCGTCGTAGACCTTGTAACCCCATTTGCGGTTCCAACGTCCGATGTGGACCATGCCGGTGGTCCCGTACACGGCGACGCCGTTGTCCTGGCCCTCCATGCCGTAGGAGTTCCAGATCCGCATCTCGAACATCAGCACCTTGTCCGTGAAGTTATAGGTGATGGTCATAGTGTCAGGCGTCTGCTGGTCATCATCGAAAAACAGCTTGCGTCCCATCCCGCTGACTTCGAAGGGCAGCTCGACTCCGAGCGCCCAGCGCGCGATGTCCATCTGATGCACGCCGTCATTGCCGATGTCGCCGGTGCCGAAGTTCCAGTGCCAGTGCCACTTGTAATGGAAGCGGTTTTCGTTGAATGGCAGGAAAGGCGCCGGCCCAATCCAGGTATCGTATTCGACGCCTCCGGGGACGGGGCTGTCCGGTTTATGGCCGATGTGCTCCCGCAACTGCACGTTCCAGGCTTTTGCCATGAGCACGCGTCCGATCCTGCCCGAGCGGATGAACTCGATGGCACGAAGCGTGGAGGGGCGGCTGCGCGATTGAGTCCCAAGCTGCACGATGCGCTGGTTGCGCCGCGCCGCCTTAACCATGAGCCGGCCTTCCCGCAGGTTGTGCGACGCGGGTTTTTCGACATACACGTCCTTGCCGGCATCGCAGGCGAGAATCGTCGCCGGAGCGTGCCAGTGGTCGGGCGTCGCGATCACCACGGCGTCGACCGTGTTGTCGTCGAGCACCCGCCGCAGATCAGTGACCAGGGGCGGGCGCTTGCCTTGAGCCTGCTCGACCAGCTTTGCGGCCGGGCCATACACGCGCGGGTCGATGTCGCACAGCGCCACGATATTGACGTCGGGCTGCGCGGCGAACCTTGCAGTCAGGCCGCGTCCCTGCCCGCGAATCCCGATGACCGCGACGTTGACCTTGTCACCGGCGCCGGCCGCACGCGTGGAGAACGCGGCGCCCGCGGCGGCTGAAGCGACAAATTCTCTTCGATTCATGGTGGAGCACCTCCCCGAAAATACCGGCGATCGCACGCAGCGGGCCTGGCGCGCTGCGTTTTCTTGCCGCGGTTTTGAACCCAAGCCCCGCGTGCGATACCCAGCCATGGTACCTATGATGCCGCGCCGAACGCGCGCGCGCCGGCCTGACTCGAAGCAGCGGTTCGGCCGCCCGGCGATTGTTTCGTCACCGGAGGGAGGGCTATCCTTCGCTATATGATGCCCTCGTTTCTGCGCGGAGCCCTCGTTTTCGTGATTACGGTGACAGCCGGCTACGCCGGGAACTGGCCGCAATGGCGCGGGCCCAATCTCAACGGTGTCAGCGACGAAACAGGCCTGCCGCTGAAGTGGGACGCGCAAACGAATGTCTCGTGGAAGCTGGCGCTGCCGGCCTGGAGCGGTTCGACGCCGGTGATCTGGGGCGAGCGTATCTTCCTGAACGTTGCCGAAAGCGGGCAGCTCTGGCTGTGGTGCGTCGACCGGAGCAAACCGGCGGTGCTCTGGAAGAAGCTACTGGGCAGCGGCGACGTAAAGATGCGCAAGCAGAACATGTCGTCGCCCTCGCCGGTGACCGACGGCCGCAATGTGTGGGTGTTGACGGGTACGGGCATACTCAAGGCCTTTGATTTCCTCGGCAACGAGCTGTGGGCTCGCGACATCCAGAAGGACTACGGCCGCTTCGGCCTCAACTGGGGCTACGCCTCGTCCCCGCTGCTCTACGAGGATGCTCTGTATGTGCAGGTCTTGCACGGGATGACGACGGATCAGCCATCCTACGTGCTGCGCATCGACAAGAAAACCGGCAAGACGCTTTGGCGCGTGGAGCGCCCCACCAAGGCGCAGTTCGAGTCGCCGGATGCCTATACCACTCCGGCGCTGGCGCGGGTCGGCAAACAGGTTGAGATCGTCATTACCGGCGGCGACGTGGTCACGGGTCACGACTCCGCAACCGGCAAGGAGCTGTGGCGCAGCGCGGGGCTGAATCCGGACAACAGTCCCGCAAACCGCATCGTGGCTTCCCCGGTCGTCGAGAACGGCATCATCTATGCGCCCGGGCGCGTCAGGCCGCTGCTGGCGATTCGGGCCGGCGGGCGAGGCGATGTGACGAAGTCGCACCGGCTCTGGTCATTTCTGAACGGCCCGGATGTACCTACGCCGGTCACTGATGGCAAGTACCTCTACTCGATCAACGACCGCGGCATCGTTTACTGCCTGGATGCGCTGACCGGCGCCGAGGTGTACAAAGGCAAGCGCTTGAAACCGGCGATCTATAGCGCTTCGCCGGTGCTGGCGGGCGGCAGGATCTACATCACCAACGAAGAGGGTCTGACGAGTGTTTTCAAGGCCGGGCCCGCCTTTGAGATCCTCGCGGAGAACCCGCTGAACGATTACACGCTGAGCTCGCCGGCGATCTCGGGCGGCCAGATCTTCCTGCGGACGGCGGGGCACCTGTGGTGCATCGGCAGGCGGGCGGCGCGGTGAGGCGCGGGCGCCTGGTGTGCCGTCCCGTCCATTTCCCACGTACGGCGTATTCCTGCCGCAGCCGCGACCGACCCGGGGGCCTGTTGCGGCCCCTGGCGCCTCACCGCGCGACCGCAGTCATTCGCGGGATGGACGCGCACGGCGGACTCAGAAACTGAAGCGCAGGCCGAAGCGAAACACGCGCTCGTCGATTCCGTCGCGGCCGGTATTCGCAATGCCGGTGATCTCGGTATAGCCGCCGAGACTGCGGATGGTGCCATCGGGATTGAGCTGCAGATTCGAAACGTTGGCGCCGGGATTGGCGAAGTGCGGCGTATTCGTGAGATTGAAGGCGTCGGCGCGAAACTGCATTCGCAATCGCTCGCCCAAGGGAAACTCGCGGAAGACGCCGAGATCCAGGTTGACGAGGCCGGGTCCGCGCAAGATCCGGAAGCCAGCGGTGCCGAAGCGCGGCTCCGTTACCGGGATGAAGGCGAACGGATCGAAGTACGACTGGCCGCGGCCGGCGCCGCCCGGAATCTCTACTTTGCTCTTGACCAGGTCGGCCCGCTGCGTGTTCCCGGGCGCATCGAGGGATGTGCCCGAAGAGGTCACGTTGAAGGGTGTTCCCGAACTGGCGCTGAAGAGCGCGTTCAACTGCCACCCGCCGGCGAGCGCGGACGCCAACCCGCCTTGATTGAGCCAGTGCTTGCCCCGGCCGAACGGGAGCTCGGCGACGGATACGATCTCGAAGTTGTGCGGCGTATCGAATCCCGATACCGAGCGGTTCAGATGATAGAACTCGGGCAAGTGGATGGCAGGCAGGCCGTCGCTGTGATCGTTGCAGCAGATGCCGGTCGACTTTGACCACGTGTAGGAAACCGCCAGGTGTAGTCCCTGAGAAAAGCGGCGCTCGAGGCTGGTCTGGAGGCTGTCATAATGCGTGTTGCCGACGGGCGCGACCAGCCGGGTTTCCGCGGTCCTGCGAAAGCGCTGGTTCAGAGGTCTGCTGGGATTGCCACCGCCCGGCCTGCCGGCATTCAGCTCCCGGAAGCCGAGCTGGTTGATCTGGCGCGTCGCGACGTACCCCGCCTGTCCGGTGAATCCCCATCCGAGCTGTTTCTGCAGAGTAAAGTTCCAGGACTGGATGTAGCCGCGCCGGAACTTCTCCTCGAGCACGTTCGCCGCATACGTGCCGGCAATATCGATAATGCCGTCGCCGAGATCCGGGGCGGTCACGGCCGGAATCCCGTTGCGCAGCAGACCCGCCGGCTGCAACGCGTTCGGCCCGGTGAGATTCAGGACCACGAGCAGCGGGTAGTTGGTTCGCATGGGACGGATCAGGCTATAGGGATCGTTGGTGATGCCGTAGCCGGCGCGCACGACGAAAGTATCCGTGGCCCGCCAGGCGATTCCCATCCGGGGAGCGAACAGGCGCTTGCTTTCTTCGACGCCGCAGTCCAGCGGGACGACGCCCACGCCGCAGACGCGCATCTTGTTCAGATTCGGATCATAGTTCTCGATGCCGCGATCGACGCGGCGAGGCACGGGAAAGTACTCCCACCGCAGCCCCAGCGAGAAGCTGACCCGGCGGCTGACCTGCCACTGGTCGCGCACGTAGAGGCTCTGCAGCGAACCGCGCAGCGTATATTCCTCAGGAACCTGGAACGTCTTGCCGATACCGGTTGGAAGGCCCAGGAGAAAGGCGGCAAAACTGTTGAACTGATTGGGGGCGGGGCCACCCCGGGTGGTGGTGGGTCCGCCGGCAAACGTGAACCCGCCGGAAGGGCCGTGCATGGCGCCGACGAACTCCGCCTGCGTGTGATTCAGGTGCTGGCGCGCGATGTCGGCACCGAAGCGGAGATTGTGGCCGCCGCGGATCCAGTTCGCATTGGCCACGTATTGAAAGCGCGGATCCCGGTTATAGAACGGACGGGAAGAATTGCGCGAGGCACCCATGATCGTGTAGTTGCTCACGTTAAAGCGTGGCCATCCGCTTTCGAAGTGGCGGGTTCCGTTCGTGCCCGGAATGCCGAGGACGTCCCGGCCCATGTTCTTTCCCAGACCGGGCTCCTCCGAGTTCGCGTCGTAGGCGGTGTATCCGAAGTTGCCGTCGACGATGAACTGCGGCGTGAACACGTAAGTCACACCGACCGCGGCGTTCCCCGTGGTGC
The DNA here is from genome assembly GCA_016178155.1 of Acidobacteriota bacterium. Taxonomy (GTDB): domain Bacteria; phylum Acidobacteriota; class Terriglobia; order Bryobacterales; family Bryobacteraceae; genus JACOTZ01. The sequence continues at coordinate 10,598 of JACOTZ010000065.1, forward strand.
CGAATGCAGGCCCGGCGGCGACGGCGGCGGCCGAGACCGAATCGCCCACCAGCTCGCCCAGCATGCCCGTGGAAAACATGGAATGATCGACGATGCCGCCGCGCCCGAACATCGTGAACTTGTCGGTTGCGTTCCAGGTGAGTTTGGCATCGATCTTGTGCTGATCGAGCTGGAACGGGCCGCCGGCGAACAGATTTGCGCTCAAAGAGTCGGGAAACGTCGGCTGGGGCAGAAAACTCATGATGTTGAGCGCAATCGGCTCAAAGCGGGAAGACGGCACGATGTTTTCCGCAAACGGGGCGCGGCCGGCGCCGCTCGCGTCGCCGCTGGTGGGATCATAGACCGGGCGAGTCGAAGCGGACATATCTCCACGACGGATCGCAGCCGTCGGAACCGTGGCCAGGCGCGAGGCGAACTGCCGGTCGTAAGTCCCTTCATAGCTGGCGAAGTAAAACAGGCGGCTCCTAACGATCGGACCGCCCACTGTGCCGCCGAACTGGTTGAAAATCGCTTTGGGGTTTCGTTCCCCCGCAGGCTGGAAGAAGGGCTTCGCCTTGGTCCGGTTGTTGTTGTGAAACCAGAAGGCCGAGCCATGCAGCTCGTTCGTTCCGCTCTTGATCTGCACGTTCACGGCCGCACCGCCGGCGAGGCCATGCTCGGCATCGAAGGAATTGGTCACGACGTTGACGTTTTCGATGGATTCCAACGCCGGCGTGTAACCGGGATTGTGCGGCAGCCAGATCTGGTTGACACCCGCGCCTTCGATCCGGATATTGTTCGAGCTGCGGCTCGTCCCGTTCACGTTGTAGATCGGCGTCCGGGAAGGATCGACGGAGGGGCCGTTGCCGTTCCGGGGAGGAGTGAAGCCGGGAATGGTCCGCAATACCTGCAAGTAATTGCGGCCCGGAGGCAAGGGGACATTCTCCAGTACTTTGGCGGATACCTCCGCGCGCACCTCCGCACGCTCGGTCTGGAGCGCGGACGCGGAGGCCGACACCTGGACCTGTTCGGCGACGGCGCTCACCTGCAGGACAGCATCCACGCGCGTGACGGCGTTGACGGCAACCGCCACATCACGCCGGACGAAGGTTGTGAAACCGGGCTTGCTCACCTGGACTTCATAGGCGCCGCCGGGGACGGTGGGGAATTGAAACACGCCGGCCAAGTTTGTGGTGGTTTGCCGGCGCAGCCCGGTCGCCTCCTGGGTGATGCTGACGGTGGCATCGGGTACACTGCCTCCGGTCGCATCGGCTACGTTGCCGACAATCGAGCCGTATAGCACTTGTGCGGAAGCCGCCCCAGGCATCGACAACACGGCCAGCGCGCCGGTCAAAATGGGAATGCTCCTTCTCAGCCGCATAACCCCTCCAGGTTGATTGGGAGAATCATAGCAATTCGCGGCGAACCGTGGATCGGCCGGCTCACCGCGTTCTCATCAGCGCCCGCCGGGCGTTTGCGGAAGGGCCGCGGCGGTGCTTGCGCTCAGCCGCAGGAGACTCTGTAGGACGATATGCGTGGTGTCTCGCTTGACGCGGTTTATGACCCGGCGGTCGGAATCGCAGCCGTCAACGGAACCGCCGCGCCCGTCGTGAGCGAACGCTGCGCCTCGAGGCACAGCACGACGGCCCGGCGCGCCTCTTCCGGCGTGATGGGCAGTCCACGGCCGTTCCGCACGGCGTCGGCGAAGGCAGCGATCTCCTCGCGCAGCTCGAACAATTCGCCCGGCGTGGCCGCGACCTCCAAGTCCTTGAGCCCTGACCCGTCCGAAGTCTGCAGCGAGTAGCTCGGGCGTTCCGAGCGATCGAGCTCGGCATGCCACTCGGCGCGCAGCATGGCCCCCGAGCCGAAGACCTTGATGCTCAGGTGGTGCTCGACCGCCGCGAGTGACTGAGAAATCACGGCGTAAGCCCCATCCCGATAGCTGACGACAGCGGTGAAGTTGTCGTTCATCTCGGGATGATATGCCCCGAGCGGATCCGAGCGGTTCCCGCGCGCGTACACTGCGGCAGGCTCGCCGGAGGAGTCAAGAAACCAGGCGGCGGCATCGAAAAAATGCACCGGCTCCTCGAGCGTCCAGTTTCCCACGCGGCGCGAATCGAAACGCCAGCCGTCCGACCCCAGGCGGTAGGGGCGGCGCCAGAGGTCGATCAGCACGTAGCGCGGCCGCCCCAGCCCGCCGGAATCGATGATCTCCCGCATTTGGCGGTACATCGCCGAGAACCGCATCTCGTGGCCGACCAGCAGCAGACACCCGGACCGCCGCGCGCTCTCAATGATGCGGTCGCAGGACGCAATGCTGGTGGACATCGGCTTCTCCAGCAGGACATGTCTGCCCGATTCGAGCGAGGCGCAGGCAATCTCCTCGTGCAGGAAGTTGGGCACGACGATATCCACGACATCCACTTCGCTCGAGTTCAGCAGTTCACGGAAATCGCGAAAAACGGCGGCGCCGGTTTCCGAGGCGGCCGCCGCGACCGATGTATCGGAAGCAGCGGAGACGGCGCGCAGCTCGCAACCCGCCGTTTCCTGGATCGCCCGTGCGTGGCATTTGCCCCAGGCGCCGTAGCCGATCAATCCGAACCTGAGCTTTCGCATCTTTCCACCTCCCTGTTCCGGCCGGCATTGGCTCACTGCCAAGCTTCGAAAAATGGATTGATAAACACGCTCTGACGGCCCCGGATTGCGCGCCTGCTGGGGTGCGCGTCACAGCCGGGCCGCCGCGGCCTTCTCGATCGTACCGCCTGAAGCACATCCGAGGTGTCTGGTATAGTGTGGCGATTCGTGAGCAGCCTCTCCGAACTTCCGCTGCGGCTTCGCTGGCGCATCGTGGCCCTGCTCTCGGCGTCGATCGCGATCAATCTGATGGACCGGCAAGTGCTGTCGGTCGTGGCCCCGCTGATTCGCGAGCAATTCACGCTCAGCAACACCGAGTACTCGTACATCGTCTTCGCGTTTCAGCTCGGCATGTTCCTGGGCCAGGTTCCGGCCGGACTGCTGATGGATTCTTTCGGGGCGCGGGCGGGGCTGGTGCTCATTCTGCTCGCCTGGTCGGCCGCCAACGGGCTGCATGCGCTGGCCGGCGGCCTGGCCGCCTTCGTTGGTCTTCGATTCCTCATGGGCCTGAGCGAGTGTGGAAACTACACCGGTGGAATCAAGACCATCGCAGGACTGTTTTCGGCCGAGCGGCGGGCTCTCGCCGGGGGCATTTTCAACGCCGGCGCCCAGATCGGGTCAGTCGTCGCCCCGCCGCTGATCGTGCTGGTCACGGTGCACTTCGGCTGGAGGATGGCATTTGTGATGCCCAGCCTGCTCGGGCTGTTGTGGATCATGCCGTGGCTGGCTTCGTATCCGCCGCAGGCGCGCGCCGGCGCCGCGGCCCATTCCTCCGCGCCGGGGGACGGGCTGCGCGTGCTGCTCACGAACCGGCAGGTGGTCGGTCTGCTGCTCCTGCGCGTGTTTTCCGGTCCGCTGGTCAGCTTCTACTGGTACTGGCTCCCGGAATACCTCAGGCATGGGCGAGGCATGTCATTCGTCATGATCGGTGCACTGGCGTGGCTGCCCTACGTTTTCGGCAGCCTGGGCAACCTGGCGGGCGGCTTCTTCTCGGATTATTTGATCCGGCACGGACATACCATGGACCGCGCCCGCAAGCTCGGATTCAGCATCGGCTCGCTGCTCTCGGCTCTGAGCATGCTGCTGCCTCTGATCCGCAACGATTACGCGGCGGTCGCGACCATCTGCCTGATCGTGTTCGGCAACAACTGGGTGGCTGCGACTTACATCGGCACCGTCGGCGACATTTTTCCGGAGCGAGTCGTGGGGCGCGTGAATGGGATCGCGGGCGCCGGCGACAGCGGCATGGGCATGGTGACGATGCTGGCCACCGGCATCGTGGTGGACCGGTTTTCGTACCTTCCCGTGTTTGCCGCCGCCGGTATTCTTCCTCTTCTGGCGCTGGCCAGCATCTTCCTCGTGGTGCGCAGGATCGAGCCGGTGAAGTTGGAGGGCGCCTGAGTCACCTCGCGCCAATTAAGTTGGCCCAAGTTCCTCAGCGAACATAGAATCCGGTGTCCCTCAAACACTCACCGCTAGCCGTCCGCCAGGCCACGGCTAGCTGAGCCCCAATTCAAGCGCGGCCCGCCGCAGCCGTTTGTCCAGAGTCCAGAACCGGCATCGAGACAGCAGCGCTGAGGCGAGTAGATGCATGTCGATCCACCCCAGGCCCCGGCCCCACAACCTGTGATCTTCGATCAGACGCAACACCTCCGCATTCGATGCCAGATTTGCCGAGGGCAGGGCATGCACATGGGCCAGGATCTTCTCGCGGTCTTTCAGGTTGCCGCAAGCCAGCTCGCCCGCAACAAAAGGATGCATCAAAATCAGGCCTTCTAAAAGCAGTTCGGCGAGACCCGGCTGGCTTCGGCGAAAGTGCCAGATCCACACAGACGTGTCGGCAAGCACCATCAGGCAGGCCGCCGTCGTGGAATCTCGGACAGCTTGGGCTGCGTTCCGCCAAGCGCAGCAAGGCGTTTGCCGGCCTCACAAGCGATCAGCGCCTCCAGGCCGGCCCGCACCAACGCTGTTTTTTCCTGGATCCCAGTGAGCTGCCTGGCGCGTTCGAGCAAGCGCTCATCGATGATCAACGTCGTTCGCATATGCACTAGTATGCATGATCTATGCATACGCCTCAAAGGAGCAACAATCACCTCGCACGCGGATGCATCCTGTGAGGCCCGTCCTTCGCCGGCCCCCGCTACTTCTGCTCGAACAGGGCCGGCCGGTCGACGCGTTCGCCTTTGAAGAAGACCATGGAGATCCGCTCTGTGGCGGAGATGTCCTGGAGCGGATTGCCGTCCACCAGCAGCAGGCTGGCGTCGTAACCGGGGCGGATGAGGCCGATCCGATTGCCTGCCCCCAGCACGCGCGCCGCGCCGGAGGTTGCGGTGACCAGCGCCTCGCCGGCCGGAATTCCGGCGCGCATCCAGAGCTGCAGCTCGCGATGAATCGCAGGCCCGTGGACCAGCAGCATGCTGCCGGAAATCGTGCCCGCTGTCAGCGGCACCTTGTGCTTGTGGGCGCGGCCGAGATTCTCGATTGCGACCGCGAGGTTCGCCCCCGCATCGGACCGCACGCTCTCCAATCCACGATGGGTCAACTCGAGCAGCTTGGGCGGCGCCACCTGCTGGACCAGCGAACGCTCCAACAGCTCGCTCTTTCCCTGAGCCAGTTGCTCGCGCGCCTCCTCGGCGGCGAGCGCGGGCATGTAGGCCACGCCGGACCGGGCCATTCGCTCGAATTCTTCGTCCGCGAGGCCGCGGCTGCCGGTTCCGCGCTGGACGGCGGGAGCGGCCAACACCTCAGCCCCCAGCCACTCGCCCGAGTTGATGCGCCTGCGTGCCTCCTCAAAGGAATGACCCTCAACGCCCACCGCGGCTGCGCCGCAATACAAATGCGCCGTCAGATTGCGCTGCACCAGCTCGGCCGTATCGATGTTCTTCTCCACTATGCCGCCGGCGTCGCTGATCAGCACGTAGGTGTCGATCAGACCGGGCAGCAGCGTTTTGCCGGCGGCCTCGACCGTATCGGCGTCGAGCTTGGCGTTCTCGGGCGGGGCCCCCTCGAAGATCCGCTCGATCCGCCCTCCACGAATCAGCACTGAGCCGGTTTCAATCACCTGGCCGTCTCCGATGAGGAGGCGCGCGTCGCGAATGAGCCGCGCGTAGCTCCGGCGCAACTGCCGGTCGAAGCTGCGCGTGCGGTTGATGTTTTCCTTGCTATAGGCCTGCCAGCCGCCCAGCAGCAGGAAGGGGAGCAGCACGGCGCCGAGCCAGAGCTTCGAAGAGCGTGAGATCTTCTCTTCTTTTTCCCAGCGGAACAGCCTGGTCGCGATAAATGTCCCCACCGCGGTGGCGGTGACCAGCGCCCCGGCCGCGACCAGATTCTGCAGCATCGACTCGCGCTTCAGCATGATCGCCTGCATGGCGGTGAACAGGTGCGTGGCCGGCAGAAACTGCGCCACCACCTGCGCCCACACCGGCATCACGCTCAGCGGAATCGTGGCACCGCTGAGGATGAGCATCGGCATATAGAGAAGCTGGATGAGGATGTTGCTCTCGGCTACCGAGTTGGCGACCGACGCGATGATCAGGCCGATCGAGCGCATCGAGACCGCGCCCAGCGCGATCAGCAGCAGCAGGGATGGCCAGCGCGCGGGAAAGGGCATGTGGTAGTAGAAATGCGCGATGCTCAGGATGATCATCACCGAGGGCAGGAACAGAACCAGGCCGGTCGCCATCGAGGCCACCAGAATCGGCACCGGGCTGATGGGCGCCACCTTGTAGCGCCGCAGGATGTTGGCTTCACGCTCGGCGACGGCGCGGATGCCGGCCCCGTACAGACCGCTCCCGAGCAGGCCGAACACGAATACCATGGACACGATCTGCGAGATGGTGCCGCTCTGCGCCCCCATCATCTCGCCGAAGCCGAAGAAGAAAATCAGCGGAAAGATGTAGTTGAAGAAGAGCACCGCCCGCTCGCGCAATGCCAGGTTGAGGTTCACGCGGATCAGCGCAAGATAAGGCTTCATTCGCGCAGGCTCTTTCCCGTCAGCTCAATGAAGACGTCCTCGAGAGTGGGGCGCTTGAGCTGAATATCGGCCACCTCGACTTCGTTTTTTTCGATCCACTTGACCAGCTCGATCAAAGTGCGCGTGGGGCTGGGCGACGTGACGATCACGATCCGGCGGTCCTCGGCGAAATGAAAGCCCTCGCCGTCGGCCGCCGGGAAGCTGAGCTCGGGCAGGGGGCGCTCCGAATGGATCTCGATGACCGAGCGCCCGAGCGTCCTGGCGCGGATCTCGCGCGGCGATCCCAGGGTGATCATGCGGCCCCGGTCGACGATGGCCACGCGATCGCACAGCTTCTCGGCCTCTTCGATGTAGTGCGTCGTGAGCAGAATGGTGCGCCGCGCATCCCGCAATTCCTGGATCAAACCGTGAATCTCCAGCCTCACCTGGGGGTCGAGGCCGCTGGTGGGCTCGTCGAGAAACACAAGCTGCGGATCATTGACCAGCGCCAGCGCCAGCGCCAGCCTCTGTTTCTGTCCGCCCGAGAGCTGGCCGTAATAAGCGTCGCGCTTCTCCCAGAGCTGCAGCCGCTGCAGCAGCCGGTTGATGTCCCCGCTGCGCGGATAGAAGCTTGCAAACAGCGCGCAGGCTTCCCGTACCTTTATCTTCTCCGGCAGATTAGTGGCCTGCAGGGAGACGCCAATCCGCTGCTTGACCTCGCGTACGTTGACCGCGGGATCGAAGCCGAGCACCGACACCTCGCCGGCCGTCCGCGGGCGCAGACCTTCGAGAATCTCGACTGTCGTGGTTTTGCCGGCGCCATTCGGTCCGAGCAGGCCGAAAACCTCGCCGGCATGTACCTCAAAATCGAGGCCGCGCACGGCCTCAAAATCGCCGTAGCTCTTGCGCAGGCCTCGAACCGAGATCGTGCTCTCCATTCAGGCGATCAGGAACTGACTGCCACGCTCGCCTCTCTGAGAACTTGGATGGCGGCGCGGCAGAATGCCGGCAGGTCCTCGGGTTTGCGCGAGGTCACAAGGTTGGTGTCGACCACGACCTCGGCGTCCTCCCAAACCGCGCCGGCATTGCTGAGGTCGTCTTTGATCGCGAAGAACGAAGTCGCGCGGCGGCCCGGCAGCGTGCCGGTCGAGCAGAGCACCCAGGGACCGTGGCAGATGGCGGCCACCAGCTTGCCGTCCGCGTCGAGCGCGCGCACGAACTGGATGGCCTTGGGATGGCGGCGTATGTGGTCGGGTGCATAGCCGCCGGGGATAATCACGCCGTCGAAGTCGTTGGCGCTGACGGTGTCATAGGACTTGTCGGCTTTGACCGGATAGCCGAGCTTGCTCGTATAGGTCTGGCCGGCGTCGGCGCCGACCGTGACGACCTCCGCGCCGGCCTCCACGAAGCGCAGCAGCGGATACCAGACTTCGAGCTCCTGGTACAGGTTGTCCACCAGGAGAGCGATGCGTTTGCCTTTCAGCTCCATACGTTTTCATTGTAGGAGCCGGAAGGCGGGCGCCGCGAGCTTCGGCCGCAGGTTCAGGGGCGCTCCGCCCGGGGGCCGTCCTCGACGTACTGTCAAGTACGCCTCCGGGCGGCGACCTTCGCGCGCCTTGTCTCTGCGGCCCTTGCGGTGCGCCTCGCCACGACGGTGGAGCGCCACGTCTCGCGATTGATCGGGACGAGGAAGGGCAGGCTACATCGAATATGCCTGCGCGTGCCTGGGCCTGGGCCTGCACCGGAGATTCGCACCCGGGCGCGCGAAACGGCCCCGGCCGCAAGTGTGCCATCCCCCATACCGCTCGCTCACGCGCGCGGCTCGGAAGTATTCATTCGCGGCTCGCGGCTCGGAAGTATTCATTCGGACCCGCGCTTGGTCAGGGAGCGCTTGTCAAGGACGAGCGCGGGACACCACGCTACCCCATAAAATTCCTGGGCTTGCCTCCGGCAAACGCCGGGAACACGCTCTTCAGGTCGCGATTGCCCAGGTGCTCGGAAACCAGCTCGCCGAGCACGTCGCGGAAGTCGGTGGTGAGATTCAGGTCGCGGCTCTCGTAGAGCTGCTCGGGCGCGAGGCCCGGCCAGTCGCCGTAAATCTTGCCGCCCTGCACGCCAGCGCCAAGCAGGAACATGACATTGGCGTGGCCGTGGTCGGTCCCCTGGTTTCCGTTCTCGCGCGCCGTGCGGCCGAATTCCGACATGGTCACGATCGCGATCTCCTGCATGCGGTCGCCCAGGTCCTGGTGGAATGCGGCGAGGGCGCCGCCGAACTCGGTGAGCAGGTTGCCAAGAGGCGCGACTTCGTTCACGTGCGTGTCCCATCCGCCCATATCAGCAAAGGCGACCTCGACACCGACGCCGGCCTTGATCAGCCGTGCGATCTGCAGGAGCGCCTGCCCGAGCCGGCCGTTTGGATATTGCGCGCCGTGAGCGGGTGTGTAGGGCTGCTTCTGCACCAACTGTACGATGCGCACGGCTTCGAACGTCTCGCGCGCCGTGGTCTGCAGAAACCGGTCCGCGCTCGACGAGTAAAGTCCCTCGAAGGCCGGAGCGCTCATCGCGTCGCGGATCTGAAAATCGTTGAGGCTGTTGACCGCAATAGCGGGGTTGCGGCCGCGCAACGTACGCGCCAGGTTCGTTCCGATGCCGATGGCGCGCACAGGCGACGGCTTGGGCCCGGCGGTCAGAGCGCGGTTGAGCCAGCCGTCGCGTGTTGCTTTCAGCCCCGGCGTGCCCGACTCCATATAGTCCTGGGCGTCGAAATGCGAGCGCGTCGCGTCGGGCGATCCGACAGCCTCGATCAGGGCGAGCTGCTTCTCGTCGTACAGCGCCTTCAGCGGCCGGAGGGCTGGATGAAGGCCGAAGTAGCCGTTCAGGTCGAGCACCTCTTTCCGCGGAACCGCGATCGTGGGACGCATCTGGTAATAGCGCTCGTCGCCGTAGGGCACGACCACGTTCAGACCGTCGCAAGCACCGCGCTGGAAGATGGCAAGCAGGACCTTGTTGCGGCGGTTGTCGGTGGATGCGGCCGCGCGAGCGAGCCAGCCCGGCGCCGAGCCGACCCCCACCATCGCCAGGGCCGAATTCTTCAGGAAAACTCTTCTTGTGAGCATCGTCATGCCTCCAGGGCCGGGCGATGCAATGGGCAATCCCCGGCCCTGAGCGTATCCCGCGGCGGCCGGTGTCGGTCAGACCGGTCCGCGCTCGCGGGACGCAAACCCTATCTCCTCTGAAACTCCGGCGAGCCGAGCACCAGCGCCGCGATCGCCGCCGCTTCTTTCTTCTCCGCTTTGCGGATCGCCTCGCTCGTCTGCGGCGACGGATCCGTGAACAGCAGCGCTCGCGCGACTGCCGGCGGCTCGGCGGGCATTCTCGTGAAATCGACCTTCACGCCGGGCATGCGCCCGCTGGTGAGCGCCAGGGCGAAGTTCATCCGCGCCAGCAGCGAGCCGGAGCTGACCCATTCCTCGTTGGCCGCCGGGTAGCCGGTGGGCTCCTGCTTGCGATAGAGCGGCTCGCCCAGCTCCGCGATCCGGTTCGCGAGACCATAGGCGAACGTGACCTCGGCGCCGGCGGCACGCACGGCGCTGGCGACGACTTCGAGCGGCGTCTTCACCTTCGCGCGCCAGGCGCCTTCCGACCAGAATTGGCGAGAGGCCACCATCGTCCGCATCACCTCGCGCAAGTCGCCGCGGGTGCGCGTAAAGGTCTTCGCCATGGCGTTGACGAGCGACTCCGGCGGCTGGTCCGCCACGAAACGCACCGCAAGCTTGCGCGAGATAAACCGGGCGGTCGAAGGATGGGCGGCAACAATGTCGAGCACCTTCAGCCCGTCTTCTTTGCCACCGCCCGCCGGGATCTTCACCCCCAGCACGACCTTCTCGCCCTTGTCATGCAGCGCGTCGTTGTACTCGAAGCCCCCGCCGCGATAGGCATCGCGGATGGTCCAACCGGTGAAGCAGCGCGCTACCTCGATGATGTCCTTCTGCGTGTACCCGCCATCCACACCGAGCGTGTGCAGCTCGAGCAGCTCGCGGGCGTAGTTCTCGTTCAATCCGCGGAAGCGCCGCCCCAAAGCGCCGGCTCTGCGGCGTCCCATGCGTTGCACGGCCTCCGGGGAGACCGATTGCCAGTTGTCGAGGTACCAGAGCATCGCGGGATGCCCGGCTGTGGCCTGCAGCAACGTCCGGAAGTCGCCGAGGACATGCGGCCGGATGGCCTCGCGCTCGTACGAAGTGGTGAGGAAGCGGTCCGCTCCCTTGTCGAGGTAGACGTTGAAATGGTTAAACCAGAAGTCGGCGAGCACTTCCGCGAGCTGGCGGTTGCTGTAAATGGCGCGGTAGAGCTTGCCTTCCCAGAGGTCGTGCACAATGACCTGCTGCGGAGCATTGTTGAGCAGAATTTTCCGGCGCACCTCGACGGGTGAGTAGGCAAGCAATGCCTGGCGGCCGGCGCCGGGCAGCGCGAACAGCACGCGATCGAGCTTGTCCTCGGGCATTCCCGCCAGCAGCGCCGCGCGTTCCTCGGGCGAGCCGCGGCGCAGCCTGCTTATCTCTTCGGCGCTGAGGATTTCGGCGAGCGACGCGCGTTCGGGCGCAGGCGTCGTCGCCCCTTGCTTCTTCAGGCGCTTCTCGTAGCGCACGGCCAGGCGCTGATAGAGCTCTCGCTGCTGGGGATCGAGCGGCAGCCGCGCGCGGCCGGAGGCGACGGCGCGAATGAGCTGTGGGGGCGGATAGTTCTTCATCAGCTCCGCGTCCTCGAGGCGAAGCGAGTCAAGGGGTTGAAGCCTCGCCTCAAGCTCCGGGTTCTCCGCAATGCGCTCGGGATGGAGCTGCTGGTCGACCCACTTCTTCAGCCCGGTCTTCATCACCGCTTCGACGTCCCCAGGCCGCGGCCCGAACGTCAGCCGATTCAGCGCGTGCAATACCTGCCGGTCTTTCGGCAGCTTCGAGCGGAACGGCGCGGCGTCGTCCCCGGCCACGATCGCGCCGAGTGCGGCGATGCCCGCCACGGTCAAAACCTGAACCAAAGATCGTCGTCTCATGTCAGTCTTTTGGGCGGCAACGGCGCGTCTACAGCCAGTCTGCGCTCCGCTGCCACGAGTGGCGCTGGAATTCTTAACACACCAGACGCGGCAGAGTTCCCAATGATTTCGGCACGCCACCTGTTCGGCGCACATTGTGACGGAGCTTGACAGAATCGTCCCGCATCGGCTGTATCCGCGAGCCCAGGTGTAACCGCGGGCGGGTCTAGGTCATCTGTTCTCACTACGGCGATAGGGGGATCTATGGAATCTTCAGGTCTCGACGAACTAGTCCATCTTTACCGGGACGGCGCCTTCGCCAGGCGCGAACTGTTCCGGCGGGCCGCGGCGGTGCTCGGCGGGCCGTCCGCCGCCGCGGCTGCGCTCGCCGCCTTTGGAGTACCTGAAAAGGCGGACGCTGAGGACCAGGTTGACGAATGTCCGGCGACTGTCCCCGAGGATGCCGACGACCTTGACAGTCGCATCGTAGAGTTTTCTGGCGAGGCGGGCAAGCTGTTTGGCTATTTTTCAATGAAACGCGGCGAAGCCGGGGAGCAGGCCCCGGCCGTGCTCGTCATCCACGAGAACCGGGGGCTCAACCAGCACATCCAGGACGTCACCCGCCGCGTGGCGCGCGCCGACTACGTCGGCTTAGGTATCGATCTGCTGTCGCGGCAGGGCGGGAGCGCCCAGTTTACCGATCCCCAGCAGGCCGCGAACGCCTACCGCAACGTCACCTCCGCCATGGCGCTCGAGGACATGAAATCGGCGGTTGCCTACCTGCGCACGCTCGAGCAGGTCAGGGCTGACCGGATCGGCTGCGTCGGCTTCTGCGCCGGGGGCGGGAATGCATGGAATCTCGCCGTAGAGCAGCCGGACCTCTCGGCTGCGGTCGTGTTTTACGGCGCTCCGGCCGCCGCGACGGCGCTGGAGGAGTTGCAGGTGCCCATGTTGCTGATCTATGCGGAAACAGACCGGGGTCTCACCGGGCGCGTCGGTCCGGTGCTGACGGCGCTGAGCAATGCCCGGAAGCCTTACGGCCTGCACGTTTACGAAGGCGTCGGGCACGCCTTCCACAACGACACGGGTCCCGCCTACAACGCAGCCGCGGCTTGCGACGCCTGGGGAAAGACACTCGCGTTCTTCCGCAAGCACCTGGACAGGCCCGATGAGGAGTAACGGTCTAAACATCGGGCGACCAGCGGGTCAGGCTCCGCTTGGCTGCTCGTCTGCCCCGGGCTCGTTCCCGGTGGAGCGAACATGGCGTTTACTGAGCGGTGGAAGTGTTCGGCTCTGGAGCGGGAGACGGGATTCGAACCCGCGACATCAACCTTGGCAAGGTTGCACTCTACCAACTGAGTTACTCCCGCTCGAATGGGGATGCTTTTCAATTGTCGCGCGCCCGCTTCAGCATTGTCAAACCGAGCAGTTTGGCTGCCCAAATCAAGTTCCCGGTGTTGTGTTTTTTCGTCCCGTAACACTTCTGTAACCCCTTGATCTCAAAGACGTAATAAAAATCTCACCGGATCGTTTGACAACCCGTTCTTCGGTGCTATGCTATGTTTCCGCAGTCAGACAGGCGAGTTGAGCCGGGCTGCTCCAGGCGGCTCGGTTTCCTTTCCGCGGGCCCTTCGTCCGAGGTGGAGTTGGTTTGTAGTTTTCCACAGATGTGGGAAAGCTGTGGGAAATGTCTTGTCTGACGGCGGCGTACAAGAACATGACCAACGTATGGGATCAGATCAAGCACCTGCTGGCCCGTCAAATCAGTGGGGAGGCCTATCGGAACTGGGTCGAAAAGACTTCGTTCCGGCTACTCGAGGGAGACCAACTCAGGATTTTGGTTCCCAACGATGCGACCCGTGAGTGGATGGAGACGGAGTACACGGATCGGGTCCGGGACATCGTTCGGGATCTCAATCTCCCGATTCGGTGTATCCATTACGAAATCAACGGCAACAACGGTGGCGACCACTTCCTGGCCGGACAGCCGGCGAGCGAGCCGATTTTTCAGGCGCCCACGAGTCAGTTGAACCCGAAGTTTACGTTCGACAGCTTCGTGGTCGGGTCCTGCAACCAGTTCGCGCACGCAGCGGCCAAAGCGGTCGCCAGCATGCCCTCACGCAGCTACAACCCGCTCTTCATTTACGGCGGTGTCGGCATGGGCAAGACCCACCTGATGCACGCCATCGGACGAAACCTGATCGAAAACTTCGGCAGCATGCGGATCGTGTACACGACCAGCGAGCGCTTCATGAACCAGATGATCACCAGCATCAAGGTGGATCGAATGCCGCAGTTTCACCAGTACTACCGCTCGGCGGATGTTCTGCTCATCGATGACATCCAGATCATCGGCGGAAAGGAACGGACGCAGGAGGAGTTCTTTCACACGTTCAATGAGCTTTACGATCACCAGAAGCAGATCGTGATCTCGAGCGACCAGCCGCCGAAGAGCACTTCAGGTCTGGTCGAACGCCTGCGGTCCCGTTTCGAGTGGGGCCTGATGGTAGATGTGCAGCCCCCCGACCTCGAGACCAAGATGGCCATTCTCGACAAGAAGGCTGAGCAGGAAGGGATCAAGCTGCCCGAGGATGTCCGGATCTTCATCGCAACACGAACCAAGTCGAACGTCCGGGAGTTGGAGGGAGCGCTGATCAAGCTCATCGCCTATTCCTCGGTGACCGGCACAAACATCAACATGGCAATGGCGCAGCAGGTCTTAAAATCCCTCGGCTCGGGATCCGAGCGCAAAATCACGATGGATTCCATCATGCGCGCGGTGGCGGAGAAATTCTCGCTGCAGCCATCGCAGTTGAAACAGAAGAGCAATACCAGGCAGATCGCCTATCCGCGCCAGGTCGCGATGTACCTGATCAAAGAACTGACGCATGCGTCGTTCCCGGAGATCGGCCGCTTTTTCGCCGGCAAGCATCACACAACCGTGCTGCATTCGGTGCAGAAGATCGAACAGCTCAGAACCAAGGATCCCGAACTGAACAGGCTGATCCACTCGCTCATGGATGCGCTTCATTGAGCAGCCCACGGGGGCGTCGATTCCATAGCGGCATCTGTGGATTTTGATCGGTCTCACAATTTGACGCAAAACGCAGCGCAAGGGCCACGGCTACAGCCCTTCCGGGAACCCTTTGCGGAGCTGTATCTAAAGCTGACGGTCGAAGGTCCCGCCGGGGCGCGCAAGTCCGCCGACTGGGATCGGCTGCAGAACGGCCGGTGTAGCCTTGTGTTTCACGCCGGTGGAGGGGCGAACGGCTATGCTGTTCAGTCCTCGCGAATTGAACACGTGCATGCACAGCGATTCAGCCTCAGTTGTTTGGAGTTAGGGTTTTTTCCACAGCGTACCTGGATCGGCGGGTTTGGAAGGCTGTGGAGACCTCGGACAGCGCTTGGTTCCGCAGCTTTTGGAGCCTTGTTTTTCACATCCTGGCGAGACAGGAAGCATGTGGGTTTTGTATAATTTAGAAAGAAATACACATTTCCACAGGCCCTATTCATTCTGTAGTACCTATACACGATCAGCTTGGGACTGAAAGAGCTGATAGCGGGGTTGCTCCGGAAGTTGGTTGCGGGCCTCGGCGGGTCAAGGAGACAACGGAGGCTGCGCGGGGGTTGAGAGGGAGTCATAGCGAATGGAATTCACGGTGACAAAGTCGGACCTGGTTCGTGAGCTTGGCCTATCCCAGGGCGTGGTCGAGAAAAAGACGACGATCCCGATCCTGTCCAACGTGCTGGTGGAGGCCGATGGAGAGAAGATCGTGCTGACAGCGACCGATCTGGAGCTCGGTATCCGCTGTTCGTGCACCGCGCGGGTGAGCAAGCCCGGTGCGGGTACAATTCCGGCGCGGCGTCTGCTCGATTACGTCCGGCTGCTGCCGGAAGCCGACATCAGCGTCAAGATCGGCGATAACCAGTGGGCGAACCTGCTGTGCGGCCGCTCGCGAACGAGGATCGCCGGGATGTCGCGGGAGAGCTTCCCGGAACTGCCGGCAATGCCTGAAGTGTTGGCGGAAATTCCCATTAGCGTGCTGACTTCGATGATCGGGAGGACGATCTTTGCGATCTCATCGGAGGAATCGCGGTTCACGCTCAACGGCGCCCTGGTTGTGCTGCGCGAAAACGGTGTCACGATGGTGGCGACTGACGGCCACCGGCTGGCTATGACCGAGACGGTCATCGAGCTTCCCGAGGTGAGGGGCACCTACAGGGCGCTTCTCCCGCGGAAGGCGATGAGTGAAGTGCTGAAACTGGGCCAGGAAAGCGATTTGGATGCGCCGCTGAAGTTCTCCGGCGATGATAACCATCTGTTCTTCCAACTCGGCCAGCGGCTGCTGATCAGCCGTAAACTGACCGGCAACTTCCCTGATTACGAGCGCGTTCTGCCGAAGGAGCACGCAAACAGCGTAGCTCTCGGACGGGATGAGCTGCGTGCCTCGATTGAGCGTGTCTCGCAGTTCTCTGACGAGCGGTCGCACGCAGTCCGGCTGCGCGTGAGTCCGGGCGAGCTGAGGATTTACTCCTCCCTTTCCGAAACCGGCGAGAGCGAGGAGAGTTTGCCGGTCGAGTATGGGGGACCGCAGGTAGAGATCGGTTTCAATGCGCAGTACCTGATCGACTTCCTGCGGGCGGTGCCGACCGACGCGGTCACATTCAGCTTTCGTGACGCGCAGAGCGCCGGCGAGATGCAACCCTCGGGCGGTGTGGAAGGACAGGTTTATCGGTACGTGATCATGCCGATGCGGGTTTGAGGTTGGCGGAATCGCTGTCAGCCCGAGCGGCTGGAGCGGTCCGTCACGGTAAAGGATTGTTTTTTAGCTTATGGCAAGCAAGGAAGTAGCGGTGGAAGTTTACGATTCGAGCAGCATCAAGGTGCTGGAGGGTCTCGAGGCTGTTCGACTCCGGCCGGCGATGTATATTGGCTCGACCGGCGAGACCGGATTGCACCATCTGGTTTACGAGGTGGTAGACAACTCGGTGGACGAAGCGCTCGCCGGCTTTTGCACACAGGTGGATGTGACCATTCACCTCGACAACTCGATCACCGTTGTCGATAACGGACGCGGCATTCCCGTCGATATGCATCCCGAGGAGGGAGTGTCGGCGGCGGAAGTCGTGCTGACGAAGCTGCACGCCGGGGGAAAATTCGACTCCAAGAGCTACAAGGTGTCGGGCGGACTGCATGGCGTCGGCGTGAGCTGCGTCAATGCGTTGTCGGAGTCGCTCCAGCTCGAGATCTGGCGCGAGGGATATACGTGGGAGCAGGAGTATGTGCGGGGCGTGCCCAGAGGGGCGCTGGCGCGCACCGGCAAGGCGGGCCGCAGGACCGGAACCAAGATCACGTTCAAACCGGATACCACCATCATGGATGCCGGCGTGTTCAATTTCGACACCCTGGCACAGCGCCTGCGCGAGCTGGCGTTTCTCAACAAGGGACTCAAGATTACTCTCGCTGACGAGCGCGAGGATCCGGTGAAGTCGCACGAGTTCCTGTACAACGGCGGCATTGCCGAGTTCATTCGACACCTGAATCGCGGTAAGTCGGTGCTGCACGACAAGCCGATCTACTTCGAAGGCCCGCGTGAACTGCCGAACGGCGGCATGCTGACGATGGAGATCGCGCTGCAGTACAACGACAGCTATGGAGAGAACGTCTTCAGCTTCGCCAACAACATCAACACCGTCGACGGTGGCGCGCACTTGAGTGGATTCCGCAGCGCGCTGACGCGCACGATCAATGCGTGCGGGCAGTCGGCCGGCCTGTTCAAGGACGTGAAGGAGAATCTTACCGGCGACGATGTCCGCGAAGGTCTGACCGCGGTCGTCAGTGTCAAGCTACCGCAGCCGCAGTTCGAGGGACAAACCAAGGGCAAGCTGAACAGCGACATCGGCGGCTTCGTCACGCAATTCGTCAACGACAAGCTCACTGAGTACTTCGACAAGAATCCCGCGGTGATGCGCAAGATCGTCGGCAAGGCGATTGACGCGGCCCGCGCGCGCGAGGCGGCGCGGCGTGCGCGCGACCTCACGCGCCGCAAGGGCGCGCTCGATTCCGGCGGCCTGCCGGGCAAGCTCGCCGATTGCCAGGAGAAGGATCCGGAGCGCTGCGAGCTCTTCCTGGTCGAGGGTGAATCGGCCGGCGGCACGGCCAAATCCGGCCGCGACCGGCGCTACCAGGCCATTCTGCCGCTCAAAGGCAAGATCCTCAACGTCGAGAAAGCGCGCTACGACAAGATGCTGGCGCACGACGAAATCCGCTCGATGATCACCGCCATCGGCACGGGCATCGGTAAAGAGGATTTCAACGCCCTCAGGCTGCGCTACCACAAGATCGTGCTCATGACCGATGCCGACGTGGACGGCTCGCACATCCGCACGCTTCTGCTCACCTTCTTCTTTCGGCACATGCAGGAGCTGATCACGCGCGGGCACGTGTACGTGGCGCAGCCGCCGCTCTATCGGATCAAGAAGGGCAAGAACGAACGTTACATCAAGGACGACAAGGAGTTCACGCGCGAGATTCTCAAGCGCGCCACCGAGAACGTGGGAGTCGAATACGAAGACCGCCGCGGCCTGGTGCCTCTGACGGTGCGGCTGGAGGCGGGCGAGCTGCGGTCGTTCCTGATGAGCCTTGATGAATTTCAGCAGTTCTTCCGCCAGGCCGAGCGGCGTCTGCGCGACGCGCGCGTGGTGGAGACGGTCTCCAATCCGATGTTTATCGTGGACAGCAAGGCAGATTTCACCGAGAAGGCCAACGTCAAAGCCCTGTTCGAGGCCCTGAAGGCGCTGCGAATCGAGGCCGAGATGGTGGCGGATGAAACCCACTCGGCGTGGGCGATCGTGTACCGCGACAGCACCAATGCCGAGCGCCGCATCGACGTCGAGCTGGCGCAGCAGCCCGAGTACAAACGGCTGCGGATGATGGCCAGGCAGATCTCCAAGCACAACCAGGCGCCGTTCACGGTGGTCCGCGACTCCAGCCGCGAAGTGCAGAAGAACTGGCGCGACCTGCTCGCCTACGTGAAGAACGAGGGCATGAAGGACGCGCAGGTGACCCGCTATAAGGGTCTCGGCGAGATGAATGCCGACCAGCTCTGGGACACCACCATGAATCCCGAGAAGCGCACGCTGCTGCAGGTGCGGCTGGAGGACATGGTCGAGTGTGAGGAGATCTTCTCGACACTCATGGGCGAGAACGTCGAGAGCCGGCGCCGGTTTATCGAAGAGAACGCGCTCGACGTGCGAAATCTCGACGTATAGCAGTCGGGCTGCCGGCCGTTCGCCATCGAGGGTCACCGTTCGGACTGCCGAGCGTCCTTGAGAGGGGACGACGCCCGATCGAGCGCAGCCTTTACAAATACACGCGCTTGACCCGCGAGCTGATCCCGCAAAGCACGCTGTAGGAGATGGTTCCCGCCAGTTTCGCGATCTCCTGGGCATCGATACGGATTGCGCCTTCGGCGCCGAGCAGGGTGACGGTATCGCCTTGCTTCAGCTCCGGACAATGGCTCGCATCGATGGTGGTGACGTCCATGGAAACGGCGCCGATGATGGGCGCGAGCCTGCCGCAGGCGATCACCTTGCCGCGATTGGACAGGCGGTGGGGAAGCCCGTCCGCGTAGCCCACCGCGAGCACGGCGATGCGCATGGGCCGCGGCGCGCGGAACATGCCGCCATAGCCGATGAGCGCGCCCGCGGGCACGTCCTTGACCGTGAGCACCGCTGCCTTCCAGCTCATAACCGGTTTGACACTGAGCAGATTGAGCGGCGCCGGGCCGCGCGCTGGCGAGGTGTATCCGTAGACGGCGTGGCCGGGCCGCACCATATTGTGCCAGGCTTCCCGCCGGTCATAGGCAATGGCCCCGGTGCTGGAGGCGTGGCACAGCGCGGGCGCGATGCCTGCCTGCCGCAGATCGCTGCAGATCTGCGAGAAACATGCAACCTGTTCCTCGGTCTGGCGCGAGGTGAAATCGGACACCGAGGCAAAATGCGTCATCAAGCCTTCCAACTCGAGGGCGCGCGCCCTCGAGACGGCCTCAATGATCTCTCGGGACGGGCAGCGCGTGCCGAGCCGCCCCATCCCGCTGTCCACTTTGAGGTGGTAGCGCACCGGCTTGCCTGTGCGAAGGGCGAGCGCTTCCAGCTCGCTTACGTCCGCGAGCCCGTGCAGCACCGGCGTGAGATTGTGCTCGATCAACGCGAGCCGCCCCACGGGCAGAAAATCGGCCATCACCAGGATGCGGGTCCTGATTCCGGCGTCTCGCAGCGCCACACCTTCCTCGACGTTGCTGACCGCCAGCCAGCGGGCGCCCTCCTTTTGCAGGCGTTGCGAAACGGGCACGGCGCCGTGGCGGTAGGCGTCGGCCTTGACCACCGGCATGACTTCGATTGTCGGCCCGACGACCTCCCGAACCGCGCGGAAGTTGGCTGCGATCTGGTCGAGCGAAACCTCCGCCCAGGAGCGGTAAGGGGACGTCGCCATATCTCCATTATCCGGAGCGGCGCCGGGCCAATCCCGTGAGCAACGCTTCGTAGGCGTCGGTGACGGTCTCCCAGCTATACCGCTCGCGGACTCGCTCGAGGGCACGGGCGCGAAGCGCGTCGCGCTCCGGACCAGGCATGCGCAATGCAAACTCCAGTTGCTGTGCGAGATCGTCCCGGAAGGCCAGCCCGGCGCCGGCCGCGACCTCAGCGTTCTCGGGAGTGTCGAGGTAGAGCACGAGCGCGGCGCGGCCCATGGCTTCGACGAGCGCCGGGTGCGTGCCGCCGACTTCGGTGGCGTGGATGTAGGCGAAACAGTGGGACTGCAGCTCGCGATAGCCTTGCCCGTAGATCGCGCCCGGGATCACGACGCGGCTGTCACGCGTGTCGCGCACCGTCTCGATGTAGTCCTGCGCGTACGGCGCGTCGCCCACCAGCACCAGCTTCTTCGAGGTCTCCACGCGCTCGAACGCCTCACGTACCAGCAACGCGTTATTCTCCGGCTCCAGCCGGCTGACGTAGAGGAAATACTCGTCCGGCTCGAGTCCCAGTTTGTCGAGAACTTCGCGCGACTGCACCCTGCCCGCGCCAGCCGCTCCGAGATCAGGTACCACGCGCGGCCGAGCGCATTCCACTTCTTGCGCTTGCGCTCCAGGCCGTCGACGTTCAGGGCGACGGGGATTCCGGACAGCCGGGGGAGGATTGTGAAAACAGCGTTCGCCGCATTGCAATAAAGCGCCACCTCGGCCCGGCGCACCAGCAGATGAAGCGTCGACACGAACGTATGCACGACCGTGTCGAAATATTTGTGCCGGATCGTCGGCAGCTGCACCAGCCGCGCGCCGAGATAGCTGCTCTCCCTGGACTGGGCACGGCAGTAGACGGTCACTTCGTGACCACGCTCGACCAGGCGGCGCGCAAGCTCTTCCGCGAAGGTTTCAAAACCGCCGTAGCGGGCGGGGATGCCTCTGGTGCCGAGAACGGCCAGTTTCATGCGGCGGTCAGCCGCGCATCGCCTTGTGGTGCGCCATCACCCTCGCCGGTGGTTTCGGGGCGGGTTGGCTGGTGGGCTCGTAGGCGAACCAGCTCGCCATGTATTCATCGCTGGCACGGCGCCGGTTCATGATAGCCCGGCGCTTTTCGAGCACGCGGCGCCGGTTGCGCAGCACATAGTAGAAGGCCTTGAGCGACGTGTGCTCGCGTAGCACGCAGCAGCCGAGCACCAGGGCGTCACGGAGCGTGATGGAGAGCCAATTCCGCCGGTACAGATCGGCGGTCATGTTCTTCAGGCGCATGAGGAACCGGTTCTTCACCGAGTGCATGTTGATCTCGGGCGGCAGTGCGCGCCGGTTTCCCGGCAGCACGTTGCGCACGTGATAGCCGCGCGCCTGCGGCGTGTAGACGCAGCGCCACCCCAGCAGTTGCGCGCGCCAGGCGACATCGGCATCCTCGCGGTAGACGAAGAAGTCAGGATCGAAAAACTCGCCGTTGAGCGATACGTCCTCGATCATCGAGCGCCGGTAGAGAGCGGCGGCGGCCGTGGCGCCGAAGACATATTCGTAATTCAGGTAGTGGCCGTTGTCTACCTCCTGGCTGCCGCGGTCGAGATGGCGCAGCATGGGCGTGAAGTAGATGCCCGTCGAGTCTACCAGCGGCTTCTCGGGAAGATCGAAGTTGGAGCGGATGGTAAGCAGCTTTCCACAAGCGGCGCCGACCAGTGGATCGATGCCGCCGGCATCCACCAGCGCGTCGATGAAGCCCGGCAGCAGGAGAACGTCGGGGTTGAGGGTGAGAATCCAAGCACCGCTGGAAAGTCGGATGGCTTGGTTCTGCGCGGCCGCGAACCCGATATTATCACGGTTATAAACAATGTGGCAGCGATCTTCGAACTGCTCGAGAATGTCGATTGTCCCATCAGTCGAGCCGTTATCAACGATGATGATCTCTTTGGGCTCGTACTGCTGGTCGAGCACCGACTCCAGGCAGCGCTTGATGAAACGGCCGCTGTTGTAGGTGACGATAGTGACCGATACGAAGTCTTTGCGGGCCATGTAACGGGTCTTTTTTTTGAAATTTTTTTTTGCTTACCGCTTCATCCTGCCGCCGTGCCTGCTCCTCCACCACTCACCGCCGACATGCGTGCCGCCCGTTCATGCGAGGACGCGCCGCCGTTACTGAGGCACTTTGCCGCAGCCCAAATAACTCTACTATAAACTGCAAGGGGCGTCACGCTCCTCGCACGAACTGCCTCGATTGCAGCTCGAGGAAAGCAGGCCAGCGTCACGCCCAAACTCGCAACCAGCCGGCCCCGTGCCGGGAAATGCTTCGACACGTACTTTAGGAGATTAACATACCAGTAAGTCTGTCGCTCTTCCCATGAGAGTCCGCGGACGGAATGCCCGCCCGCGTGCTCGGCGGCGACCTGGGAGACGTACGCGATACCATAGCCCAGGTCGCGCAGGCGTTTGCAGAAATCGACATCCTCAAACCACACCGGCGCGAAAGACTCATCAAAGCCGCCCGCCGCGCGCCAGGCCTCGCGCGCGATCAGGAGGAACGCCCCGGAAGGCTGCTCGACCCGGTCACCGCTATGCGCGCCGCGATACCGCCGGTTGACCGGATTGCCGGGCCAGAACCGATTCACCGCGAGCGCCTCGAATGCCAGCGTCCATGGGGTCGGAAGCGTCCTCAAATGGAAGTCATCCCGCGCCTGCCCGCGGGAGTCTACGAGCCGGCCCGTGGCAGCGCCCACGGGTCCGTTACACGCATCCAGCAGACCGGCCACCGGGCCACACAGCACCACATCGGGGTTGAGCACTAGCACGTGTGAAGTGCCAAGCTGTTCGATCCCCTGGTTCACGGCCGCGGCAAAGCCGATGTTGTCGCGATTGGCAATGAGCCGAACGGCAGGACGCCGGCGCACCTGATCCGCCGTGCCGTCTGCCGATGCGTTGTCGATGACCAGCACCGTGGCGTCCGGCACGACCGCGCAGGCATGGAGGCAGCGGCCGATCACCTCCTCCGAGTTATGCGTCACGATGACGATGCCCAGCATTCAGAACCGCGCGCGCGTGAGCCGGAAGTACCAGCGCCAGTACGGATCAAAGCCGGCCTCCCGCTGCAGGTCGAGGATCTGCTGCTCGCTGCGCGCGAGGACCTCCCCGACGGACTTCGCTCCGGCCCGGCGCTCGCGGCGGAGCAGCCGGAGTCCTTCTATTTTCCCACGTAGGTAAGCCAGCCCGCTGCCATGCCGCAACGCCACTAGCCCCCACAAGCCCTGCCCGACCGCAATTGGCCAGCCATAGTGCCGCCAGCTTTTGGCCGGATAATGACGTGCGACCAGCAACAACTGGTTTCTCGCGATCTGTCTTACAGTTCGCGGATGCCAGCGCCCCAGCGTGGCGCTGCCCGCATGCCACGCGACCGCCTCCGGCACATAGCGGCCGCTGTAGCCGTTCGACGCACACCGCAATCCAAAATCCACATCCTCCAGGTACGATTCGAACGCCTCCTCGAGCGTCCCAAGGCGGCGAAACAGCTCGCTGCGGAACACCGCCGCGGTCATGGGCGCGAACTCGACCTCCCGCGGCTGATTCCACACTGCCGCGTCCGGGCGCCCGCTGCCGCACCGCCAGGCGCATGCCGCGCGGGAGAGTGCATCAAAGGCGCCGTCGAGACGGCCGCTCCCGTCCATTCGAAGCACCTTACCGCAGGCAAACCAAACCTTGTCGGCGGCGAACGCTGCGGCGAGCCGCTCGAGCCAGTCCGGCGCGAGGACCACATCGTTGTTGAGAATCGCTACCAGCGGTGTGCGGCAAAGCTCGATCCCGCGGTTCACGGCGGCTGCAAAGCCCCGGTTTTCCGGCAGCGGAACCACCTCGGCGCCGCGCGCCTCGCCCTCTTCCCGGGAGCCGTCGCTCGAGCCGTTGTCCACAACCACGACACGCGTGAGCGGGCGCGTCTGCGCACGGAGTTGCTCCAGAAGGCGGACGAGCAGTTCACGGCCGTTCCAGTTCGGGATGACGGCCGTGACTTCCATGAGCTAGCGCTTTCGCCGCGGCGTGAAACGCTTCTTCACGAGAAACCAGAGATTATAGAAGCCGTCCCGCCAGGGGTTCAGCTTGATTTCCCCCATCCGCGACGAATACTGAATCGAGATCTCGGCGAAGCGCACCCTCGCGTTCTTCAGTGCCTCGATCTTGATCTCTTCGGAAAACGCCATACTATCGGACTCGAGCGTCATGTCTTTGAGAATGGCGCGGCGGAAAACCCACATGCCCGACTGGGAATCGCGCACCCAGCGGAAGTAAAGCAGCGACATCGCCACCGAGAGCACCAGGTTGCCGAGCTTGTGCTTGAAGCTCATGGCGTGCCGGTCGCGAATGGGAAAGCGCGAGGCGCTCAGGAAATCGACTTCCAGATGCCGGAAAGCTTCGAGGAGATAGGAGATGGCGTCGGGCGGGTAGCTGTGGTCGCCGTCGAGCGTGACAATCACGTCGCCCTTCGCGCAGGAAAACCCTTTCTTGTAGCTGCGGCCGTATCCGCGGACATCCTCGCGGATCAACTCGGCGCCGAATCCGCGTGCTATCTCCGAAGTCCGGTCCGTAGACCCGTTGTCCACGACAATCACCTGGTCGACGAACGCGGGCATGCGCCTGAGCACCTGTTCGATCCCCTGCTCTTCGTTGAGGCAGGGAATGATCACCGTGATCGTCTGGCCGTTATACATCGGCATCAGCCAGGCAGCTCTGCCCCGGGCCTGAAGAGGTCAGGATCATTGCATTCTTTGGACCGCTCGGCGGGGCTGCGGCGCAGGCAACCGTATCCCCTTTACCGGGCAACGCATGCGGTTACTGAATCCCGGGTTGCAGGACGACGCCGCCCCTACAGGCACCCTGACGCCATTACACCGGCGCACCTGTGTCGATATCGTCGCGGTGATTTCTTATTGTACGGGCTTGCACCGGGGTTCCACCCGCTATCATGGAGGCATGCGGTTTCCCCTTCTCACTCTGACGCTTGCGGCTGCCGGTTTGGCCGCTGCGCCCAAGAGCGCTGAGGTCGCGCGGGTGCATCGTATCTATATCCTGCCCATGACCCAGGCGCTCGATCAGTACATCGCCAGCCGGCTCACCCGCTCCACGCACTTCCAGGTGGTCACCGATCCCCAGGCCGCCGAGGCGGTTTTCACCGACCGCATCGGTGAGGCTCTCGACGCGAAGCTCGCGGAGCTGTACCCGAAACCGGAAGTCAGTCAAGAAAAAGACGAGGCGGCCGAAAAAGAACGCCCGGCCGAAGTGCAGCGCGAAGAGGAGCGCCTGGTCCGCTTCAGCAGTTTCGGCCGCGGAAGAGGCAACGTGTTCCTGGTTGATCCCAAAGCACAAAAGGTGCTTTGGTCGAACTACGTCCGCCCGCGCAATTCCTCTCCCGACGAATTGGACCGGGTGGCGGAAACCATCGTCAAGCGGCTCGAACGCGACGCCGCAGCGAAGTGACCGGATGAGCCGCGTCGCTTGCGCGCGACGGCGGCACGATACGAAATTTCGAGCCGGCGCGTCATCGCAGTCATATCGAAGGTACTGACCACCAACGCACGAGCCCGCACCGCCATCGCCCGGGCACTTTCGGGTTTTTCGAACAGATCGATGATCCTGTCCGCAAACTCGGCGGGATCGTCGGCAAGCGCGCAAACCTCACCGTCGGCGACGGCCAGGCCCTCGGCGCCCACCCGTGTCGACACCACGGGAATGCCGGCGGAAAACGCCTCCAACAACTTCACGCGCATGCCCGACCCGCTCAGCACCGGGCACACAAAAACCCCATAACGCCCGAGCGGCTCCCGCACATCCTCGACGAAGCCGCGAACCTCTATTGCGTCCACTGCGCCGGCGGGAAACGAGTGCGACGGCGGAGGGTCCGAGCCGACGACGATCAGGCGCGCCTCGGGGCGGCGCTTCCGTACACGCGGAAGCACCTGGCGCGCAAACCAATCGAGCGCTTCCAGATTCGGCAGGTGACGAAAACTGCCGAGAAACAGCATGGTCAGCGGCTCCCGGCCCGCCGGGCGGAACTCATACCGGCTGGTATCGATCCCCGCCCGCAGATCCTCGTCGATCCTGCCTTCCAGTTGCGGCAGGAACGAAAGCACGTATCCGGAGTTCTCGCGGCTGCACACCTGGACGCGGTCCAGACGCGGCAGCATCCGCAACTCGTAATGCAGGCCGCGCAAGTATTCGAAACCGGCCTTGAGCCGCTTGAAGATGCCGCGCATATGGGCGAGCTGCCGGCTGACCGACTGGAAATAGATATCGTGCTCGAACAGGATGCACGGAATGCGGTCGAACTGTCCGGCGTACTGGGCCATCGGCAGGTATTCAAGCTGCACGACGTCAATCTTCTGTGTATACGTCTGCCGGTGTATCAGCCACTCGAGGTCGTCATTGCCGTACTCAGACACCGCGTGCGGCGTCATGGACCCGAGCGCGTGAGGCCTTCCTTGCATGCGCACCAGGAAGCCGGCGGATGCGCACTGCCGCACAAGACCATCATGCGCCGGGATCTCGTGTGGAAAGTCGACCAGCACGATCAGGTGCAGATCGGTAAGGCCGGCGAGGACCGTCGAGGTCTGGAACATAAAGACGCCGCCACCGTGCACCGGCGGGCAGATCGGATACGGCGAGACGAAAAGCACGCCGAGGCGCTCGGGCTCGGGCTCGAGCGCCGCGAAACGGTCGCGAAAATAGCCGCCGAGCGGGCGGCGCAACGCCTCGGTGTCGCTGACCACCGCCGTGGAGCGAGCCCGTGCGCGGCATCGCAGGGCGCGCGGCAACCGCAGGCAGGCACGCCACAGTCCGCCAAAAGTGGCGCGTTCCGGAGAGTCGCCGAAAAAGGCGCTTACCAGGCTCTCCGTGAATGTGTAGGCGAAGTGCCCCGCGAGGCGGCGCCAGTCGTGCATGTTCTTCCAGGCAAAGAGAATGAAATTCTTCTGTAACACCGTCTGGATGCGGCGCTCACTGTAATGCTTGCCGATCGTGCCCCGGTGCTCGTGATAGACGATGCTCGCGGGCTGGTAGAGTACCTTCCAGCCGCGCTTCCAGGCGAGAAATCCGAGGTCGGTATCCTCGAGGTAAAAAGGCGCAAATAATGAGTCGAACCCGCCGAGTTCGAGGAATTTGCCGCGATCGAATGCGCAGGAACCGCCACCGCCGTAGAAACACGGAAACAGCTCCGATACGTGGTCATCGACGCGGTGCCGGACGCGCAGCCGCCCGCCGGCCCACCGGCCCTGTGTCAGGCCGGTCTCCTCGCGGACCTTATTCGCATCGCTAAAGAAGATCTGACAGGAAACAGCGAATAC
>JACOTZ010000066.1 GCA_016178155.1 Acidobacteriota bacterium
TATCTACCTGGCGCTGAACGGCTGGAGTGGACCCATGGCGAACCGGCTGTACCGCAATCTGGGCAACGGCAGGTTCCAGGACGTGTCGAAGGAGAGCGGCGCGGCTGATGCGGGCTCCGGCTTCGTATCCTTGTGGGGCGACCTCGACAACGACGGCTACCTGGACCTGGTAGTCGCCAACGGTGTGCTGAAGGACGGCTCGGTGCCGCAGATCTATCGCAACACCGGCAAGGGCACGTTCCTGAATGTGACGCGTGCAGCCGGCCTCGACGAGCCGCCCTCGTGGGGGGCGATCGGCGCCGCGCTGGGCGACTACGATCGCGACGGCGATCTCGACATTTTCTTCAACGGCCTCGATGGAAGTCCCAACCGCCTCTACCGCAATGACGGCGCGTTTCGTTTTACGGAGGTGGCGCGCCAGGCGGGTGTGACGCAAGCGCCGCACAATGGGTTTGTGGCCTTCTTCGTCGATTACAACGATGACGGCCGCCCCGACCTCCTCACCACGAGCCTGGCGCCGTGGGATGCGGTGGTGACCGGCCTGTCGAAGCTCTTCAGCGTTCCGAAACGCGAGGCGATTCATCGCGATGCGCCGCGGCTGTTCCGGAACAACGGCGACGGCACGTTCAGCGATATTACGTTCGAATCGCAGCTTTACGCCCCGATGGGTGTGATGGGCGCCGGGGTGGCCGATGTGGACAACGACGGCTTTGTCGATTTTTATTTCGGCACCGGCGATCCGCAGTTGAGCCGGCTCGAGCCCAACCGGTTTTTTCACAACAACGGCGACGGCACGTTCAGCGACGTGACGAACGTGGTGGGATTCGCGCGGCCGGGCAACAAGGGCCACGGCGTGACCTTCATCGACATCGATAACGACGGCGACCTCGACATTTACGCGCAGCTCGGCGGTCACTATCCCGGCGACCACGCGGAGAACGCGTTTTATCGCAACCTCAAGGGCAACCGCAACCATTGGCTGCAGGTCGAGCTCGCGGGCACGAAGAGCAACGCCTTCGCGGTGGGCGCGACGCTGCTGCTTAAGGCGGGCGAGCTCACGCAACATCGCGAGGTCAAGGGCAGCGAGGGCTTCGGCGCGAGCAACCCGTATCGCGTCCACTTCGGCCTCGGCCGGCACGTGCGAGCCGACTCGCTCGACATCTTCTGGCCGAGCGGCAAGCGCCAGACACTGGTGAATATCGAATCGAATCAGCTCCTGCGGATCCGGGAGTAGGCTGCGGTCAGGCCGCATCGTGATCGTTGCGACGCGCCGGGAACTGTAGCGCCAGCCGGAAACTTCGGTCGCGGACTCCGGCGAAGATGCGTGCAGCACGGGCCCCTGGAGGCGGCGCCGGCCGCGGGCTTACCGTGCGGGCGAGGGCGAGCGCACGATAAATGTTTCCCGGGGCGGGGAACTTCCGGCGTTCGAATTGCGTTCACACGGGTAAGGCAAGTCCAAGATGCTCAGTGGTGTTTTGCAGGACATCCGGTACGCGAGACGCGGGTTCTCGCGCAGCCCGGGGCTGACGGCGGCGATCGTCGTTTCCATCGCACTCGGGATTGCGGCGAACACGACCGTGTTCAGCATCGTCAACGGGCTTTTCCTTGGTTCTCTTCCCGTACGCGAGCCGGAACGGCTGCTCGTTTTCTCCGAGGGCTACACGTTTCCGTACGCGGACTATCTCGATTACCGCGAGCAGACGCGCCACGTCTTCGAAGACGTTGCCGCCTGCCTGGTGATGCTGCCGGTGAGCATCGGGGGAGGCGAGCCGGAGCGGATCTGGGGGCAGCTCGCCACGGCGAATTTCTTCCCGGTGGCGGGCGCCGGGCCGGTGCTCGGGCGCGGGTTCACGAGCGAGGAAGATCACGGGCGGCACGCCGTGGTGGTGCTCAGCGACGGTTTGTGGCGGCGGCGCTTTGGCGGGGATCCCGGCATCGTCGGACGCAGCGTGATCCTGAATAACCGCGCTTACTCGGTAATCGGTGTGGCGCCGCGCGGTTTCTCCGGCACTTTGCGCGGCATTATTTCCGAATTTTGGGCGCCGCTGCCGATGGCTGACGAGCTCATGCCGGACCTGATGAAGAACTCACGCGCCACCACCTTGCTCGATCCCACGAACCGCACGAGTTCCTGGGTGACGCTGCAGGGGCGTTTGAAGGCGGGCGTTTCCCGCGAGCAGGCGGCCGCGGCCGTGAACGTGGTGCAGGAGCGGCTCGATGCGACCTATCGAAAGGGCAAGAAGAAGGCAAAACCGATCCGTCTTGATGCCTCCGGTCTGTTGCCCGGCGGCACCGCGAAACCGGCGATGGCCCTCACCACGGCGCTCATGGTGGTGGTCGGACTGGTGCTGCTGGTGGCGTGCGCGAATGTCGCCAACCTGCTGCTGGCACGCGCCGCCGGAAGGCGAAAAGAGATCGGCGTCCGGCTTGCGATGGGGGCGAGTCGAAGCCGGCTGATGCGGCAGTTGATCACGGAGAGCATCCTGCTCTCGCTCATGGGCGCGGCGCTCGGCCTGGCGATGGCCGCCGCGCCGGTGAGCGCGCTGTCTCGTTTCGCGCTGCCGCTGCCCCTGCCGATTGTTTTCACGTTCGGCTTCGACGGGCGGGTGTTCGCGTTCACGGCGGGACTCGCAGTGCTGACGGGGATCCTGTTCGGCCTGGTGCCGGCGCTGCGCGCCACGCGCCCGGACTTGGTGACTGCGCTCAAGGACCAGGGCGGGTCGGGGATTCGCTTGCGGCGTTTCGGCCTGCGCAACGCGCTCGTGATCGTTCAAGTCTCGCTCTCGCTGGTGCTGCTGGTCGGCGCGGGCCTGTTTCTGCGCAGCCTCCAGAGCGCGGCCTCCATCGACCTCGGCTTTCGCGCGGACAACGTGCTGCTGATGGCTGTAGATCCGAAACTCCACAACTATTCAGCGGCAAAGACCAGGCAATTTATCACCGGGCTCCGCGAGCGGGTGTCGGCGCTGCCCGGCGTGCTTTCCGTAAGCTTCCTTGACAGCCTGCCGCTGAGCATGGGCGGGAGCCGGTCCGACTACAAGGTCCAGGGCAAAGACGGCGAGGTGCGGCTCAACGTCGATGAG
The DNA here is from genome assembly GCA_016178155.1 of Acidobacteriota bacterium. Lineage (GTDB taxonomy): Bacteria > Acidobacteriota > Terriglobia > Bryobacterales > Bryobacteraceae > JACOTZ01. The sequence continues at coordinate 3,081 of JACOTZ010000066.1, forward strand.
TTCCATGTCGGCTCGCGCTTTTTCGAGACGATGGGGATTCCGCTGATCCGTGGCCGCGAGTTCGACCCCCGGATCGATACGGGCCGCGAGCTGATCGTGAACGAGAATCTCGCGCGCAAGCTGTTCGGCGGCGCGGAGCCGGTCGGGCAGGTGGTCGACAATAACGGCAAGCAGTACGAGATCATCGGGGTCGCGCGGAATCACAAGTCGCGCACCATCGGCGAAGAGCCGGCGGTGATCGCCTATCACTCGCTCGAGCAGGCGCCCGAGAAAGTCATGAGCTTCTACGGCATCTCGATTGTCGTGAAGACCACCGGGGATCCAAACAGGCTGATGGGCGCGGTGCACCGGGAGGTCGGCAGGATCGATCCCAACCTGGCGGTGTTCAACGCGCGCACGCTCGAGGACCACGTGAATCGGTCGATGCTGGTCCCGCGGGTCTGTGCGGTCCTGTTCGGCGTCTTCGCCGCCGTCGGTCTGACGCTCGCCGCTGTGGGGCTGTACGGGCTGCTGAACTTTTCCGTGCGCTGGCGGACGCGGGAGATCGGGATTCGGATGGCGCTGGGGGCGGACGCGGGCTCCGTCCTGCGGAAGGTGACGCTGCAGGGCTTGTCGGTCGCGGGTGTAGGGCTGGCGATCGGGCTCGTGGTGGCGATTGGGTTGTCCCGCTTCGTGGCCAGCCTGCTGTACGGCGTCAGCGCCACCGATAGCGCAACATTCGCAGGCGTGTGCGTGGTGCTGCTCGTGGTCGCATTCTTCGCGGCGCTGCTTCCCGCGCGCCGGGCGGCGCGAATCGACCCCATGCGGGCGCTGCGTTACGAGTAGGCCCTCGCCGGGTTTTCTTGCGACCGTGCAAGCGCCTCGGCACGGCCATCGTTGTCCAGCAACTCGGAACATGCTGTGCGCCACGCTCTCAATAACTGGCAGGCCGCTACCCTGGGACGGAGATCTGGAGATCGACAACAACTCCATTGAACGGCCGGCCGTCGGCCTGACGCTCGCGGCGGTGGGGGCTGTGAACTTCGCCCTCCGCTGGCCAACGCCCGAGGTCGGGATCCGCATGCGCCCTGGGGCCGGCGCGCGGCCGGTCCCGCGGACCGTAACGCTGCAGGGATCGTCCGTCGCGGCCGTGGGGCTGGCCATCGACTGGGGGTGTCGATCGGGTTTTCCCACTCCGTGGCAAGCCTGCTGTACGGCGGCGTGTGGAAGCGCCTGGTGGCGGCCTTTCTGCTCGGCTGGCTGCTGCCGGCCCAGGTGTTGCATCGGCTGGTGCGGCGCTACCGCCGGAAGCTGCAGGACGCGTTACCCAACACCCTGCTCGGGCGGCGCGACTTCTTTTCCCCCTTGCACGCGCTTTTTCTCGCTTTTGGTCTTGCATTGTGTGCGAGTACCGGATATTCTGAACCCGGCCGCGACAATTCAGTAGTTGCGTACGGTAAACTTGGCAAGCTGGCGCATCGAAGGTTGCTCGCTGCTTTTGATCACTAGTGTCCGGTAAAGTACTTTGTGCAATCCCATAAGCTCCGCAACATCAGTCTCTTACGGCGATTTTGCCTTGCCGCGATTTGAACGGCGATCAGCTTGCGGAGCCGGTTTTGAGGCGGCCGACAATGGTTTGTGA
>JACOTZ010000404.1 GCA_016178155.1 Acidobacteriota bacterium
CCCGCGCAACGCCACCGGCGCACCTGCGAGATCGCCGCGGAGGCCCTGCGGCAAGCCGGCGGTTCCGTTCCCGACCCGGTGATTGTGGATGACGTCGACGAGTTCGACGCCGCCACCGTCCTGCGCCGGCTCGTGCCCGTGCTCGTGGACCGCGACCAAGAGGTTGCGCGCCTCTACCGGGAGTTCCGCGCGAGCGAAGACAGCCCCGAGGCCGGGCGCCTGCTACAGAAGCTCTTCGAGGTGGTGGCGCGACACTGGGCCTCGGGGGAGTTTGACATCCCCGAGGTCGAGTCCTGGGAGAACTTCCGCGGCCGCGTCAGCCGCGCGATTGCGTGTATCCGGGCGAACGCGCCGAAATCGTCCAACTCGGTCGTCTTCACGTCCGGCGGGCCGATCGCGGCCACCATCAGCCTGGCACTCGACCTGGCTCCCCGCCACGCCCTGGAACTGATCTGGGTCTCCCGCAACGGCTCGTACTCCGAATTCCTGTTCTCGGGCGAGCGATTTTCGCTCAGTTCCTACAACTCTTTCCCGCACCTCGACGAGCGCGAGCTGCTGACCTACCGCTGAGCCGTGCGGATCTCCCTATACTTCATCGGCAAGCCGCGCGACCGCAACGCCAACGCGCTCGCCGCCGAATTCGTAAAGCGCGCCGGGCGGTGGGCCACCGTCGAGATGCGTGAGATCCGCCCCGAGCGCACCGACTTGTGGGCGACCCGCCCGTCGGCCCTGAAGGCGCTGCTCGATCCGGCGGGGCAGGCGCTCAGCTCCGCACAGTTCACCGGCCTGATCGAAAAGGCCGAGCGCGAGGGCCGTGACCTGATCTTCGTGGTCGGGGGCGCCGCCGGGTTACCGGCTGAGTGGAGGGCGCGCGCCGACCTGCTGCTCTCGCTTTCGCCCATGACCTTCCCTCACGAGCTGGCCCGCGCCGTCCTCGCCGAGCAGATCTACCGCGCCTTCGCCACCCTGCGCGGCCACCCCTACCCGCGCTGAGGGCGGCGGCGTTTACTTTGCTACCTTGAAATCTGACGATGAGTTGGTGGACTCGACAAAAGCCGTCGGTGAGCCCGGAAGGAGAGGCGAGCCGGACGGTCAAGACCGAGGGCCTCTGGACCAAGTGCGAGTATTGCCGCCAGATCATCTGGCGCAAGGCGCTCGAAGAGGAGCTGCAGGTGTGCCCGAAATGCGGGTTTCACTTCCGCATCGAGGCGCGCACCCGCTTGCGCCTGCTCTTTGATGACGGTCAGTGGGAGGAGTTCGACCCGGAATTGCACTCCGCGGACCCCCTCGAGTTCGTCGACGCCAAGCCTTATACCGAGCGGCTGGAGGGGATGCGCCAGGCAACCGGTCTGCCCGACGCCATCCTTTCGGGCAGCGGACTGCTGAACGGCAGGCGCGTGAACATCTGCGCCCTCGAGCTCAAGTTCATCGGTGGCAGCATGGGCGCGGTCATGGGCGAAAAGATCACGCGGGCAATCGAGCGTTCGGCGGCGCACAAGGTTCCGCTGATCATCGTGTCCGCCTCGGGCGGCGCACGCATGCAGGAAGGCGCAGTCAGCCTGATGCAGCTCGCCAAAGTGAGCGCGGCGCTGATGCGGCTCGACGAGGCCGGCGTCCCCTTCATCAGTGTCCTGACTGATCCCACGACCGGCGGCGTCACCGCCAGCTTCGCCATGCTCGGCGACCTGAACATCGCCGAGCCCGGAGCGCTGATCGGCTTTGCCGGCCCACGTGTGATCGAGCAGACAATCCGCCAGAAGCTGCCCGAGGGCTTTCAGCGCGCCGAGTTCCTACTCGCCCATGGCTTCCTCGATGCCGTGGTCCGGCGTAACGAGATGAAGAATTACATATCCAAGGCGCTGAACTTCTTTTGCCTGTGAGCGCAGATAACCCTGTGATCGAGCCGCCGCCTCTCACGTTCTAGACCCGTACAGCATGCATGGTATGCTTGAGGCTCCAGGCACATCCGATGCGGTTTCTGTTCCTGCTGGCAGCACTGGCCGGCGCGTGTGCCGCCGAGCCGAAGCTGACCCCCGAGCAGCAGAGACTGAACATCGAGTCGTTCGAGATTGCCTGGCGCCAGGTCCGCGATATCCATTGGGATCTCGGCCGGATCGACTGGCAGGCCGTCCATGACCGATACCGCCCCGCCGTAGAGGAGGCGGGCACTGTCGCGGAAGCGCGACAGGCGATGCGGGACATGCTGGCGCGGCTCGAACAATCGCATTTTGCCATCATCCCCGCCGAGGTGTACACGTCGCTCGACCGCCACGGCGCATCCCGCGACTTCGGCAGAACGGGCGTCCGCCTGGATCTGGTCGACGGGAGACCCTTGGTGACGATCGTGGAGCCGCAATCACCCGCGTCCGCGACGGGCATCCGCACGGGTTGGGAGGTGGTGGGCACCGACAGCAAACCGCTCCGGCCCGTAGTCGAAACCCTGAACCGCCTCGACACCGGCGACCGCGAGCTGATGATCGCGCGGTCTCTCAATTCGTTGCTCGCGGGCCGCGCCGGAACCGTCCTCACCATCGAACTCCTCGACGGAAGTGGCCGCCCGGTCACCCGCCGCCTCGAACGCGCCGGGGCGCGCGGTAAACTGGCGGGATTCGGCAACCTTCCTCCGGTTCCGGTCTGGTTCGAGTCGCGGACCCTGCACGGCGGCGTGGGTTACATCCGGTTCAACTTCTTTCTGGATCCCGAGGGTCTCATGCCCCAGTTCGAGCAAGCCGTCCGGAGCTTCGCCAGCGCCCCTGGCATTGTGATCGACCTGCGGGGCAATCCCGGAGGGATTGGCGCCATGGCGATGGGAGTGGCCGGCTGGTTCGTCGATCAGCCGGGCCGCCGCCTGGGCACCCTCACCATGCGCGGCGCCAAATTGAATTTTGTGGTCAATCCGCGGCTGCCTTGCTACGCGGGACCGCTGGCGATCCTGATTGACGGCACAACCGCGTCGACCTCCGAGATCTTTGCCGGAGGCATGCAGGATCTCAAGCGCGCCCGGATCTTCGGGTCGCGCAGCGCCGGTGCGGCGCTGCCGTCGGCGATCATGCGGCTGCCGAACGGCGACGGCTTCCAGTACGCGCTGGCCGGCTACGTTTCCGAGAGCGGCCGCCCGCTCGAGGGGCTCGGGGTCGCACCCGACGTAGAGGTCAGGCATACCCGCGCGGCGCTGCTCGAAGGCCGCGACCTGATCCTCGAAGCTGCGATAGATTGGATCAAGCATCATGAATAGCCCACAATCCTCACCAGCACCCAACGGCGTGCGGACGCGCCGCATTCGCTGCCTCGCGGACACCGGGGGCTGCCGGCGTACGCTTCGACTGCGCGCACCGGCGGCCGCGGCCGCCGCACCGCTCGCGCCGGCGATGGTGGTGCCCAATGCCCAGTAGACAGATACGTCTCTTGCTGGCCGCATTCGCGGTGGCGGTGCTCGCACGGGCTGCGCAGAACGATCTCCCCAAAGCCGAGGACATTATCGACCGCCACGTCCACGCAACCGGGGGAAAGCAAGCTCTTCAGAGCGTCCGCTCGCTGGTCATGACGGGCAAGGTCGTGATCGTTGCCCAGGGGCTACAGGCCACGCTCACCACCTACAGCATCAAGGGCGGGAAGAACTACCGGGTAATGGAACTGCCGGGCGTCGGCAAGATCGAACAGGGCACCGACGGGAACGTGGTCTGGGAAAAATCGGCGGTGATGGGTCCGCGCATCCGCGAAGGAGCCGAGCGTGAGCTGGCCCTGCGCGAAGCGAAGCTCGGACGCGACGCCGACTGGCGCGCCGACTATGTCAAAGTGGAAACGCTCGGGCTCGAGGAGATCGACGGCAAACCTGTCTACAAGATCCTGGCGACTCCGAAAGTCGGCAAGCCTGAGACCCGCTATTACGACAAGGGATCCGGCTTAATGACGCGGATGACCGTCAGCGTCCCCACGCCCATGGGCGAGATCTCGAGCGACGTCACGATCTCGGACTACCGCGCGGTTGCCGGCGGCATCAAGGTGCCGCACTCGATCGTGACCAAATTCGCCACCCAGGAGATGCGGATCACCTTCGAGTCGGTCAAGCTCAACGAGCCCGTCCCGGAGGACCTGTTCAAGCTTCCCCCCGAGGTGCAGGCCCTGGTCGATAAGAAGGCCGCCGCCCCCGCAAATTAGCCCAACTTCGTCACGGAAGGGCCTGGTAATCGCCTAACCCGTGTGGAATCAGTTCAGGCGATCGCCGAGTCTGCACTACATTTTGGATAAGAATGGAGACGTTCCGGCAAGCTGAGGTTGAGTTGAGGAAGTAAGGATTTCTGTTCCGTGTTGGGTTCGGTGACACGCCGCAGGCGGATCTCTCGCCCATCGGTGGTGGGTAACACGATATCGGCACTCTGCAGCGTGGACAGCAGAGCCAATGCTTTCATCGGTGATAGCGGCTCA
>JACOTZ010000405.1 GCA_016178155.1 Acidobacteriota bacterium
GAAACATCGGATCGAAAACGCTGGGCGCGCCATGGAAGCACACGATGGCTGTGGAAGGATCAGGATGTAAGAGACGCGATCCGCTATGTCGTCGAGGAGCAGGGCGAACCTATGGCGGTTTTCGTCGGCGAGATGCTCTGAAATCCCTCCGTCCGCTCCCTTACGGTCGCGGCTCGGTAGCTTACGGTCGCGGCTCGGTAGCTTACGGTCGCGGCTCGGTAGCGCTCCGTGCATCGCACCACTTCTATGTCGCGCACCCCGTACGCGAGTTCTCATCAACCGGCGGCGAGGGCGATCGAGACCAGAGCGCCGGCGATGCGGCGACCCGCGGGCGGAAAACGCGCGCAGCGGGAAGACGCGCGGCGGCCGCGCCAGTTTTTCCGGTCGCTGAGGCCAGCGGCGGTCCAGACAGAGTCGAGCAGTGAGGGTTTCGATTTGCCGGGAGGTCCGCCGTCACAGGCCAAGCTGTCAGAGCCTTCGGGAGGATCCATAATGACCGCGCTCAGGCGCGGCCATAAACCGGAATGAGCGCGCCGTTCACATCGGCTGCCGCTTGCGAAGCCAACCAGAACACGAGTTCGGCGACAGCCTCGGGTTTTACCCAACGGGCGACATCGTCGGGCTTGCCCCAGGCGCGATTTGCCTCGGTATCGATGACGCTCGGCAGGATCACGTTTGCCGTGATCCCAAGGTCGCGAACCTCGGCCGCGACCGTTTGCACGAGTGCATTCAAGCCCGCCTTCGAAACACCGTAGGCGCTCAGTCCCGCGCCGGGCTGTGTCCCGGTGCGCGAACCCACCGCCACAATCCGCCCGCGGCCGGCGCGAATCATGTGCGGCAGCACGGCGCGGATGATGTAAAACGCGGCATTCAGGTTCAGGTCCAGCATATGCCGCCAAGTCTCGACCGTGGTATGCACGACGGGCTCGCCACCGGCGAAGCCGCCCATCACGTGCGCCAGCACGTCAATTCGGCCATGTGCGGCGACGATCTCGGCGACGGCTCTCGCGGCGTCTTCCGGCCGGGTCAGGTCGGCGGAAACATCGGCGTTCGCGCGGGCTATGCCGATCAGGGCGTCACCCGCGCTTGTGAAGCGCGCGAGGACTGCCCGTCCAAGTGCCCCTGTCGCACCCGTCACCACCACGATTCGTGTCATAGCGGCTTTTGTGATCGGCGCTGCACGCCAGCCCGGCGAGGATGCCGGCCCCCCGGGGCTCCACGAAGAGCGCTTGTCACCTCCAGTTAGAATAAGTTATCAGGCCCCGAAAGCGAGGTGAACGGATTTGGCGGAAGTCGTAGTCCAGGAAGGCGAAAGCCTGGAAAGTGCGCTGCGGCGCTTTAAGCGAAAGGTCCAGCAAGAGGACATCATCAAAGAGATAAAGCGTCACTCCTTCTATCTGAAACCCGGAGAGAAGCGGCGCACGAAAGAAGCGCTGGCGCGCAAGCGCAATCGCAAGAAGAAGAGCAAGGAAATCGAATAAGCGAATCCGGCACGAGGGCGTTGCCGCAGGGCAGCGCCTCTTGCATTTCATCCCGCCACCGCCGGCCGCTTACTCTCCCGCCGGCGCCACTCGATCATCCAGGCAAGGTCATCGGAATCAAAAGGTGCGGCACAGTAGTCGCTCGCGCTGGCGTCGATCGCGTCCAGCCAGTCGTGTACGGCTGGACCGCGCGTCACAACAATGATGCAGCCGCTCGGGATCCGCCGCCGGAGTTCCGCGACGAGCAACGAGTTTGGCGGGCAGAAGAGGACGTCGCACCCCCGGCGGGCGACGTAGGCGAACCCCCTAGCCCATTCTGAGATGCGCGCGATGACACAGCAGCCGCACGCTTTGGCGACTGCGCACGCAAGGCTCTCGGCGACTTCGTCGGCAAGGCCGAGCAGTACCACATGCAACACCGAATGACACCTCGGACCCGCCATCCAGCCTCAGTGTAAAGCCGAATCGCACCCGCGTCCAATCGATTTCTTCGATCCAACCGATCGATGTTTCGGGAGTTTGTGGGTCCCGGGCCCGCTCGAATCATCCACCCGCCGGTGATTGCGTGTGCGGACCAGGCCACTGAGGCGCACGGCGGTGCTCCGAGCCTCCGTGCGCGGAGACTTACTTCTTGAGTTGCTTTTCGAGGTTGCTCTCGACCTGCTTGAATCCCGCGGGAACCTCGAATTTGGAGGCGTCCACGGGCGCCGAAGAAAAGCTGGATACTTCCGTGGTGAACTCGATCAGAGTCGCCATGGCCGGGCCCGGGGCCTGTTGCGCGGCGGGTTGGGAGGCCTGCGGCGGCGGTTGAGAGGGAGGCTCCTGCTGCTGCTTCTTGCGACGGCCAAACCCGCCGAACCCGCCGAGTACGCCGCCAATGGCGCCGGCCTTACCGAGCTTTTGCGAAGCGGCGCCAGCGGCGGCTCCCCCGGCGACGTCGCCGGCGGTCGGGGGCGGTTCGGAGGGCTGCTGTTGCCGCTGCGATTGGCCCTGGGCGGCATCCGTGCCTCCCTGGCCAGCCGTGCCCATGCGGATGACCTGCATCACGGGAAAGCCCTCGAGCTTGGCGGCCTCTTTGGAGAGCTCCGCGAAACCCTTGGACATGTCGGCGCGCTGCTGCATCATCGCTCCCATCATGCCCGCGCCCGGGTTCCAGGCCAGCTTGCGCGCCATGCGTTCGTGGAACGATTTCACTTCCTGCGCGCCGGCGATGCCGGAGGACAACCACATGTCGGAAACCACCGTGAAGGCGCCGCTATCACCCGACTTCTTGTCCTTCGCTTCCATTTCGAGGGTCAGGATGGCTTCCTTGGCGTTCAGCCCGGCGATGTTTCGGGTCTGCCCGGTCTCTTTGACGGAAGCCTTGAAACTCATGTCGGCCTTCTGCTGCCCCTTCTGTTGTTGCATCTGCTGCGAAATCTTGTCGAGCGCCTGGCGCAGTTGTTCGAAGGTAATCGTGGAGTAGGTTTTCTTCTCAAAGTCAATCTCGGTCATGGTCTCGCGTTGCAGGTCAACGACCTGAGCGCGGGCGCCGGTGATGCTGGCCATGCGATCGCCCTTGATGAGGATCGTACTTCTGATGGGCTCGCGCGCCTGCCTGGAAAAAGCACCCGCGACACGCATCATGCCGGCCATGACGCCGCCGGTGATCTTGCTGCTCTGTTCGTAGCTGAAATCCGCCGGGAGCTGTAGCGCGGTCACGCACAGCAGCGCCGGGATGAGAAATGATTTTTGCGACATATCTGCTCCGCTGAGAATACACTTTAAGATACAGCATCGACGATACGCCGGTGATCGCCGGGCGATTTTGAGCCCGCGTTTGTCCCCACGACGGCGCCGGACGCTCACGCCGTTTTTGCCCTGACGGCGAGCCTCGGCGCGGGGCCGAAGCCCGCGGCCGTGCCCGGCCTCCCGTGCGGCCCGGTCGTGCTGTAAAATAACGCTCTTGAGCGCTACTCCCGAAAAGGCGCCGGTCCTCGTCGTGCACCCGAGCACGAAGGCGCTCAAGTTATGGTATTTCGGCGCGGTGGTGCTGGCGGCCGGGGTCCTGACCTATATGCAGCGCTCGGAAGGCTCCGCCGCGCTGCTGTTGCTGCCCGCGCTGATCGCCGTCTGGGCCGGCCTGCGGCACATCGGGACCCGCTTCCGCACGCTCTCGCTTACGAGCGGCAGGCTGCGTTACGAAACAGGGGTCGTGTCCAAGTCGACCCGTACGCTCGAGATCACGAAGGTGCAGGACGTGCGCGTGGACCAGACGGTCGGCCAGCGCCTCATGGGTACCGGCGACATCTCGATCGAAACGGCGGGCGAGAGCAGCCGCATGACAATGAGCAACATCGACCAGCCGCACGCGGTCGCGGGCCTGATCCTGGACGCCGCGCGCAATCCGTAGGGACACAGCGCCCGGAGAATCCCACGGGCGGCTCAGATTCTGGAGAAGGAATGGACAAACCACTGGCCGGAAGAACCGCCCTGATCACGGGCGCAAGCAAGGGCTTGGGCAAAGCGATGGCGCTGGCGCTCGGGGCAGCCGGCGCACGCCTGGTGCTGGTTTCGCGCGACCTCCCGCAGCTCGAGCAGACGGCAGCCGCCGCCCGCGAGCGGGGCGCCGAGGCGCACGTGTTCCGCGCCGATGTGAGCCGCGAAGACGAAGTCAGGGAACTGGAGAAGCAGGTCACGGCGGCGGGCCACAGAGTCAACATCCTGATCAACAACGCCGGCATCAATGTCCGCAAGCAGGTGACCGAATTCACGCTCGACGAGTGGCGGTCGGTAATGGATACGAACCTCACGGCCGTGTTCCTGCTCTGCCGCTCCTTTGTCCCGCGCATGAAAGGGCAGGGCTACGGGCGCATTCTCAACATGACGTCGATCATGAGCCACGTGTCGATTCCCGGGCGCACGGCGTATTCCGCGAGCAAATCGGGGCTGCTCGGGTTCACGCGGGCCCTGGCGCTCGAGCTGGCCTCGGAAAACATCACCGTGGTCGGCATCAGTCCGGGGCCGTTCGCCACCGAGATGAACACGGCGCTGATGCAAAACCCGGAACTCAACCAGCAGTTCATCTCGCGCATTCCGCTCGGCCGCTGGGGGCGGGTGGAGGAAATCGGCCAGCTTGCGGTGTATCTGTGCTCGGAGGAGGCCGGCTTCCTCACGGGCACGGACATCCTGATTGACGGAGGCTGGTGTGCTCAGTAGACGCCGCGCCTGCGTGCTGGCGGGCGCGGTCCTGGCGGCGGCGTGCCGGCGCAGGCAACGCAAGACGATCGCGGTAATTCCCAAAGGCACCTCGCATGTTTTTTGGCTTTCGGTAGAACAGGGGGCGCTGGCGGCGGGCAAGGAATTCAACGTCGACATCCTGTGGAACGGCCCTGTGCAGGAGACCGAGTACACGCGCCAGATGCAGATCCTTGACTCGATGATTTCGCGGCACGTGGACGGCATCGCCGTGGCGGCCGCGGAGCGCAAAGCGCTGCTCAGCTCGATTGATCGCGCAGCGAGCGAAGGCATCCCGCTTACAGTGTTCGACTCGGGCGTGGACACCACGAACTATCTCAGCTACGTCGCCACCGACAACCTGGAGGGCGGGCGGCTGGGCGCGCGGACGCTCGCGGGATTATTGAAGGGCAAAGGCAAGGTGGCGATGATCATGCACGCCCCCGGCAGTGCGTCCACGATGGATCGCGAGAGGGGATTCACGGAGGTGATCGAAAAGGAGTTCCCCGGCATCCGCATTGCCGCCACCCAGTTCGGGATGTCCGATCGCGCCAAGGCTCTGGCGGCGGCGGAGAACATTCTCAACGCGCATCCGGATCTGAACGGCATGTTCGCCTCCTCGGAACCCAGCTCGGTGGGTTGCGCACTGGCGATCAAGAGTCGCGGCCTGGAAGACAAAGTGGCGCTGGCGGCGTTTGACTCGAGCGAAAGCATGATCGCGGACCTGCGTCGCGGTGCGATCGACGCCATGGTCGTGCAGGATCCCTACCGGATGGGCTATGAGGCGGTCAAGACCGTGGTCGACAAGCTGAATGGCAGGCAGCCGCCGAAGCAAATCGACCTGCCGGCGCGGGTGGTTCGGCGGGAAGATCTCGATAAACCGGAAATCCGGCGGCTGCTGATGATGAAGTAAATACCTACTGCCGCGGCTGCCTCAGCCGGAAATTCGGGCCCATATCACCGCTAGTGCGCGCGTGTCCGGAGTTGGAGAGCGGCTCATCTGCCGCGGGCCGCCGTGACCGGAGCGAAAATGGAGCCGGTGCGGTGGTTACGCCCCACGCTGGGAGGTTCACGATGGATGATCTGCTGGCGGCGCGCTGGCAGATGGCAATTTCGCTCGGGTTTCACATCCTGTTTGCCTCGGCCGGTATCGCGATGCCGCTGATGATGTGCATCGCCGAGTGGCGCTGGCTGCGCACGCGCGACGAGACCTGGCTCGCGCTCGCGAAGAACTGGTCGAGAGGGACGGCGATCCTGTTCGCGATCGGCGCCGTTTCCGGCACGGTGCTGTCGTTTGAACTCGGCCTCTTGTGGCCGGAGTTCATGCGCCATGCCGGACCGATCATCGGCATGCCTTTTTCCCTGGAAGGCTTCGCATTTTTCACCGAGGCGATCTTCCTCGGCATTTACTTGTATGGCTGGAACCTGGTCGGCCCGCGCGCACACGTCGCGGCCGCCGCGATAATTGCGGTCAGCGGCGCCGCTTCCGGGCTGTTCGTGGTGGCCGCAAACGGCTGGATGAACACACCGGCCGGGTTTCGCTTGGCCGCGGGCAACGCGGTGGACGTCGATCCCGTGGCGGCGATGTTCAACCCGGCCGCCATGCCGGAAGCGGTTCACATGCTGCTCGCCGCCTACGCCGCGACCGGATTTATCGTCGCGGGGGTGCACGCCTACGTCATTTTGCGCGGCGATGACGCGCCATTCCACAGGAAGGCTCTATCAACGGCGCTCCTGGTCGGCGGCATCGCAGCGGTGCTGCAGCCGGTGAGCGGCGACGTGCTCGCACGCTTCGTTGCCGAAACGCAGCCAGTCAAGCTGGCCGCCATGGAAGGCCAGTTCGAAACCCGGCGGGGGGCCCCGCTGCGGATCGGCGGTCTGCCCGATGTGGAGACCCGGACCACGCCGTATGCGATCGAAGTCCCTGGCGGCCTCAGCCTGCTCGCCTACGGCGATCCGAACGCGGAGGTGAGAGGCCTCGGAGACGTCGACCCCGAGCTGTGGCCCAACGTGCGGGTCGTGCACCTCGCGTTTCAGGTGATGGTCGGCTGCGGCCTGGTCCTGATGCTGGTCACATTTTGGGCGGCATGGCTGGGCTGGAAGCGCAGGCTGCCCGGCCCGCGGGCTTTCTTGCGCGTGCTGCTCGCCGCCTCGCCGCTCGGGTTCCTGGCGATCGAGACGGGTTGGACGGTGACTGAGCTCGGCCGGCAGCCGTGGATCATCCAAGGCGTGATGAAGACGGCCGACGCTGTGACTCCGATGCCGGGTCTGATCGTGCCGATGATCACCTTTATCGTGCTGTACATGTTCCTTGGCGGAATCGCACTGTGGCTGCTCGCGCACCAGGTAGCGCAGACGCGCGGGCGCGGGGCGGAGGAGCGGCGATCGTGCTCGAATCCGAACTAACGGCCGGCATTCTCACGGTGCTTGCACTGAACCTGTACGTGCTGCTCGGCGGCGCCGATTACGGAGGCGGCGTATGGGACCTGCTGGCGTCGGGTCCTCGAACGCAGCGGCAGCGCGACACGATCGCGCACGCGATCGGTCCCATCTGGGAAGCGAATCACGTGTGGCTGATCGTTGTGGTGGTGGTGCTGTTCATCGCGTTTCCGCCCGCGTTTGCGGCCATTGCGACCGCGCTGCACGTGCCGCTGACGCTCGCGCTGTTGGGAATCGTGCTGCGCGGGTCGGCCTTCACCTTTCGCACCTACGAGTTCAACCGCGACCTGGCACAGCGCCGCTGGGGCCGCATGTTCGCGATTGCCAGCCTGATCACTCCCGTGCTGCTGGGCGTCACTGTTGGCGCGCTGTCGTCCGGCCGGATTCGCTTTCTGGGGACTTACTTCGCCGCCGGGTTCTTCGAGACCTGGCTGACACGGTACAGTTTTTTGGTCGGGTTGTTCGCGCTGGCCCTGTTCGCGTTCCTCGCAGCGGTCTATCTCACGCTCGAGGCGAGGGACGATCCCGAGCTGCAAGATGATTTCCGCAAGCGGGCGCTCGCCGCGGCCGTGGCCACGGGAGTGATGGCCCTCGCCGTCTTCCTGGCCGCGGGCGAAGACGCGCCGCTCATCCGCCGGGGTCTGCTGAACCGGCCGTGGTCCTGGCCGCTGGTGCTCGCGACGACAGTTTCGGCCACGGGCGCCGCCTGGGCGCTGTGGAGCCGGCGGTTCCAGCTTGCGCGTGTTTTGGCTGCCGCGCAGGTAACCCTGATCCTCTGGGGTTGGGCGCTGGCGCAATATCCCTACCTGGTGGCGCCGGACTTTACGCTCGCAAACTCGAAAGCGCCGGCCGTCAGCCTGAGGTTGCTGGCACTGGCGCTACTCGCCGGCAGCCTCATACTGATGCCGGCGCTCTACTACCTGTTTCGGGTTTTCAAAGGCGAGCAGTTTGCGCGGCGCTCCGGTCCGCGCGGCGCATAATGCATTCAGGTGTCGAACCGTAATTCGCGGCTCACGAGCTCGATCCGGAAACATTTGAAGGGACTGGGACCCGGCCTCGTCACGGGAGCGTCCGATGACGATCCGGCAGGGATTGCGACGTACGCGATCGCGGGCGCGACTCTCGGCTATAACACCCTCTGGACGGCGGTGTTGACGCTCCCGCTGATGAGCGCCGTCGAACTCATCTGTGCCCGCATCGGCCTGATCTCGGGATCGGGCCTTATCGGCGCGCTGCGGCGACGGTATCCGCGCCCTGTTCTATACGCCGCTTGCGGCCTGCTTCTTGGCGCAAACGTGTTCAATATCGGCGCCGATCTCGGGGGCATGGCGGACGCGGCGGAGATGTTGACGCGCGTACCGGCCCTGGTATTCGTGGTGCTCTTCGCTGCTGTTGCCGCAGGCGTAACGGTGTTCGGCAGCTACGCGACCTTCGCTCGGTATCTCAAGGGAACAGCGCTGGCGCTGCTCGCCTACATCGCCGCTGCCTTCCTGTCGGACCCATCGTGGAGTGAAGTCCTCAAGGCCACCGCCTGGCCTCAGTTCACGCTCGACCGGCAACACGTAACAACGCTGGTGGCGATACTCGGCACTACTATCTCTCCGTACCTGTTTTTTTGGCAGGCTTCTCACGAGGTCGAAGCGGAGAAAGCGCTCGGGCGCCGTACCCGGGCGACGCGCCGCGGCGCCACAGCCAAGGAGTTGCGCGCCGCGCGCACGGATGTTCTGGCGGGAATGTCTCTGTCAAACGTCGTGTTCTACTTCGTGATTCTCGCCTCCGCCTCAACCCTCTTCCGCACGGGTCATCGCGGGATCCAGACCACGCGAGAGGCGGCAGAGGCGCTTCGTCCGCTTGCGGGTGACGCAGCGTACCTCCTGTTCGGCGTCGGCCTCATAGGAAGCGGACTACTCGCAATCCCCGTGTTGGCCGCATCGGCCTCTTTCGCAATCGCCGAGCTGCTTGGATGGCGGTCCGGTCTCGACCTGTCCTACCGCCGCGCCCGCCGCTTTTACGCGCTGTTTACGGTAGCGATTGCGCTCGGCATCGTGCTGGATCTGGCAGGTGTCAGCCCGATCCGCGCTCTTTTTCTTTCAGCGCTATTCAACGGCCTGGCAGCTCCGCCGCTGCTTGTGCTGATCATGCTCTTGAGCAACAACGGCGAGATCATGGGCGACGCGAGAAATGGCTTCTGGTTGAATCTTCTCGGCTGGCTGGCAACCGGCACGATGGCAATTGCCGGCGGCGCATTCCTTGCGACCTGGCTGGGCTGACCTCGAGCCGAGCGCCTCTCATGCACCGCCGTATACTGGGAGTAGCCCGTTAATCCGGTCCGCACAAAACCGAGCGATTCGCCGCCGCGCGGGCCGCCATACATAATCGCTAAAGGAGTCAAAATGAGTCTTTCCGAAGGCAAATTGCGTCACATGAACGCACTTGCCGACAAAAACGGCGTGATCGCCGCGGCTGCGATGGACCAGCGCGGCAGCCTGCAGAAGTCGATCGCGGCCGCCAAGGGCATCGACAGCAAGCAGGTGACACCCGAGATGATGGCCGAGTTCAAGACGGCTGTCGCGAAGGTGCTGACGCCGCACGCGAGCGCCATCCTGCTCGACCCCGAGTACGGCCTCAATGCCGCCAAAGCGCGCGCCCGGAACGCCGGCCTGCTGCTCGCTTATGAAGCCAGCGGCTATGACAACACTCAGCCGGGGCGCCTGCCCGACCTGCTGCCGCACGTCTCCGTCAAGCGCATCAAGGACTGGGGCGCCAACGCGGTGAAGATCCTGATCTACTACACGCCGTTCGAGGATGCGGCGATCAACGACATCAAACACGCCTTTATCGAGCGCATCGGCGCCGAGTGCGAGTTTCACGAAATGCCGTTTTTCCTCGAGTTCGTCGGCTACGACGCGAAGGGCGGCGACGAGAAAGGGCTCGAGTTCGCGAAACGGAAGCCCGAAATCGTGGTGCGGTCGATGCAGGAGTTCTCCAAGCCCTACTATCGCGTCGACGTCCTCAAGGTGGAGATTCCTGTAAACGCCAATTACGTCGAAGGCTCCTCGGTGTACAAAGGTCAGAAGGCGTACTCGCGCGCGGAAGCTCTCGAGCATTACCGCCGCGCCGCGTCGGTGGCGGAGAAGCCGTTCATCTATCTCAGCGCGGGCGTGAGCAACGAGCAATTCACTGAGTCGCTGCGCATGGCGGCGGAGGCCGGCACGGCATTCTCGGGAGTCCTGTGCGGCCGCGCAACCTGGAAGGAAGGCATTCCGGTGTACGCGAAGAGCGGCGTGGGGGCGCTCGAGGACTGGCTCGCCAAAGACGGCGTGCTCAACATCCAGGCGGTGAACGACGCGATCCGCGCGGCGAAGCCCTGGTATGAAAAGGCCGGCGTCATGCCGGTCGGCGCGTAATTCGGGTACCGCATCCCGCTGAATACCGCGCGCGGTTCGGAAGTTCTCTGAGCCGCGACCCGCACGGCGGGGCGGTTCCCTGCCCCGCTCTGCGCCTATACTGAGAGACACGATGCCCACGAAGACGCTCGTGAGTGTGGAGGAATACCTGCACACCAGCTTCGAACCGGACGCGGAGTTCGTGGATGGAGAGGTGGTGGAGCGCAACGTGGGAGAGATCCCACGCGCGGCTGTTGAGCACTTTGTTCAGCTTAAGCTCGCGGCTGTGGGCGGGCTGCGGATTCACCCTAACGTGCGCGTCCAGATCACCCCAACGCGTTTCAGGGTACCGGACGTTGCCGCCTGGCGCACCGGTCCCATCGGCGCCCGTATCCCCGCGGTCCCGCCGTTCCTGGTAGTCGAGATCCTCTCGCCCGAGGACCGGATGGTGCGCGTGCAGCCCAAGATCAACGAATATCTCGCTGTCGGCGCCGAATGGATCTGGGTCATTGATCCGCTGGTGCGCTCCGCACTCGTATACTCGCAAGCAAAACCCACTGGCGAGCTGTCCGAAGTGCCATACGCGGAGAACCCGCGGGTCGAGATCCCTCTGGCCGAAATGTTCGCCGCTCTGGACAGCCTCGAGTAGCTTTAATCCCGCAGCTCGACTGACATTCGGCGCGCATCCTCGGGCAGCGGCGCCGGCGCGTCCAGCTTGTAGCCTTCCCAGCGAGCGATCACTGCGGTCGCCAGGCAATTCCCCAGGACGTTGACTGACGTGCGCACCATGTCGAGGAGCGCGTCCACGCCCAGCAACACGGCGGCGCCTTCCATCGGGAGGCCGAACGTCGCGAGCGTGCCGGCCAGGATCACCAGCGCGGCGCGAGGCACGCCGGCGACGCCCTTGCTCGTGAGCATCAAGGTCACCATCATCACGAGCTGCTGGCCGAGACTCATCTCGACCCCCGCGGCCTGGGCCACAAAGACCGAAGCAAGCGCCAGGTAGAGCGTCGTGCCGTCGAGGTTGAAGCTGTAGCCGGTCGGCATCACGAAGCCGACGATGTGCCTGGGCACGCCGAACTGTTCCATGTTCTGCAGCGCGCGGGGGAGTGCGGCTTCGCTCGACGCTGTCGAGAAAGCGATCAGAAACGGCTCGCGCGCGGCGCGCACAAAACGCGCCAGCGGCACGCGCGCGATCAGGATCACAGCGCCCAGAACGAACACCACAAAAATGATCTGGGCCACGTACATCGTGATCAGCAGCCTGCCCAGACCCCAGAGCACGGCGGCGCCCTTGCCGGCGACGGTCGCGGCGATCGCGGCGCCCACGCCGAAGGGCGCGAGGTACATGACGTATTTCGTGTAGCGGAACATCACCTCGGCTAGCGACTCGGCGAAACTGACCAGGGGCTGCGCGGCGGCGCCGACAGTCGCACAGGCGGCGCCGAACAGCAGCGAAAAAACCACGATCTGAAGCACTTCGCCTCGGGCCATCGCATCAATGACGCTGGCCGGGAAGGTGTGCTCGAGCATCTCTCCCACACTCGTGCTGGGCTTCGGCAGCGCCGCTTCCGCCGCCGTTTTCTGCAATTGCATACCCTCGCCCGGCCGGGCAAGATTCACGGCTGCCAGGCCGAGGAAGAGCGCAACGGTGGTGACGATCTCGAAATACAGGATCGATTTCAGCCCGATGCGGCCCATGGCTCTTACGCTGCCGGCGCCCGCGATGCCGGCCACGAGCGTGCCAAAGAGCAGCGGCGCGATGATCGACTTGATCAGCCGCAGGAAGATGTTGCTGATGGGCGTGAGCTGCACGGCGAAGGCCGGCGCCGCCAACCCGAGCGCGATCCCGGCCGCCATCGCGATGAAGATCCAAGCCGTCAGGCCAGGACGCCTCATCGCTGTCCCCAGCTCAATTTCTCGCGCAGGACGTCGAAGAACATCATCTTGGGCGGCCGGACCAGTTGAATCGTCTGCTCCGAGCGCCGGCACACGACCTGATCGAGCTTGAACAGGGGACCGCCGACCTGTCCGTCAATCGTCAGAAAGGCATTGGCGTCCTCGGCCTTGTTGATGATGCGGATCTCGCTATCGTCGGGCACGACCACGGGCCGGTTGGTCAGCATGTGGGGGCAGATGGGCGAGATGCAGAAGGCGGTAACCGTGGGAAACACGATCGGGCCGCCTGCTGAGAGCGAATAGGCCGTGGATCCGGTGGGTGTGGCGACGATCAGACCGTCGGCCTTGTAGGTGCAAACGAAGTTCGCCCCGACATAGGTGTCGAGGTCGATCATGCGGGCCAGCGCCGCTTTTGTGACCACGACGTCGTTGAGGGCCTCGTACTGCGCGGCCATGCCGCCGTCACGCCACAGCTCGCAGTGGAGCATGCTGCGCAACCCGACGCGGTAATCGCCGGCGAACACACGGTCAAGCTCAACGTACAACTCCTCGGCCGTGATGGCGGTCAGGAAGCCCAGACCTCCGAGGTTCACCGGCATCAGTGGGATATTGCGGCCGACCACGGCGCGCGCGGCGGAAAGCAGGGTTCCGTCGCCGCCGAGCACGATGACGAGCTGCGCGCCATCGGGGACTTGTGCCCGCGGGCTGCCGTCGCTGCGGTCCAGGTACACGGCAGTCTGCTCGTCGTAGCGCACCTTGATGCCGCGCTCGCCGAGGAATTTCAGCAGGCCCGGCACCACTTCCCCCGCCTGCCTGACGGCTGGCTTGGTCATCACGCCGATGGTCTCAATGCTTGCCATACAGCAGAAACTCCCGGTTGCCTTCCGCGCCCGGAATCGGGCTTGCCATGATCCGCGTCCGGAATCCCACGGCCTCGACCGCGGCCTGCACCCTGGCGCAGGCGGCGCGATGCAGCTCGGGATCGCGCACGACGCCGCCCTTCCCGACCTGCTCGCGGCCAACCTCGAATTGCGGCTTGACGAGTATAACCATTTCGCCCGATTCGCGCAGCAGCGGCGGGATGACCGGCACGATCAGTGTCGCCGAGATGAAGCTCACATCGCAAACGGCAAGGTCGCAAGGCTCGCCGATGTCTTCGGGCCTGAGATACCGCGCGTTGCAGTGTTCGATCAGCCGGACGCGCGGGTCCGTCCGCAATCGCCAGTCGAGCTGGCCGGCTCCCACGTCGACCGCGTACACGCGCGCGGCGCCCCGCTGCAGGAGGCAATCCGTGAAACCGCCGGTGGAGGCGCCGATGTCAAGGCAGACCCGGCCCCCGGGGCCGATGCCGAAATGGTCGAGCGCCGCCGCGAGCTTCGGTCCGCCGCGGCTGACGTAAAGAGGACGTCCCGCGACCCGGATCTGCGCATCCGTGGGGACCGGCTGGCCGGCCTTTTCGACCTTCTGGTCCGCAACGAATACCTGCCCCGCGAGGATCAGGGCCTGCGCTTTCTGCCTCGATTCGGCCAGTCCGCGTTCCACCAGCAGTTGATCAATCCGTTTCTTCGCCGGCTTCATGCCCTGCGATACACAATCAGGTCTGCAATTTCGCGCAAACGCTGGGCGCGCGTGCCGAATCCATCGAGTGCGCGGTGTGCCGCAAGCCGTTCGCGCTCGGCCATATCCCGAGATTGCTCGATGCCATAGACGGCTGGAAATGTGACCTTCCGCTGCTGCGCATCCTTACCGGGCGTTTTGCCGAGCGCCTCGGACGATTCTTCGACATCGAGAATGTCGTCCACGATCTGGAACGCCAAGCCGATGTGCTCGCCATAGCAGGAGAGAGCCTGGAATGGTTCGCGAGTGGCGCCGCCATAGATAGCGCCGAGCCGCAGGCTCGCGCGGAGGAGCGCGCCCGTTTTGGCGCGGTGAATGCGCTCGAGGACCTCCGGCGTAGCGGGTCCGCCCTCGCTCTCGAGGTCGTGCACCTGCCCGGCGATCATGCCGGCGACCGTGCCGGACGCGGTGGCGAGCTCTGCGGTCATGCGGGCGCGCCAGTCCGCATCGACCGGCGCCTCGGCCAGCACCTGGAAGGCAAGAGTCAGCAGGGCGTCACCCGCGAGAATCGCCATGGCCTCGCCGAACACTTTGTGGCACGTCGGGCGGCCTCGGCGAAGATCGTCGTTATCGAGCGCCGGAAGATCGTCGTGAATGAGCGAGTAGGTATGGATGAGCTCGAGGCTGCAGGCGGCGATCTCAATCCCCGGTGCATCCGCCGCGACACAGCGAGCCGCCTCCATGCACAGGATCGGGCGGATGCGTTTGCCCCCCGCGAACAGGCTGTAACGCATCGCGCGGTGAATGTTCTCGGGCGGCGCCGAGCCGGGCGGCACGGCGGCATCGAGCGCGGCATCAACGATTTTCTGCTGCTCGCGCAGGTAGTCGGCCAGATTCATGCTTTGCCGGGCTTAAAGGGCTCGGGCTGCACCTGATTGCCTTTGCGGATAAGGACCTCGACACGGGTCTCCGCATCGTCGAGCTGCTTGCGGCAGGTCTCGCGGATCTGCATGCCCTTTTCGAACAGCTCGAGCGCGCGCTCGAGGGGCAGGTCGCCGCTTTCGAGCTCCTTGACAACCGCCTCGAGTTCCTGGAGGCCCTGCTCGAAACTGGCAATCGGCTTCGGTTCGTCGGCCATTCGCTCCATTCTAACGGGAGAGGCACACTGCGTGGCGATTCTATCAACCCATCGTGTTGCTCAGGATCGTGGCCGCGAGGGACAGTGCGAGTGCCGCGGATCGAACCCCGGGCGAACGTCGCGCCCGCGGGTGCTCGAACGCGGGCCGTGGGGGGCGACAGACCGCCAGGAGATGGGAGATCGGTTCCTCGGAGCGCGGCGATTAACCCGCGAGCTGAAGCCGCGCCCCGGCGGTCTGGCATGCCGGCGCCAGCAAGCGAGCGCATTGCGGGTTAGTATGTTCTGCATGGTCAAGCAAGTGGCAGCAGTTGTGGTTGCCTGCGGCGCCTGTCTGGCGCAGACGCAGGTCGCCCGCGAGGGTCGCGGTTTCATCGCGACGCCCAACTACACCGCCGAGCAGGATGCGGCGGTTCTCAAGCTCTATGAAGGCCTTCGTGTGGCCGACGTCTCTGACGGGATGGACGTAGCTGGGCTGCAGGACGTGGGACTGATGGATCCGGCCATCCGGCCGCTCTGGCGCGACACCAAGGATTACTCGCACCGCGTCGTGGGCATCGCGGTGACAGTCAGGTATGTGCCCACCAACAAGCGCCCTGCCAAGATGACCGAGGCCGAGTTTCCCAAATGGGAGGGCGACTGGTATCGCAATCTTTCCTCCGAGCCCTTTACCGCTCTGCTGCGCAAGGGGTCGGTAGTTGTGATCGACGGTACCGACGACCGCGACACGGGCACCATCGGCTCGAACAACTCGCTCGGGTGGAAGCTGCGCGGCGCGGCCGGCATCGTGACCAGCGGGGGCGCGCGCGACACCGACGAAATGATTGCGGAAAAGATTCCGCTCTACTACAAGCGTCCGGCGCGCGGCATCCGGCCGGGGCGGAACGAAGTCGAGTCGGTGAACCGGCCGGTGACGGTCGGGGGCGTGCTGGTGCGGCCGGGTGACGTGATGGTCGCGGATGGCGACGGCGTAATCTGCGTGCCCCGCGAGCACGCCGAAGCGGTCGCCCGGGCAGCCCGCAAGATCCTCGATTCCGACAAGGCCGGCCGGCGGAAGCTCTACGAGAAGCTCGGAATGCCGCCGGATAAATCGGTGCAGCCGTAGATCAGGGTCGATCCAGGCAGGTTTGCCGGGCGACTTAGCGGCGGGCTTCGCCGTCCCGGTTGCCAACCGGATAGCCGCCCAGGGGCCGCCCACGATGCGGCACGATACCTGACTGAACTTGCGAAATAGCGTGCTGAGTCACGCCTCGGTGACGGCCCGTGCACTCTCCGGAATCACTGCCTCATCCCCGAGCAGGTCCGCTACGGCGGCGTACAATTCCTGCGTGAGCTGCCCCCGGTCGTGCAGCGTGAGGTGGAGGGTGGGGATGGGATCGCCGATGCGCAGGCGAACCAGGCCGCCGCGGACATAAATGGATCCCATCGGCAGGATCTCGCGCATTCCGATCAGCGCCACCGGCACTACCGGGACGCCGGCCTTGATCGCGACATAGGCCGCGCCCTCTTTGAACGCCAGCAGCTCGCCGGAGGTGCGCCCGCCCTCCGGAAACAGCAGTATGGAGATGCCGCGCCGCTCGATCGCGTGCGCCGCCTCGGTCATACTGCGGAGGGACTCGCGGGTATTCGCGGTGTTGACGGGCAGGTGGCCGGCCCGCTTCAGGTGATAGCCGATGAAGGGCCAGCCAAACAGGTTCTTCATCGCCATGAAGCGGAACTGCACCGAGATGTTCGGCAGGATCACGGGGATATCCATGAAACTGCGGTGGTTGGGTGCAAAGACGTAGCTGCCGTTGGGGGCGATCTTCTCCAGCCCTTCCACCTGGACCTTGATGCCGCTCACCCACAGGAGGATACGGGCCCAGCCCCGCGCTACCCGGTGTTGGGCGCGCCCGCTCGAGTCGAACAAGGAGACGACCAGCGAAATGGTCCCCATCACGGCAGTCGCCAGCAGGATCAGCGGCGCTGTCAACAATAGCGCTCGGACTTTGTACATCGCGGGCAGGTTATATTGTATCCATCCTTTCGCGGCCCGGGATCGCCGAATCCGCCGCCTGTGTCGTGGGACGAGCGCCGCCGCTCAGGCCAAACCAGTACGTCATGTCCCGAGTAGGCGATAATGTGCTATACCCGATTCGGAGGATACGGAGGAATGTCCTAACCGTGAATGCTGTGTGTGCGGCAGGACATCAAACAGAGCTTTGTTGGACGCAACCCAAACGCTCAGCCAACACAGCATCCTGCTGACCGGCGCGAACGGCTTCGTCGGGAAGGTGTTGCTCGGGCTGGTGCTCGACCGCTTCCCGGAGGCGCGGCATCTCTATATCCTCATGCGTTCGAAGCGGACTGTGTCCGCCGCCGAGCGCTTTGAATCCGAGGTGCTTACGTCCCCGCCGCTCAGGGACATCGTTGCGCGGCGCGGGCTCCAGCCGGTCCGCCGGACGATCACCATCCTGGAGGGCGACATTTCGCAATCGGCCTGCGGACTGCGGGCCGACGACATCGCGCGGCTCGAGGGCGTCTCGCTGATCATCAACTGCGCCGGGCTGGTCGAGTTCCTGCCGCCGGTGACCGAGGCCTTCCAGACGAACGTGGACGGCGTCGAGCACGTCATCGAACTGGCGAAGCGGCTCGGCGCGAAGCTGCTGCACGTCTCGACCTGCTTTGTATGCGGCGAGGGCGATGGCCTGGTGGAGGAGACTGAGCCCGTTCTCGGGTTCTATCCCGGGCGTAAGGGCCCGGACGATACCAGCTTCGACCACCGCCGCGAAATCGCGTGGTGCCGCGAGCGGGCCCGCCGGATCATTGAAGACACCCAGCTTGCGGGCGAAGCGCCGGACTCGCGCGCGGTGGCGCAGCGGCTGATCGATTTGGGCAGCCAGCGGGCGAAGCAGTGGGGCTGGGTCAATACCTACACCTATTCGAAGAGTCTGGGCGAGCAGCTCATCGCGTCCGAACCCGGCCTGGAGTTTACCCTGGTGCGGCCGGCGATTGTCGAGAGCGCGCTCGAGTTCCCCTTCCCCGGCTGGGTGGAGGGCGGGCGCACGGCGGCGCCGCTGGTCAGTATGGCGATGTCAGGGATGCGGGACTGGACGGTGCGGCCGGACATTCCACTCGAGGTCGTGCCCGTCGACTTCATCGCGGCGGCGATCCTCATCGCGGGCGTCCTCCTGCTGAACGGGCAGCACGCCCCCATCTACCAGCTCGGCACCGCGGACACGAACCCGATCCTGCTCGGACCGCTCGTGGAGCTGTTGCACGACGCGTACCGCAGCGCCAACGGCAAGCGCATCCCGCGGCGCGCGCGGGTCCACAGCGCGCGCGCGTATCACAAGCGCCGGCTTCGGCTGCAGAAGCAGCTGCGCGGCGCGCAATCCATGGCGCTGGTCCTGCGAAAATTCCTGCGGGCGCGCCATCTGCCGGGCCAGGGCGGCGCGTCGAAACTGGCGACCCTGCTGCGGGCGCTGGAGCTGCAGGCCTCCTTTCGCGAGCAGATGCTCGAGCTTTATCAACCGTTTATATTGGACAATCGGTATATTTTCGAGTCGGAGAACATCCGGGCCGCGCGCGCGCTGCTGTGTGAGCGGGATCGCGGCCTGCTGCCCTGGGCGCCGGAGCGGATTAACTGGCGTTCCTACTGGGTGGACAACGAGATCCGAGGCGTGCAGAAATGGGTAGAACCCGAGGCGATGAAGAGCTGGTCGTTCAAGGTGTAGCGTGGCGGCAGTCTTAAAACAAGCCGAGGCGGGCGCGGTCGAGCAGGCGCTGCTCGAACTGATTCGCGAGCTGCTCGCCGGGCGGGGCAAGTCACGGGCCGTGCCACGCGTGTCACTCGCGGCGCACCTCGATCGCGACCTCGGCTTGGAGAGCCTGGATCTGTTCGAGCTGTTGCTGCGCTGTGAGGCGCGCTTCGAGGTCAGCCTGCCTGAGGAAATTCTGCACGACTGCGACACGGCGGGAGAGTGGGCGCGCGCGATCCTGACCCAGGGCCGGGCCGTACAGGGACCGCCGGAACGGGCGCGGCGCGCGTGGCGGGATGCGCCGGTCCCGCCCGGGGACGCGCGCACAGTCCTCGAGGTGCTTTCCTACCATGCCGAGCTCGAGCCCGAGCGCGTGCAGGTCCACCTGCTCGGAGGCAGGAAGTCCAAGGACATTACCTACCAGCAGCTTGTGACCGCCGCGCAGCAGGTCGCCGCCGGCCTGGGCGCCTTCGGGTTGAGGCGCGGCGATACCGTGGCCATTATGCTGCCCACGGGCGCGGAGTTCTTCCACGCTTTTCTCGGCGTACTTCTGGCCGGCGGTACTCCTGTGCCGCTGTATCCGCCGGTGCGGCGGCATGAGTTGACCGAGTATGTGCGCCGGCAGACGGCGATCCTTACCAATGCCCGCGCGCGCTTTCTGGTGGCCTTCGACCAGGTGAGTGCCATCGCGGGCGTGCTGCGGGTTGCCACGCCGCGTCACATCGACGTCGTCACTGTCGATCTGCTGCGCGACGTCGGCCGGACGGCGCGGCGGCGGCACGTGGACCCTGCCGAGCTCGCCCTGATCCAGTACACTTCGGGCAGCACGGGCGAACCCAAAGGCGTCACCCTGACGCACGCCAACATCCTCGCGAACATCCGCGCCATCGGCGCCGCCGTCGACGTCCGCCGCGATGACGCGGTCGTGAGCTGGCTGCCGCTGTGCAGCGATGTCGGACTGATCGGGTCGTGGTTGTTCAGCCTGTACTACGGCACGCCGCTCACCTGCTTCTCGCCGCTGGAGTTTCTCAAGGATCCCGAGAGATGGCTGTGGGCCATTCACGAGTCGCGGGCCACCCTCTCCGCCGCTCCCAACTTCGCCTACGAATTGTGCGCGAGCAAGGTGCCGGCGGCCAACCTCGAGGGTCTCGATCTCAGCCGCTGGCGCGCTGCCGTGAACGCCGGAGAGACCGTCCAGCCGCTGACGGTCCGGCGCTTCACCGATCGCTTTCGTCCGTTCGGTTTCCGTCCGGAGGCGATGCTCCCCTGTTACGGGCTGGCGGAGGCGGCCGTGGCGCTGTGCATGTCCCCGCTCGGCCGCGAGCCGCTGTGCGACATCATCGACCGCTTGCAGTTCGAGGAGAGCGGCGCCGCCCGCCCCGCACGGGAGAACGCCGCAACTGTCTCGTACTATTCCGTGGGCCGCGCGCTGCCCGGCCACGAGGTTCGGGTTGTCGATGAGCGCGGACGCGATCTGCCGCAGCGCCGGCAGGGCAGGCTGCTCTTCCGTGGTCCGTCGATGACTGCGGGCTACTTCGGCGACGACGCGCCGGCCGAATGGATCGATACCGGCGACCTCGCCTACCTGGTGGATGGGGAGGTGTTCTTCACCGGGCGCGCCAAGGACGCGATTGTCCGCGCCGGCCGCCTGCTGCACCCGCAGGATATCGAAGCGGCGGTATCCGAGATTCCGGGCATCATCGCTGGCGGCGTTGCGGCCGTCGGCGCGCGCGATGAAGCCGCCGGCACCGAGCAGTTGGTGGTGGTCGCGGAGACCACGGCGCTGAAATCCTACGACCTCGCGCGTGTGCGGACGCACGTCGCGGCCCGCGTCCGCACGCTGCTCGGGCTCGAGCCGGACGCTGTGGATCTGATTCGCCCGGATGCTCTGCCGAAAACGGCAAACGACAAGCTGCGCCGCACGCAGGCTCGGCTTTTATACGAAGCCGGCCGGCTGCATTCGCGCCGGCGCAGCGTGCTCAGGCAGATGATCGGCTTGTGGCTGCGCCACGCGCCCGGGAAGCTGCGGGCGCTGTTTCGCAGCGTGCGCAGCCCGATGAAGCGC
>JACOTZ010000430.1 GCA_016178155.1 Acidobacteriota bacterium
ACGGGTGTTCGCGGCGCCGGCAGCGTGATCGCTGCCGTCCCCAAGCTGCCGCGAGAGACCGCCACACCACTGGTGGCGCGGCTGACCCGGCCATCCACGGGAAAGTTCGATGCGGTCGTGATCCAGTCGAACGTACTCGACCAGTTCCCCGAGAGCAAGACGCTGCTCACCGGCAGGCCCGTCTACACGGTCTACCTCCCGATGGGGACCGCCAAGGATTGGATTCTCCATTTCTGTATTCCGGGCGGGGAAGGCGGCGCGGGCAAGCAGAACGGCCCGGTCGTGCGACTTTCGGCAGGGGCGCCGGTCCAGGCGCCGTATCCCACGATCATGCTGCGGCCGGTGATCGTGCTGCTGCCGGGCGAGCGCTATGTGCTCCTGCACGGATTTATCACGAGCGAAGGGCGCTTTGAAAAGCTTCGGATCGTAAAGCCGGGCACGGCGCAGACCAATGAGCTGTTGCTGTCGTCATTGCCGTCCTGGGAGTTCCGGCCGGCCACGCGGGACGGGCAGCCGATGCGGGTGGAGTTTCTGCTGGCTATTCCGCCGGACCAGTTGTAAAGCGCGCGCTCGCGCATCGGCCCTGGGTGGCGGGAGCGGAGTTTGCCGCGCATCGCAGGAGGAAGGACAGATGCGCATGCGGGCGGTGGAGAAGGGACGGCGCTCAGGGGCGGGCTGCGGCGGCGACCGTGATCGCAACCAGGTTCCACGCGACGATCAGGGCGAAGCTGAGGTTCGCCGCAATGAGTACGGCTCGCTTGCCGAAATACCAGCAGGCGCCCGCCATCGCCACCGCCAGGATCTTCAAAGCCACGAGCCCGACCAGAGGGCTGGGCGCGGCCGCGATCATGAACTTCACGACAGGGTTCGCTTCCTGCACGCCCTGGACAAGAAAGGCGATTGTGGTCAGGATGTCGAGGATCTGCAGGTACGTGAACTGCGTTAAATCACCGAACGTCACCGGACCCGAAACCTCTTCGGCTAGAAGCTTCACCTTATCCACTCTAAGGCTTGTTACCCGTCTGTGTAAAGAGCGGGAGCACAAAACGAAACTGTTGCAAAACAAGGGTGATAACTTTGGTCAGCCAGCACTACTATCCAATTTCAGTATTGCCCTCCAAGCATTCCCGCCCGGAAAATTGGGTGGCACATCCGGATTCTTACGTAGTACTTGTGGTCATTTAGTTCTGGTGTCCGGGTGTGGCGTTGCTCGATGAAAAACAACTCTTTCATTCCACGCTTCGCGCTGCTGGCGCTCTCTGCATGGTGGGTGCCGGCGTCGCTCGGGGCGACGTTCGGCAAGGTGATTCCGATCGGCGGCCACGCGGCCGACATCGCACTCGACGAGCGCCGGGGCGTGCTGTACATCGCCAACTTCGCAGGCAGCCGGATCGATGTGCTGTCGACGTCCGATCATGCGCTGCGGGCTCCGATCCGGGTGAAGGCGCAGCCGAACTCGCTTGCGCTGTCGCCGGCCGGGCGCTATCTCGTGGTGACGCACTTTCCGGATCCGCCTGCAGCGCCGGCGCTGCCGCCTACGGGGGCCGGAGTCACGATCCTCGACCTGGAGGCGGGAGGGCGGCGGGAGCTCGTGTTGAAGAACAAGCCGCTCGCGGTCGCGTTCGGGAACGGCTCGAAGGCGCTGCTGGTGACCGTCAAGCCCCCGCCGACTGAGGGTACCGAGACAACCAGCACCACCGGCGAGTTTCTGCTCCTCGACCCCGAAACGGCGGTCATCGAAACTCTGCAGTTGGCGAACCTGTCGACCGGTACATTGCCAGTCAGATTCGGCACGTTTCCGCCGGAGGTCGTTCGCGCATCCGCATCGGTTTCGGGCGATGGCCAGAGCATCCACGTGCTCGCGGACGGGGAAACAGGGTTCGCGGTAGTGCGCTACAGCGTGCCGGACAATCAGCTTCGCGTGGTGGGGATCACGGCCTCGCCGCCGCTCGGTCCGAGGGTGATCAGCGCGGACCGCACGGGCTCGCACGTTCTGGCCGGATGGGGACTGGTGGACGAGCGCTTCGTGCTGCTCGCTCAATTCCCCCGGCCTACCGGCCAGTTGAATATCGGCAGCCACGCGTTCGACTACTCGCGGAACCTGATCTACGCGCAGGTTCCGGTGGGCGCGGGAGCACAGGCGCCGGCGTCGCCGTCCGCACCGACTACACCGACTACCCCGACGACGCCGCAGACGCCTGCGGCACCAACGCCTGCGCAGCCGCCGGTGCTGGATATTCTGGACGCGGATAATCTCACGGTCCGAGAACGGATCCAGCTCAAAGAGAACCTCGCCGGCAAGTCGCTGCTGACGCGAGATCTACGCACGCTGTACGCCATATCCGACAGCGGCATCACGGTGCTGCCGGTCGGCGACCTTGCGGCCACGCCGCGCGTCGCCACGCTTCAGGAGGACGTGGTGTTTCGCGGCAACGCGTGTGACCGCACGCTCATGCGCCAGGAACTCGGGATCGTCGACCTGAGCGGCGCCAACACCGATTTCACTTTGAAGCTGCCGGACAGCGCCCGCGGCATCCGACTCTCGGCGGGCTCGGGCACGACGCCTGCAACCGTAACGCTCGAGCTCGATCCGACCGCGTTTCAGAGCCAGAAAGGTACGGCGGTCATATCGCTGGAAATCACTTCCCGGGGCGCCATCAACATTCCGCGTTCCGTGCGCATCCTGGTCAACACGCGCGAGGTCGATCAGCGCGGCACGTTCCAGAGTATTCCGGGCAAACTGGTCGATATCCTGCCCGACCCGCGGCGGCAGCGGTTGTACATTATCCGGCAGGACACGAACGAGGTCCTCGTGCTTTCGGCCGGCAGTCTCGAGCGCATCGCGAGGCTGCGCACCGGCAACACGCCGGTGCAGATGGCGATCACGCTCGACGGACGGCAACTGCTGGTCAGCAACGACAATTCGCAGATGATCAACGTGTATGACCTGGACACGCTGCAGCAGCTTCCCTACGTTGAGTTCACCTCCGGGAGCTATCCGCGCTCGATCGCGGTGACGCGCGGCGCGATCTGGGTGACGGGGCGCGCGGTCGCGCCCCCACACCAGCTCCATCGCATCGACCTGCAAGCGCGCACCACTCTGACGCCGAAGACGCTCGGAATTTTCTCGAACGAAATCAATGCCGACGCCGTGCTCACCACCTCGCCGACGGCTTCGACGATGCTGATGGCGATGCCGGAGGGAATCGGCGTTCTTTACGAAGCGGACTTCGACGCTTTCTCGGTTGCCCGTAAGGATCTGCAACCGCTCAGCGGGGCTTACCTGGCGATCTCGGACGAGCGGTTCATAATCAACAACACGGTATTAAACCGCTCGCTGGTGCCCGAGCGCCGGCTCGATCTATCGGGCACGTCCTCGGGGCTCGCGATGGCGGGGGGCTTGGGAT
>JACOTZ010000431.1 GCA_016178155.1 Acidobacteriota bacterium
ATGTGGCGCTTCTGCTCGGGATCGCGAATCCCTTCGAGCGCGCCCAGGAACTGCTCGCCCGCCTCCTCCACCATGAACGCTTCGGCGCCGATTGTCTGAAAGAGCTTGCGCACGAAAGCGGTCTCGCCCTCCCGCATCAGGCCGGTATCCACATAGAAGCCGCTGACCCGGTTGGAGCCGAGCGCGCGCAGGCACAGCGTATAGGCAACGGTCGAGTCGACGCCGCCGCTGACGAAGAAAAAGACATTGCGGTCTCCGGCCACCTCGCGGATGCGCTGCTCCACCTGCCGGACACGGTGGCGAGGATCCCAGTCGGGCCGGCAGCCGCACACGTCAAATACGAAATTCTTGAGGATCTGTCTGCCCTCCTGCGTGTGCACGACCTCGGGATGGAACTGCACTCCGTACAGGCCGCGCCGCGGATCCGCCATGGCGGCGATGCGGCAGGTTTCCGTGGTGCCGAGCACGGTAAAGCCCGGCGGCACCGAGTCCACCACATCGCGGTGGCTCATCCAGATCTGCTGGCGCTCGGCGGTGTTGCGGAAGATCCCTTCAGCGGTCTGCCGGTGCAGGGTGGCGAGCCCATACTCGCCCTTATCGCCCTTCTGCACGGAGCCGCCCAGCAGGTGCGCCATGAGCTGCTGTCCATAACAGATGCCGAGCACGGGACTCGGACCGGAGAAAATGCGCGGGTCCACCCGTGGGCTGCCGTCCTCGTAGACACTGGCGGGACCGCCGGAGATGATCAGACCGCGGCGGCCGCCGAGGCGCTCGGCCGGGATGTCGCTCGGGACCACCTCCGCGTACACACCGATGTCACGCACTTTGCGTGCAATGAGATGGCAATACTGGCCGCCCGCGTCGAGAACGGCGATTTGGGGCGTGGGATTGGATTCAGTCAAAAACCGTTGTGCGTCAGCGCTCTGTCTTGCGCTGCTGCATCCGCTGCACGATCATCTTCTTAGCGTTCTCCACCAGGGACTTCGCCTTGGAGACCGATTCGACCGCCTTCTGGACCATGGGATCGTTCATCACAGCGAGCCGCCGCGAATCTTCGATGCCGAAAGCGGTGATGTACATCTCGCGCTTCAACTCCTGCTTCACCCACTTCCGGTTCTCAATGAACTCGGCCTCGGTGAACTTGACGCCTTCTTTGGCGAGGAACTGATGGAAGTCCTCGACCAGGCTCTCGTCCGGCTCCCAGCCTTTGTCCAGCTTGGCCTCGCGGCCGCCGAAGTATTTTGCGGCGTAGCTGAAGAACGCGTACTTGCGTAGAACCTCGCTCTGGAAACGGTTGTACTTCAGAGGCGTGAATTTCTCGTCGGGTGAGATGCCGCCGCCGCCGTAGACCGTGCGCCCCGAGTCGGTCATCTTCACATCGAGCGGATTCCTGACCTCGGTGTCCTTCCGGTAGTAGTAGTTGTAGAAGGACATATTCGAATAGTCGCGCTGGATCAGGCGTCCGCTGGGCGTGTAGAAATGCGCGGTAGTGAGCGCCAGCCCGGTGTTGTCCGAAAGCGGGTAGACCGTCTGCACCAGACCTTTCCCGAAGGTGTTTTCCCCGAGAATTAGCGCGCGGTCGTGATCCTGCAGCGCCCCCGCGACGATCTCCGCCGCCGACGCGGAGTAGCGATTGACGAGCACCACGATCGGATAATTGCGGCCCTGGTTGCCGTGCCGGGCGTGATACGGCTTCTCGGCAGAAGCGCGGCCGCGGTGGGAAACGATGGTTTGCCCCTTTTCGAGGAAGTGATCGGCGACCGCTACACCCTCGTTCAGCAAACCTCCGGGGTTCTCCCGCAGGTCGAGAATCAGGGCTTTGATATTGGTCTCGCCGAGCCGCTTCAGGTTCTCCTCCATCTCGCGGCTGGTGTTCTCGTTGAATTGCTGGATATCGAGGTAGGCGATACCCGGATTGAGCCAGAAGGCGTCCTCGACGCTCTTCCGCGGGATTTCGTCTCGCCTGATATTGAAGATTAGCGGCTTATCCTGGCCCTCACGCGCAATGGCGACTTGTACCTGAGTGCCGGGCGGGCCTTTTAGCAGGTCGGCGACCTCGGTGGTGGTCAGGTTGTCCGTGCGCTTGTCATTGACTTCGAGGATGATATCGCCGGGCCGGATACCCGCCTTGTAAGCCGGAGAACCGACAAACGGTGCGATAACGATCGTTTTGCCGTTACGCGGCGCGACCGTCATGCCGACCCCGTAATAATGGCCCTTCTGATCCTCGCGCAGAAGCTGGAAGTCCTTTGGATCGAAGAAGCTGGTGTGGGGGTCGAGGGTGCGGGCCATGCCGGGAATGGCGCCCTTATAGATCAGCTTCCCGGCCTCCACTTTTTCGGCGAAGTTTTCCTCGACCACGTCCAGAACCTTCGTGAACGCGCGCAGGCTGGTCTTAATATCGTCTTCCGAGCTGGCGGCCGAGGCCCCCGCGATGTGGGGACCGAACATGCCCCCGACGATGGAACAGAGGAAAACAATTAAAGGAGCAATGAGAAAAGAGCGGCGGCGGTTGGGCAAGGACACCTCCAGGGCACTTTCCAGTATATCGCGGGTGCCGTCTCTTCCCGCAGTGCTCCGGGAGCCGCGGGAGCCGCAGGCAGCCCCCTCAGTGCCCAACCCGACCGCTGGGCAGCCGCCCGGCCCAGGTTCACCCGCTTCCTGGTACGGCTTGCCGTCCCGGCCGCCTGCATTTTGGCCGGCCGCAACCGTTTTCCGGCGGATGATGTCACTGCAAAAACGGATCCTCAGTCTCACCGCCAATGGTTCCCGCGGCTAAATCGGCGCTGCGCTGGGCGTGGCCGGAATCCGGCCCGCTACACCGCCCGCACGCGGCGCGACGGGACGGCGCTCTCGGCCCGCGCCGGCTTGCGCCCCGGGGGGCCCGTCAGCCGCCGAACCTGATCGCTGACGCACACCAGAAACATCGGCTGCTTGGCATTTTTCAGGATGTCGACGATGCGTTCGGACCGGTCCTCCAGGTAGATCGACCTGCCGTCGGTGACCAGGTGCAGATCGGATTGCGAATCCAGGAACTCGCTCAGACGTTTGCCCATCTCGCGCTGCAGAAACTTGAGCACGCGCCGGATTTTCTGGAGCGAGAACCCCTTACGCCGGAGTTCCGCTATAACTGTGACCTCGACTACTTCCTCGGGTGAATAAACTCTGCGGTGCCCCGCGTGACGCGGAGAAACCACCTTGCGCTCGTCCCACCATTGCAACTGTCTCAAACTGACTTTGGCGATCTCGGCGACGTCGCTGCTGGTGTACGCTTTCTCAGCGGAAACCGATTCAGACCGGTTCTTTTTTGTTTTGAACATTGGGAGCCATTTCCGTTTCTTGTGTTATGAGAGCCTTACAGGATTGTATCCGACCTGCACCGGGAGTCAATAGGCCATTTGGCCCGGGCCGGAGCGCCGGGCGATGGCCGGCTGCCGCGACACAACGCGCTCACTGTAAATCGCAGCCGGCTCAGTCCAGCCAGGTTGGGAAACGGTTACGGTCCCGGCGCCGGAACTCAGACGGACGGTCTAGCCGCCGCCCACGAACTGCACGATCTCGACCTGCGCGCCTGCCGGAACAATGACCGATGGCCAGTCGTTTTTGCGGACGATCGAATGGTTGATCTCGACCGCCACGCCGGAAGCGTCGATATCGAGCGAGCGGAGGAGGTCGAACACGCTCTGCCGGGCCGCTATCCGCGTGACTTGGCCATTGAGGACAATAGAGATGAGGTGCGGCTGCATCGTGAAGATCGGGAGAGCCGGTTTGACACTCCCTTGTGCCTGTCATTATATTCAAATTTAGGCGCTTCGGAGTCGCTGGACCCCCGACCTCACCTAAATAACAAATGTCAACGGCTGTCAGGAACTGTACTGCCCGGCCTTCGCGCAGGGCCGCGCGCGAGCGACAGCCGGGTTGTCTGCCGCCTCTGATGCCGGAGGGTGCGCGGGCGACGATTCGAGGAGCGTGACTCATGCCAGCCAGTTTTCCGGACCTCTACTTTCCCGTTCTGCTGCAGGTGGTGATCGCCTTCGCCGTGGCCACAGGCCTGGTGGCGATGGCATTCCTGGTCGGCAAGCGCGTGCGGGGCAAAGTAAAGGAAATGCCGTATGAGTGCGGCATCCCCCCGACCGGGAGCGCCCGCGAGCGCTTCAGCGTGAAGTTCTACCTGGTGGCGATGGTGTTCATCCTGTTTGACATCGAAGCCATCTTTCTCTACCCGTGGGCCGTCGTGTACCGGGAACTGAAGCTGTTCGCGTTTGTCGAGATGTTCGTGTTCATCGCCCTCATCCTCGCCGGTTTCTTCTACATCTGGAAGAAAGGGGTCCTGAACTGGTCGCGGGAGGAGCCGGAGGTGGTTACAGAGAGGCGCTATCCCGATGCTGTCTGAGGAGCTGACGCAGATCCCGGCAATCTCGGCGCTGGCTGAGAGCTACGGCGCCGCCATCCTCGAAGGCGGGCTCTCCCGCGGCGAAGCGGCGCTTTACGTCGATCCGGTTCGCATCATCGAGATCTGCCGGTTTCTCAAGGACGAGCAGGGCTTCAGCCGCCTGAGCGGGGTTACGGCCGTGGACTGGCATCCGGTGGAGCCCAGGTTCGAGGTGGTGTACCTGCTGCAGTCATTGCCGGCCGGGCAGGGAGGCCCGCCCCAAACCGCCCGCCTGCGGCTGAAGTGCCGTCTCCACGGTGAGGCTCCCGAGATCGATTCCGTGTACGGCGTCTGGCGCGGGGCCGACTGGTACGAACGCGAAGTCTTTGACCTGTTCGGGATCCGCTTCCGCGAGCACCCGAACCTGACGCGCATCCTGCTGCCCGAGGGCTGGCAGGGCCATCCGCTGCGCCGCGATTACCCGAAGCACGGGCACAAATACGACTACGGCGAAGAAACCTGAGGACGACCCATGGCTGACGACACTGAGATTTCGAGTCCCGCGGCAACCCTGGTCGCCGAGCCCGGGCCGGAAACCGCCGGACGGCGCACCATGATCCTGAACATGGGTCCGCAGCACCCCTCCACTCATGGCGTGCTGCGCATCGTGCTCGAGCTGGACGGAGAGACCATCGTCAAGGCGCGCCCGGATATCGGGTTCCTGCACACCGGCATCGAGAAGGAGTGCGAGGCCAAGTTTTACCAGCAGGTGGTGCCGCTGACCGATCGTGTCGACTACCTCGCGAATCTGTCGAACAATCTCTGCTATTGCCTGGCGGTCGAGAAGCTGCTCGGCATCGAGGTTCCACGCGCCGCGCAATGGATGCGGGTGATGCTCACCGAGCTCACGCGCATCAACAGCCATCTGGTCTGGCTGGGAACGCACGCGCTCGATATCGGAGCGATGACCGTGTTCTTCTACTGCTTCCGCGAGCGCGAGACTATCTGCAAGCTGTTTGAGAAGTTCTCGGGCCAGCGCATGATGACCAGCTATTTTCGCATCGGCGGGCTGGCGCTCGAGCCGCCGCGGGGCTGGCAGCAGGCGGCCGGCGGGTTCCTGAAGCATTTCCCCGCAAATGTCGACGAGTATGAGGACCTGCTCGACAAGAACCCCATCTGGCTGCGGCGCACGCAGCGAGTCGGCCAGGTGCCGCTCGAGCGCATGCTCGATCTGGGAGTCACGGGGCCGATGATTCGCGCCGCCGGCATTTCCTGGGACATCCGCAAGTCGGAGCCGTACTCGGGCTATGACGAGTTCGATTTCGAGGTTCCGACCCGCACCGAAAACGACGTCTGGGCCCGGTATCGCGTGCGCATGGAAGAGCTGCGGCAGAGCTGGCGGATCGCGACGCAGGCGCTCGAGGGCATGCCGGGCGGCCCCTGGATGGCGGCCGCCCCCAAGGTCGTGCTGCCCGACCGCGAGAAGATGAAGACCCAGATGGAGGCCCTGATCTATCACTTCAAGATCGTCACCGAGGGCTTCCGCGTTCCCGCGGGCGACGTGTACCAGTGCATCGAGTCGCCGCGCGGCGAGCTGGGCTACTACGTGGTGAGCGACGGCACCTCGAAGCCGCACCGCGTGTTCATGCGGACGCCGAGCTTCGGCAACCTGCAGGTCCTGCCCGCGATGCTCGAGGGCAGGTTGATCGCCGATTCCATCGCGTCGCTGGGCAGCGTCGATTTCGTTCTGGGAGACGTGGACCGCTAAATGACTTTTTCCGCTGAGCTCGAAGCACGGTTTGCGAAGATGATGCAGTCCTACCCGCCGGGCCGGGAGCGCTCGGCGCTGGTCCCGATGCTGTTGTACGCGCAGGACGAGATTGGGCATGTTTCCGAAGCGCTGATCCTTGAAGTCGCCGCCCGGCTGAACATCAGCCGCCTGGACGTGGACGAGGTGATCGGCTACTACTCGATGCTGCACAAGAGGCCGTTGGGCAAGTACCACGTGCAGGTGTGCACCAACATCAGTTGCCTGCTGGCCGGGGGCGAGCAGTTGCTGGAGCACGCGAAAAAGAGCCTGGGCATCGGGCATAAGGAAGTGACGCCGGACGGGCAGTTCTCGCTCGAAGAGGTGGAGTGCATGGGCGCCTGCTGCTGGGCCCCGGCCCTGGAGATCAACTACGATTTCCACCACTTCGTCACGCCGGAGAAGCTCGATCAGTTGATCGCGAGCCTCGAAAAAGTGCAATGAAGATTCTCTACAACGAGCCGAGCCCGCTCGAAACCAGGGTGCTGTCGCGCCGCTTCGGGCTGGAGAATTCCGAGCGCCTGGACACCTACCTCGCCACCGGCGGCTTTGAGGCATTCCGCAAGGCGCTCGAGATCGGGCCCGACCAGATCATCAGCGAGGTCAAGACGTCGGCGCTGCGCGGGCGCGGCGGGGCGGGGTTCCCCACGGGCATGAAGTGGAGCTTCGTGCCGCGCAATCATCCCAAGCCGCGATACATCATCGTCAATGCCGACGAGAGCGAGCCCGGCACCTGCAAGGACCGGCTGCTCATGGAATACGACCCTTACCAGCTGCTCGAGGGGATGCTGATCGCCGGCATCGCGGTCGATTCACGCAAGGGTTACATCTACGTTCGCGGCGAATACCGGTACCTGATCACGCACCTCGAGCGCGTGGTTGAGGAGGCCTATTCGCGGGGATATCTGGGCAAGAACGTCGCCGGCACCGGCTTCGAATTCGACGTCTATCTGCATTCCGGCGCGGGCGCCTACGAGTGCGGCGAGGAGACGGCGCTGCTCGATTCGCTCGAGGGTAAGCGCGGCATCCCCCGCATGAAGCCGCCCTTCCCCGCCGTATCCGGGGCGTGGCAGTCGCCGACGCTGCTCAATAATGTCGAGACCTTCAGCGCCGTGCCGCACATTATCCTGAACGGCGGCCAGTGGTTCGCCGGCCTGGGCACTCCCAAGAACGGCGGCACGCGGCTGGTCTGTATCTCCGGACATGTGAACAAGCCTGGTGTCTACGAACTGCCGCTCGGCTATCCGATGCTTAAGGCGATCTACGAGGTCGCGGGCGGCATCCCCGGCGGGCGCAAGTTGAAGGCGGTGATTCCCGGCGGATCGTCGTGCCCCGTGCTGCGCGCCGCGGAATGCGACCTGGCGATGGACTACGACTCGCTGGCGAAGGCGGGCAGCATGCTCGGCTCCGGCGGCATGGTGGTGATGGACGAGACCACCGACATGGTGCGCGCCGCTCTGCGCATTATGGCCTTCTACCAGCACGAAAGCTGCGGCTGGTGTATTCCCTGCCGCGAGGGCACCGCCTGGCTCAGGAAGATGCTGGCGCGGCTCGACGCGGGCATCGGCACTCCCGCGGACATCGACCTCGTCGGCGAGCTTTCGAAGAACATGCTCGGCCGCACCTTCTGCGCGTTGGGCGACGCGGCGGCGATGCCCACCATCTCGATCGTTGAAAAGTTTCGCGATGAGTTCGAAGCCAAGCTGCAGAGCTACGCCGCGGCCGGGCTGGTGCAGGTCGGGTAAAGAGAGGCCATGGCTGAACTGGTAACACTCACGATCGACGGCGCGCAGGTCCAGGCCGAGAAAGGCGCGCTGTTGATCGACGTCTGCAAGGCCCGGGGAATCGAAATTCCGGCCTTCTGCTATTACGAAGGGTTGGCGCTGCAGGCCGCCTGCCGCATGTGCCTGGTCGAAGTGGAGAAAATGCCGAAGCTGCAGCCGGGCTGCACGCTACCGGTGGCCGAGGGCATGGTGGTAAAGACCGACACCCCGGTGATCCACGAGGCCCGCAAGTCCATGCTCGAGTTTCTGCTTGCGAATCATCCGCTCGACTGTCCGGTCTGCGACAAGGGCGGCGAGTGCGAGCTGCAGGACATGACCTTCCGCTACGGCCTGGGCGAGAGCCGGTTTCTCGAGAATAAGCACCACGTCGACGAGCAGCAGTGGTCGCCGGTAGTGTTCTTCGACCGCCCGCGCTGCATTCTCTGCTACCGCTGCGTGCGCATTTGCGACGAGGGCGTGGGCGTCGACGCGCTGGGCGTGGTCCAGCGCGGGGTGGTTTCCGCGATTGCCCCGAGCCACGGGGATCATCTCGAATGCGACGAGTGCGGCATGTGTATCGACATCTGCCCCGTGGGCGCCCTCACCAGCGGCATGTACCGCTATAAGACGCGCCCCTGGGAGATGAATCACGTCGGGACCATCTGCACCCACTGCTCGAACGGCTGTAAGACGACGCTCGGTGTCCGCGGCGGACAAGTCATCCGCGCCAACAACCGCGACCACTCGGGCATCAACGGCGAATTCCTGTGCGTCAAGGGCAGGTTCGGCTGGGATTTCGTAAACAGCACCGAACGCGCGCAGTCGCCCATGCTGCGCACCAACGGCAGGCTCGAGCCCGTGTCGTGGTCGCGGGCTCTGATGACGGTGGCGCGGAAGCTGAACGAGGTGAAGCAGCGCGGCGGCCGCGTCGGATTCATCGCCTCAAACCACACCAGCAACGAAGAGAACTATTACCTGCAGAAGCTGGCGCGCCAGGGACTGCGCAGCAACAATATCGACCATCACCGCACGGGCGACGTGGTGACGCTGATCGACGCGCTGGCGGGCCGGACGGACGCGCTCGCCACGGTTGCGGATCTGTACGCGGCGAAGGCGAGCCTGGTGATCGCCTCCGATCTGGCGCAGCAGCAGCCGCTGCTGCATTTCCAGCTTCGGGCCAATTGGCGCCATCACCGGTCCCGAACCTACGTGGTCACCCCCGGCCCGGTCCGGGAGCGCAAGTTCGCGGTGAAGAGCCTGCATGCGGAGCCGGGCCGCGAGCTGGACGCGGTCGAGAGCCTGCGCGACGACCTGTCGAAAGAACCCGAGCTGGTAATCCTGTTCGGTGATGCGATCCAAGGAGACGCGGTGCGCCGGCTGGTTGCGTTCGGCGATTCTCTCGGCATCCCGGTGAAGTACGTTTGTCTTCTGGATTACTCGAATTCGCGGGGCGCTATCGATATGGGGCTGGCGCCCGGCCTGTTGCCGGGATACCGGCCGGTGGCGGAAGCAGGTCTCGAGCCGGGCATGACCATCGCCGAGATGCTCGCCGATGCTTCGCTCGACGTGCTCTGGGTGGTGGGGGCCAATCCGCTTCGAAACGCCCGCCTCGCGGCGGAGAACGCGTTCGTGGTTGTCAACGAAATGTTCCTGGCCGAGACGGCGCAGCGGGCGGATGTGATCTTCCCCG
Organism: Acidobacteriota bacterium; assembly: GCA_016178155.1. GTDB lineage: Bacteria > Acidobacteriota > Terriglobia > Bryobacterales > Bryobacteraceae > JACOTZ01. Next base: position 9,633 of record JACOTZ010000431.1, read on the forward strand.
CCGCATCCGCCTACGAGAAAGAGGGAACCGTCACGAATGTGTGCGGCGAGGTGCAGAGCCTGAAGAAAGCCCTCAAGGTGATGGGCGCCAAGACGGACCTTGAGATTTTCGGGTTGGTGGCCGCCGAAATGGGAATCGACCTGGGGCCGTTTCAACCCGGCGCGGTGTTCGAAGAAATTCGCAGAGAGGTGCGCGGCTATAATGTTTCCTTGCCAGTCATCGCAACCGGCGGTGCGGCGCAGAGCGTGCCGCTGAACGGCCGTGTGCCCGCGCTCACGCGGGCTGAACTGATCCAGTCGGCGCGCGACACGCTGTTCACTTCGGGGACGCTGGGCCGGTACTCGAAAAACCTCACTTCGGTCCTGGAGCACCCGGGCAAGCTGTACGCTTCGGGGATCGAGACGCCGTGAGTCGCGCCGGGCCGCCGCCGTGCAGCCCGGCAGTGGAGCCTGAGGCTAGAGCTTCGTAAATGAATTTCTACATCCTGACCCTGATCAAGGCAGGTCTGGTTGCGTTCGTCCTGCTGACCACTGCCGCCTACCTGGTCTGGATCGAACGCAAGCTGCTGGCGCACATCCAGCTCCGGCTGGGGCCCCAGCGGGTCGGCCCCCACGGTCTGCTGCAGCCGCTCGCCGATCTGGTGAAGCTGGTCACGAAAGAAGGCCTGATCCCGCAGCAGGTCAACAAGATCTACTTCCTGCTCGCGCCTTTTGCGGCCGTCATGCTGGCGCTGATTTCGATTTCGGTGATCCCGTTCGGCCCGGAAGTCGAGATCTTCGGGCAGCGCACCTGGCTGCAGCTCACGGATCTGAAAATCGGCGTGTTGTTCGTGCTGGCGATCTCCTCCATCGGCGTCTACGGCGTGGCTCTGGGCGGCTGGGCGTCGAACAACAAGTACGCGCTGCTCGGCGGGCTGCGCAGCTCGGCGCAGATGATCAGTTACGAGCTGCCCCTGGCGCTCGCGATCGCCGCCCCGCTGCTGCTCTCGAACACCCTCAGCTTCCGGGAGCTGGTGGAGACCCAATCGGGCTTTCTCGGGGGCGTTCTCGGCAACTGGAATCTCTGGTATCAGCCGGTCAGTTTCCTGGTATTTCTGATCTCTGCGTTCGCCGAGACCAACCGCGTGCCATTCGACCTGCCCGAAGCGGAAAACGAGCTGGTGGCCGGATTCCATACCGAGTACTCCAGCCTCGGGTTCGCCGCCTTCTTTACGGCGGAGTATGCCAACATCATCACCGCCTGCGCGGTGGGAACGCACATCTGGCTGGGGGGCTGGCAGCCGATCATCGCGCCGCATCTGGGCGGAATCTGGGTGCCGTCGCTGGTGTTCGCCTTTTTCGGAATCATGTCGCTGTTCCACGCCACGCAGCCGGCGCGGCGCTGGGACAAATACACGTTCCCGGTGCTCGGGCTCGCCGCACTCGGTCTGGCGGCGCTGTTCGCCATCCCGCTGCTGCAGCCGGTGCTGGTGCCGCTGTTCTGGTTCGCAGCCAAAACGGGCGCCTTGATTTTCCTGTTCATCTGGATCCGCGGCACACTGCCGCGCTTCCGTTACGACCAGTTGATGCGCTTTGCCTGGACCTTCCTGTTCCCGGTGGCGCTCGTGAATCTGCTCGTGACCGGCCTGGTGGTCGCGCTGCAACCGTAAACGCCCATGGACGTGATCCTGTTCCTGATATTCGCCTTCATCGCCGTCGCCTCGGCGGTGAGCCTGGTGCTGCAGAGGCACCCGATCTCGAGCGCGCTATCGTTGATCGGCGTCATGGGCGCCCTGGCAGTGCTCTATCTGCTGCTGGGCGCCGAGTTCATGGCGGCCGCGCAACTGATCGTCTACGCCGGCGCCATCATGGTCCTGTTCGTGTTCGTCATCATGCTGCTGAACGCCGGACGTGAGCGGCCGAGCGCGGCTTCGCGGTTGGTGAGGTGGCTCGGCATTCCCCTGTTCACCCTCTTCATCGGCGTGATGGCCTACTTCATCCAGACCTTCTTCCCCAAGACGTTGGACGTAAGCTTCGGCGGATTCACCCAGGGCGCCGGCCTCGAGATCGGACGGCAATTATTCACCCGTTACCTGCTGCCGTTCGAGGTGACATCGCTGCTGATCCTGATCGCCATCATCGGCGCGATCGTTCTGGCGCGCAAGGAGATTTGAATGCCGCCGCTGCCCCAAACCGTTCCGCTTTCCTGGTACCTGCTGCTGAGCGCCATCCTGTTCGGACTCGGTGTGGCGGGTTTTCTGTTCCGCAAGAACATCATCACCGTGTTCATGTCCATCGAGCTGATGTTGAATGCCGTGAACCTGAGCTTCATCGCGTTCTCCTACCAGTTCCGGCAGGTCGACGGCCACATCTTCGCGTTCTTCGTAATGGTGGTGGCCGCGGCCGAGGCGGCGGTCGGACTGGGCATCATCCTGACGGTGTTCAAGAACCGCGCGACGCTGCAAATTGACGAAATCAGCACTCTGAAGAACTAGACCATGAACCTCTGGCTCATCCCCGTGCTTCCGCTGATCGGGTTCGCGATCACCGGCATCTTCGGCCGGCGTCTCTCGAGGACTGCTGTCAGCGCCATCGCGGTCGGCTCGGTTTTCCTGTCGTTCGTGTGGGTATTGCGCGTGCTGGCGGGCATGAGCACCTTCGAGGCGCCGTACGTCGAACGCTACTTTACCTGGTTCCGTTCCGGGGATTTGAGCATTGACGTCTCCTTCGGGCTCGACCGTCTCACCGCGGTCATGTTGCTGGTAGTTACCGGCGTCGGCCTCCTTATCCACCTCTACGCGACCGGCTACATGGCGCACGAGGGCGGCTATTATCGCTTCTTCGCCTTCCTGAATCTCTTCATGTTTTTCATGCTGGTCCTGGTGCTCGCCAACAACTTCCTGCTGATGTTTGTCGGCTGGGAAGGGGTCGGGTTGTGCAGTTACCTGCTGATCGGCTTCTACTTTCTCGAGAAATTCGCGACCACCGCCGGCAACAAGGCGTTCATCGTCAACCGCATCGGTGACTTTGGCTTCTCGCTCGGGATGTTCCTGATGGTCATCACCTTCGGGTCCCTGAGCTTTGATACCGTGTTTCCGGCCGTGGAGAAGATGCCGCCCGAAACCGGCGCCGGTATTCTCACTGCGATCAGCCTGCTGTTATTCGTCGGCGCGACCGGCAAATCCGCCCAGATTCCACTTTACGTGTGGCTGCCTGACGCCATGGCCGGCCCGACGCCCGTGTCGGCGCTGATCCACGCCGCCACCATGGTCACCGCCGGCGTTTACATGGTGGCGCGCTGCTGGACGCTGTTTACCCACTCGCAGGTGACGATGGAGGTGGTCGCGATCATCGGCCTGGCGACGGCTGTGCTCTCCGCGACCATTGGCCTGGTGCAGAACGATATCAAGAAAGTGTTCGCGTACTCGACCGTATCGCAGCTCGGCTACATGTTCCTCGGACTGGGCTCGGGCGCGTTTGCCGCGGGCGTTTTCCACATCGTGACGCACGCGTTTTTCAAGGCGCTGCTGTTCCTGGGCGCCGGCAGCGTGATCCACGCGCTTGCGGGCGAGCAGGACCTGCAACGGATGGGCGGACTGCGCAAACACATTCCGATTACCTTCTGGACACTGCTCGCGGCCGCCGTGGCCATCGCGGGCGTGCCGCCGTTTTCCGGCTTCCACAGCAAGGACGCCATTCTGATCGCGGCGCATCATCATGCGCCCTGGATGTACTGGGTCGGCGTTGCGACCGCGGCCATGACCGCCTTCTACGTCTTCCGCGCCATCTTCCTCGCATTCTTCGGCGAGTATCGCGGCACGGCGCATCCGCACGAGTCGCCGCCCGCGATGTGGGCCCCGCTTGCGGTGCTCGCGTTCCTGTCGCTGGCCGGCGGCTACATTCCCGTGCTTGAGTTCCTCGAGCCGGTGTTCCCGCACATGGAAGAAGAACACGACATCCTGCTGGTGATGTTCTCAGTCATGGCCGGCCTGGCGGGCATCGCCCTCGCATATTTCATGTACGTGCTGCGGCCGGGCTTCGCCGGTGCATTGGCGGCGCGCTTCGCGGGGGCCTACCGGCTGCTCTATAACAAGTACTTCGTCGACGAGATCTACGCCGCGGCCATCGTCGATCCCGTGGTGCAGGGCTCGCGCAGCATTCTCTGGCGCGGCTTCGATGTGCACCTGATTGACGGCATCGTCAACGGCATCGGCCATCGCTCGCACAACATTGGCGCTCTGATGCGCATGTGGCAGTCGGGCAATATCCGCAGTTATGCCGCGTGGGTCGTGTTAGGCTCCCTCATCGTGATCATTGCCCTGGGCTTCGGAGGTCTGCGATGACCCTGCTCGATGTCGTCATGTTCGCGCCGGCCCTCGCCTTTGCGCTCATCCTGCTGCTGCCGGCAGCGGCGCACGACATCATCCGCAAGGCGGCGCTGGCGTTGTCACTGATCGTGTTCCTGCTGTCGCTCGCACTCGTCCCGGCCGTCTGGCAGGCGGGGTCGAGCTATCACTTTGAAGCCGACGTGCAGTGGATCCACTATCCAAACATCCGTTACCACGTCGGCATGGACGGACTCGGGCTCTGGCTGGTGATGCTGTCCACGCTGTTGACTCCGGTCGGCATCCTGGTGTCGTGGCGTCACATCGACCGCCGTGTCAAGGAGTTCTACGCCTTCCTGCTGCTGCTCGAGTTCGGCCTCATCGGCGTCTTCGTCTCGCTTGACCTGTTCCTGTTTTACGTTTTCTGGGAAGTCTCGCTCGTGCCCATGTACTTCCTGATCGGCATCTGGGGACACGAGCGGCGCATCTACGCCGCGGTCAAATTCTTCCTCTACACCATGGCGGGCTCGGTGCTGATGCTCGCCGCGATCATTTACCTGTACAACAAGAGCGGCACGTTCGACTACCTGGTGTTGCAGGAGCTGATCTCGAGCGGGCGGCTGATCCTGGGACACCTCGAGCAGACGCTCCTGTTCCTGGCGTTCTTCTTTGCGTTCGCCATCAAGGTTCCGCTGTTCCCGCTCCATACCTGGCTGCCCGACGCGCACGTCGAGGCCCCCACCGCCGGCTCGGTCATGCTGGCGTCCGTGATGCTGAAAATGGGCACTTACGGGCTGTTGCGCTTTTGCCTGCCCCTGTTCCCCGAGGCCTCGCGCGAGAACGCTCCCTGGATCGTCGTGCTGGCAATCGTCGGCATCATCTACGGCGCGCTGGTGGCGATGGTGCAGCCGAACATGAAGAAGCTGGTAGCCTACTCCTCGGTCAGCCATCTCGGCTTTGTCGTGCTGGGTCTGTTCTCGTTCAACCAGAACGCGCTGGACGGCGCCGTCTACCAGATGCTCAGTCACGGCATCTCCACGGGCGCCCTGTTCATGCTGGTAGGCTACCTGTACGAACGGCGCCATTCGCTCGAGATCGCGGCGTACGGCGGCGTCGCGTCGCCCGCACCATGGCTCTCGAGCGTGTTCCTCATCACCACGCTCGCCAGCATCGGCTTGCCTACGCTGAACAATTTTGTCGGGGAGTTCCTGGTGCTGCAGGGCGCGGCGCGCGCCAACTTCACCTGGGCGGTGTTCGCCGCAACCGGCGTGATCCTGTCGGCCTGCTACATGCTCTGGCTGTATCAACGGGTGTTTCTGGGACGCTACGCCGCTCCCGCCGCGCATGCGGAGGCAGCGGAAGCGCACGACCCGGGAGCGGATCACGGGCATCCGGGTCCCCACGGTCCGGGACCTGGGGAGGCCGCAAACCGGCTGCACGATCCGGGCATGCCGGACCTGAGCATCCGCGAGTGGGCGGCGATGCTGCCGCTGCTCATTCTCATGGTCTGGATGGGCACGGCGGCGCAGACATTCCTGCCGGCGATCGGCGCATCGAACGCCAGAACGCTGGAGACCTTGGGCGTGCAGGAAGAGTATCGGGTGAAGACGCCCGCTCGCGCCCCTTCCGCGGCTCTGCCCCAGGAGGTCGCGCATGCCCGCTAGCTTCGTGCCTTCCGGCGCCGAGCTGCTCCGCTTTCTTCCGGAGATGATCCTCGCGCTCGTGGCCACATTCATCATGGTGCTCGACGCCATCATGGGCGAGGGCCACAAGCCCGTGATGGACAGGATCTCGTTTGCCGGCCTGGCGGCCGCGCTGTGGGCCGCGGTCATGGCTTACGGCAACCCGGGACCAGCCTTCCAGAACATGCTGATCATCGACGGCTTCGCGACCTTTTTCCGCGTGCTCGTGATCGTGGTCGGCATGCTGGTGGTTTTTTCGTCAGCGCAGTACCTGCGCCGCGAGCGTGCCGATTCGGGCGGCTACAATGCGCTGATCCTGTTCTCGGTGGTTGGGCAGTGCATCATGGCCACCGCCAATGAGCTGATGATGGTTTTCATTGGCCTGGAGATTTCGTCGATCGCCACCTACGTGCTCGCCGGATTCCTCCGCGATGACAAGCGCAACAACGAGTCCGCCGTGAAATACTTCCTGCTCGGCTCGTTCGCGACCGCTTTTCTTCTCTACGGGATCGCCTGGATCTATGGCCTGACCGGTTCGACCGACCTCACGCGCATCCGTGCCGCCCTTGCCGCCGGCGAGAACGCGCCGGCGCTCGGCCTGGTGGGCACCGCGGCGGCGCTGATGTTCGTCGGCTTTGCCTTCAAGATATCGGCCGCGCCGTTTCAAATCTGGGCGCCGGACGTTTACCAGGGGGCTCCGGCGCCGGTTACGGCCTTCATGTCCGCCGGCCCGAA
>JACOTZ010000432.1 GCA_016178155.1 Acidobacteriota bacterium
CTTCAAGGAGCCGCTCGACATCGAGGTCGGCTCGGCTCCGTCCGCCCTGGCCGCCGGCGATTTCAACGGCGACGGCAAGCCCGACCTGGCCGTCGCCAACCGCGACAGCAACGACGTCAGCGTGCTGCTGAAGGCTTGAAGACTACTTGCGGAACCAGTACCACAACATTAAGATGACTGCATGATTATCATTCGTTTTGCCGATGACACGGCCAAACGCCGCGCCCTTGGGTTCTTGGCTGGTCGATTTTCCTTCAAAAGCTGGGCTAGCGGCGAAATGATGGTGCCGCCAGGGGCCCTTCCCAGCCTTGCGCTGGAAAGCATTCCATTTCAGGTCGAGGGCCCCGCCACCTATGAGCAGCTTGCAACGCCGGTACGAAATCCTCCTGCCTCTGCGGTTCAATGATGGGCAGCCGGTCCCAGATGATTTGATCGCCGAGACCTTGCTTGAATTGGAGCAGCAATTTCGCAGCGTCTCCTCGGAATCGCAAGTCATTCGTGGCCGCTGGGAAAAGGAAGGACAAACCTACCGCGACGAACTGGTGCGCGTGTTCGTCGATGTTCCAGATAAGCAAGAAAATCGAAGATTCTTCGTTCGATATTAGCTCAAAAAGGAATGCGCTGGCGTTGACCGAGAATGTTAAGATGAATGTGAGAATTTAAGGCTAGGTTAAATACGATTTGAGCGAGTCGGCTGACTAGATGAAGGGTAGCCCGGCCGTGCCGGGGGACTCGTTGACGAGTACGCCGGCGTGGTCGAATACTTCGGGGTATTCCATCACGTCGGTTTTTTTTCGCTGGCGGTGAGGAGCCGCCTGGGACGAACACGGCGAGCGCCCCGAGCGCCGATCCTTGGCGAGTTGTTGGCGACCATTCCACATCCTTGATACTTGGGAGGAATCCATCATGTTGCGATCTTTGTGGCAGCGGTTGTTGCACACGAGTCCTGGCGGCCGGCGTCCTGGGCGGCGTCAAGGCGGGCGGCCGGCGCCGGTGCGCCTGGCGGTGGAAGCGCTGGAGGACCGCAGCGTGCCGAGCTTGCTGGGCACGGGGCATTTCGCCGCCGGGAGTGGCCCCACTTCCGTGGCCGTGGCCGACTTCAACGGCGACGGCAAACGCGACCTGGCCGTCGCCAACTTCTTGAGCGACAACGTCAGCATCCTGCTGGGCCAGGGGAACGGCAGCTTCGGGGCCGCGAGCAACTTCGCCGTCGGGGATGGCCCCAGTTCCGTGGCCGTGGCCGACTTCAACGGCGACGGCAAGCGTGACCTGGCCGTCGCCAACTTTCGCGGCAACAACGTCAGCATCCTGCTGGGCACCGGCACCGGCACCTTCGGGGCCGCGACAAACTTCGCCGCCGGGAGCGGCCCCAGTTCCGTGGCCGTGGCCGACTTCAACGCCGACGGCAAGCGCGACCTGGCCGTCGCCAACCGGCGACAACGTCAGCATCCTGCTGGGCCAGGGCGACGGCAGCTTCGGGGCGGCGAGCAACTTCGCCGCCGGGAATGGGCCCCGGTCCGTGGCGGTGGGCGACTTCAACGGCGACGGCAAGCAAGACCTGGCCGTCGCCAACGACTTCGGCGGCAACGCCAGCATCCTGCTGGGCCACGGCAACGGCCGGTTCGGCACGCTCGCTTTTGCCAGCGGCGCCAAGCCCTCCTCCGTGGCCGTGGCCGACTTCAACGGCGACGGCAAGCGCGACCTGGCCGTGGCCAACCGCGACGACAACAGCGTCAGCATCCACCTGGGCAACGGCAACGGCACCTTCGGGGCCGCGCAAGTATTCGCCGTCGGCCTGGCCCCTTCTTCCCTGGTCGTGGGCGACTTCAACGGCGACGGCAAGAAAGACCTGGCCGTGGCCAACAGCGGGAGCAACACCGTCAGCATCCTGCGCGGCAACGGCAACGGCACCTTTCAGGCGGCGCAGAACGTCAGCGTCGGCGACGGCCCATCCGCCGTGGCCGTCGGCGACTTCAACCGCGACGGCAAGAAGGATCTGGCCGTGGCCAACCGTGACAGCGATAACCTCTGCGTGCGCTTGGGCAAGGGCAACGGCACCTTCCAGTCCGCCCGCTTCTTTGACGCCGGCGCCGGGCCTTCGTCATTGGTCGTGGCCGACTTCAACCGCGACGGCAGGCTCGACCTCGCCGTCGCCAATGCCCTGAGCGACGATGGCAGCCTGCTTCTGGGCCGGGGCAACGGCAACTTCCGCGGGCCGTTCAACTTCGATTCCGGCACCGCCCCGGCGGCGCTGATCGCCGGCGACTTCAACGGCGACGGCAAGAAGGACCTGGCCGTGGCCTGCGCCGGCAGCAACAAGGTGCGCGTGCTCTGGGGCAAGGGCAACGGCACCTTCAAGGATCCGCTCGATATCGACGCCGGCTCGGCTCCGTCCGCCCTGGCCGCCGGCGACTTCAACCGCGACGGCAAGCTCGACCTGGCCGTCGCCAACCGCGACAGCAACGACGTGAGCGTGCTGCTGAAGGCTTGAAGCCCGAAGATCACGAAACATTATTGACCCTGATTGCCGCGCTGATCGCCGATATCCAGGCGAAGACCTTTTGGGTCGAGGCCAGCCGGAACTACGACGAGGTGATGGAGATCTGGGGGATGTTCTGATGCCGCGGGTGCTCTGGCCGCTTGTCCGTGGTAGGCCAGCGGTTGAGGTTGTTCTCCTCCAGGTGCCAGGCCGCTAACCGCTTTTGCGGACGCTGCTCGCGGATACTGGCGCTGGGTCCCTTCGCGTTCCCATCGAGTTCAATGGTCTGTTGGAGCGATCCGGATGGGCTGAGTGGACTTCGTCTACCAGCCCGCCATTTGCTCGCGGGTCACGATTTCCCGCCGTCCTGCGTCGTACATCACGCAGCCGGTCTCCTGTTGGAGCCGCCTTACAAATTCTTCTGTGGCGAGAACCCGTTGCGCCATCAGCCAAGGACAGATAATGTACCCATCTTTGACTTCGACGGCGTGACCGCCTAACGTTGCACGGCCATGTTCGCCCACCTGCCCAACCTCTTGCAGAAGTCGTGTTACAATGCTCATATCGAGAGGCCGGAGAACGACCAGCCTGCGGTTTTTCAGGGCTTCGACATCGAAGTGTCCAATGGTTAGCCCAACTTCCGCAGCTGGAAGAAAATCACAGCGATTTTTCGGCCCTTGGTTGACGTAAGTCCTTGATTCATGGGCAACTATTTTTCCAAACGCGATGTAGTGCCAACCTACCCTCTTGCAATCGGTGATGGGAT
>JACOTZ010000437.1 GCA_016178155.1 Acidobacteriota bacterium
CACTGAGCTTACCGGCTGGGTCTTGCGCAGAATGCCGCGGGCGCCGAGCTGCAGCGCCCGAAAGCACTCCAGCTCGCTGAGCTCCAGAATCCAGAGCACGACTCGTGATGCGGGACTGCACTCGCGGACCTGCGTGATCTGCGGCAACAGAGCGCGCGACTGCGTCGCGTACCCCAAGACCACCAGCTCAGGCCGCAATTCCGGAAGCGCTCGCACGGCATCGTTCACCGTGGCTGCGCTTCCCACAAGACGCAGGTCTTCACAAGCGCCAAGTACTTTCTCGACACCTTCTATGACGATCGGTTGTGCGTCACAGACAAAAACGCCGTTGGGCATTCGCAGGTTTCTCTAAGGTCTTCATCGGCAGATCAGGCCTGTGCAATTAGGAGTGGGCGCCGCGATGGGAGACTCGGAATGGTCCAGTACTCACCGCTGGCATACCCTGTGTCACACGGCAGGCACAAGACACCGGCTTCTATTGTTCGGATTTCGGGCGGCTGCGGCGCTTGCGGGAGCCGCATCGACAAAATGTTGCGCGAATTCGCGAAAACCCTTACATGCCGTCATGCCCGCCGGAGGTCTTCTGCCTTCCTTCTGATCCCGCTATGCCGCCTGCGCCGCACCATTCTCAGGAAAGCGCCATCTCCACCGCATGCGCGACTCTGAGCAGCAGCGTCTCCTCGAATGGCCGCGCGATCAACTGCAGGCCGATGGGAAGTCCGGTCGAATCCTTGCCGCAAGGCAGCGAAATCGCGGGCAGTCCAATCAGGTTGATCGCCCGGACGAAACGGGTGGTTGCCAGGCGCACATCCTCCTCGCGGCCCTGGATCGTGACCTTCTTTTCGCCGATCCGCGGCGCCGTGATCGGCAGCGTCGGCGTCGCCAGCAGGTCGACCTCGCAGAAGAGCGCGCGAAATTCGTCCTGTGCGAGCCGTCGGGCGCGTTGCGCATTCACATAATCGGTGGCCGGAAGGAAGCGGCCCTGATCGAGCAGTGCCAGGACATCGGGCCCGAACAGCTCGCGCCGGTCCAGGTACGGCTCGTAGAGTGCCGAGGCCTCGGCCAGCAGCACCACGCGCGAGATCGTGTTCAGCGCCTCGATGTCGGGCACGCGCACCGGCGTCAACCGGACGCCCGCGGTTTCCGCCGCCCCGAGGGCCCCCTCCACACTGTGCCGCACCTCGTCCTGCGTGTACTCGAAATAGAAATTCTCCGGAACGCCGATACGGATTCCTTTGACCGCCGCATCGTCCGGCTCATAACGCTCCACCGGACGGTGCGAGGTCGCGTTGTCACGCGCGTCGTAGCCGGCAAGCGCCTCGAGTGCAATCGCCGCGTCCCGCACCGTGGCCGTCAGCGGGCCGACGTGTTCGAGGCTGAGGCCCAGCGGCATGGCCCCGTAGCGGCTCACCCGTCCGTAGGTCGCTTTCAGGCCCACCGTGCCGCAGTAGGACGCGGGAATGCGGATCGAGCCGCCGGTGTCGCTCCCCATCGCCAGCGGCACGATCCCGGCCGCCACCGCCGCGCCCGAGCCGCCGCTCGACCCGCCGGGAATCCGATCCACGTCGTGCGGGTTGCGCACGACGCCAAAGTGCGGGTTGCTCGATGTGACCCCGTAGGCGATCTCGTGCAGGTTGGTCTTGCCCACCAGCACGGCGCCCGCGGATTCCATTCGCTCAAACGCCGCCGAGGACTCGCCGGGCACGTGATCCTGCCAGATCTTTGAGCCGTTGGTGGTGCGAATTCCCTTCGTCCAGAGATTGTCCTTCAGCGCGTAGGGAATGCCGTGCAACCGGCCCCGGTCGCGGCCGGCGGCGAGCTCGCGGTCGAGCGCCTCCGCCTGGCGCAGCGCCCGCTCCTCGGTAACCGTAAGGAAGGCGTTCAGCCTCCCGTTGAGCTCGGCGATCTTGCGCAGCGCGTCCTGTGCCAGTTCCCGGCAGGAGACCCTGCGGGCGCGCAGCGCCGCGGCGCTGTCGGCAAGATTCACTCGCGCCCCGCTTCCGCCACGAAGGTCAGCGCGGACTCGGCCGCGAACGGCAAGCCGGCGGCCAGCGGGCGAAAACTCTGCTCGAGCGCGTCGAGCACGTGAGCGGTGCGTTCGAGCTCCGCATCGGGCACTCCCAGGTCGAGCGCGGACGCAATCATCTTCCAGTCTCGGCCGCGGTTGGTTTCAGGCACAGCAGGTATTATATGGGACAGGTGCGCGGCGCCGCCGCGTCGGCCAACTCCCATGACTCACGAACGTCATCCTTGCGCCCTCGATGAAAACGATGCGCCTGGATCCGGCCGCCGCACGGTCCGCGTCAGGCGGGTCGATGAGTGCTCGACCCTCGACGATCTCATCCGCGGCTGCTTTCCCGCCTTCGGCGGGGCGCACCTCCGGCGCGTTTACACCATCCTCGATCGTGCGATCGGGATGGGCTGCCCGCTGACGATCGCCATCGCCGGCCCGGTCACGGTTTCCGGCCAGCATCACGCCTGGCTGATTCCGCTGCTCGAAACCGGCTGGGTCGCCTGTCTCAGCACGACCGACGCCGTTTGTTATCACGACGGCCACCGCAGTCTCGACGAGCACGCGCCGGAGCCGATTCACGAGGTGCCGATCTCCAGCGATGACGCGGCCCTGCGCGAGCAGAGCACGATTCGCGTCACCGACATGGCCTTCGATGAAGCCGTCCTCCTCGATCAGGATCGCTTCGTGAGCGCCTGCCTCCGGCTGCCGGAGTTCCAGCGTAAAATGAGCGGCACCGAATTCCGCTACCGCTTGGGCGCTCTCTATGCCGCACAGGAGCGGAAAAAAGATGTGCCGGCGGGCCTGCTGTCCACCTGCCACCGGCTCGCCCTCCCGGTGTTCGTCGGCGCGCCTGCCGACGGCAGCGTCTTTCTGAACTCCATGAAGCTCTGGGCCATGGGGCGTGCCGGAATCGCGGGCGAGCACAGGTTCGAGCTCGACCTCCACGAGGAGGTGTTCGAAGCCTGCGCCTATCACCGCTTTGGTTTGATCGACAACCCGGTGGGCGCGCTCGCCACCTTGATCCTCGGGGGCGGCGTGCCCAAAAACTACAACCTGCAGCCGGAGCCCGCGCTCGGGCAGGTCCTCGGCCTGCCGGGAGTGCGCGGGTACCTCTTCGACGTGCAGATCGTAACCGCGCCCGTGACCGACGGGTCGCTCTCCTCCTGCCCGCCTGCCGAAGCGGTGACCTGGGGCAAGGTCGACAAGGATTCCTACCTCCAGACGACCGAGAGCCTGCAGGCCGACTACTCCTCGGTGATGCCGTTCCTGGTCAAGGCGCTGCTCGACAACCGCGCCCGCTTCGAGCGCGACGCCGCCGGGATCGGCTTCGACGCGCTCGTCGAAAAGGAGCCCAAGGCTCGCGGGTATCTGCGTCCCCGGGAGGGCTATCGCCTGTTTGAGCAGCGCCGGCAGCTCATGGACCGGCTCCTCGAAGCCCTGCGAGACCAGAAGGACTGGCTGCTCGAAAGCCTGCTATACCCCGTCGCCATGCTGACCCGTTGAGCCGGAACGCGCGGCGGCCGCGCATTGCGCCCCCCTCCTGGGAGTGAATTAAACGCTGTTCCCGCCTCGTGCGCTCCAATGCCCAGGCAAACGGAGACGCCCCCGGGCGCAAACACAGGCGCTACACTGGTTTGCGGCGGCGGCTGCCGCCGGAAAGGGCGCATATGTCCGTCGGCGTCGAGCAAACCGAAGTGCCCGCGCGGCCACTCACCCTGCTCAGCGAAGAAGAGCAAATGTTCCAGGCGGCCGTGCGCCGCTTCGCGCGCGAGCAGATCGCCCCGCACTCCCGCAGCATGGACGAGGCGGGCGTCTTCCGAAGCGACCTGCTGCGCCAGTTCTTCGATCTCGGGCTCATGGCCGTCGAGATTCCCGAATCGTACGGTGGCCAGGGCGGAACATTCTTCCAGTCCGTGCTGGCCGTCGAAGAGATCGCGGCCGTGGACCCGGCCGCGGCCGTGATCGTCGACGTGCAGAACACCCTCGTCATCAACGCGGTGATGCGCTGGGCTACTCAAGACCAGAAGCGACGCTATTTGCCGCGCCTCGCATCCGGCACCGTCGGCGCCTATGCACTGTCGGAGGCGGGCTCGGGTTCCGACGCGTTTGCCCTCCAGACCCGGGCGGTCCGCGACGGCAGCGGCTGGCTCTTGAGCGGCCGCAAGCTATGGATTACGAACGCGGCCGAGGCCGGCCTGTTCCTGCTCTTCGCCAACGCTGATCCCGCCGCGGGTTACAAGGGCATCACCTGTTTTGTGATTGAGCGCGATTCGCCGGGTTTTCGTGTGGGGAAGAAGGAGGACAAACTCGGCATTCGCGCGTCGTCCACCTGCGAGCTGATCCTGGACGATTGTCCCGTGGCCGCGGAGAATCTGCTCGGCGAGGCCGGTCAGGGATACAAGGTAGCGATCGAGACCCTCAACGAGGGCCGCATTGGCATCGGAGCCCAGATGATCGGCCTCGCGAAGGGAGCGCTCGAGCATGCCCTCGCCTATGCCCGGCAGCGCAAGCAGTTTGGAAAAGCAATCGCCGAGTTCCAGGGCGTGCAGTTTGACCTCGCCGACATGGCGGTCGAGATCGAGGCGGCGCGGCTGCTTGTCTATAATGCCGCCCGCCTCCGCCAAGCCGCTCTGCCCTTTATCGCCGAAGCTGCTATGGCCAAGTATTTTGCCTCTCAGATCGCTGAGACCGTTGCCTCGAAAGCGGTTGAGATCTTTGGCGGCGTGGGCTTCACCAAGGACTATCCTGTTGAGAAGCTGTACCGCGATGCGAAAATAGGCCGGATATATGAGGGCACCAGCAACATGCAGCGCCACCTCATCGCGCGCCACCTCTTGCGGAACCCGGCCTGACGGTCCCCGCTGCCGGCTTGGTTTTCCGTAACCGGCCCGCCGGGAAACCCGTCAAAGGAGAAGAAGTCATGCGTCTACATAGACTTGCGATGTTGATGGCGGCTGCCGCGGGGCTTTCTGGTGCCGCCACCAAGGCCGATCCCACCACGGCCGAGATCGATCGCATCGCCCAGACCTTCGCGGCCAATGAATCCGCTTTCGCCAGGGCCCGGGAGAACTACACCTATCGCCAGACGGCGCGCATCCAGGAGTTCGACGAGGCCGGCCTGCCGGGTGGCAAGTTCGAGATGGTCTCCGATATTATCTTCAGCCCCGAAGGCAAGCGCACGGAACGCGTCGTACGCGCTCCCGTCACCACCCTCGAGCGCATCCAGATGAGCCCCGAGGACGAGCAGGACCTGCGCAATGTCATGCCCTTCGTGCTCACCGCGCAGGAGGTCTCCGACTACCACGTACGGTATCTCGGCCGCCAAATGGCCGACGAGATCCCCTGCTACGTCTTTGCCGTCAAGCCCAGGACGCTCCAGCCCGGCAAGCGCTATTTCACCGGCCAGGTTTGGGTCGACGACCGCGACCTCATGATCGTCAAGACCTACGGCCGCTCCATTGGCCTGCTCAAGAAGGGGCAGGATCAGCAGTTCCCGAAATTCGAGACCTATCGCGAGCAGGTGGACGGCAAGTATTGGTTTCCGACCTATACCGTCTCCAACAGTACGCTTCACTTCCAAAACAACGACGTGAAGGTGCGGCTCACGGTCAAGTATCAGGACTATAAACAGTTCAAGTCCGAGTCCAGGATCACGGTCGTGGATTCGGTGGATTCGCCGCCGTCGCCTCCGAAGAAACAGTAACTTACGTGCCGGGGCGCGATCCCGCGAGGGGCGCGCCCCGAACGCATCTGCGGCTGCCCTTTTCACCCCCGAAAATCAGCCATCCACCGCAAAACCACCCACCTGGGCGGGTAGGTTGTGCTTAAATAACGAGTTGACCATGCCGCTGAGGCTGATCCGCGTCCGCCGGGGGATTCATGCCGTTACCCTTCGGATGCGGGAATTCCGCATGATCTTCAGGGGACTGTTATCCACCGACCACCCGGTCCTCGCGCACGTCATCCCCATCCGCCGCTGCAACCTCTCTTGCACATACTGCAACGAATACGACGACTACTCGGATCCGGTCCCTGCCGAGGTCATTGCCCGCCGGCTCGATCTGCTCGCTGCCCTCGGCTGCTCGATTGTCACGCTCAGCGGCGGCGAGCCGCTGCTGCATCCCGAACTCGACTCCCTCATCCGGCACATGCGCCGGCGCGGCATAATTGCCAGCCTGATTACCAATGGCTACCTGCTCACTGACGGCCGCATCAAGGCACTCAACCGCGCCGGGCTCGACCACATGCAGATTTCGATCGACAACGTCATGCCGGACGAGGTCTCGAAGAAAAGCCTGAAAGTTCTCGATAAGAAGCTCCAGCTCCTCGCCAGGCACGCCGACTTTCACGTGAATATCAATTCGGTCGTGGGCGGCGGCGTCCGCAATCCCGAGGATGCGCTTGTGGTGGGACGCCGTGCCCTCGAGCTCGGCTTCACGGCCACCCTCGGCATCATCCACGGTCAGGACGGGCAGTTGCGGCCGCTCGCCGGAGCGGACCGGGAAGTCTACCTGCAGTTTAAGCGGCTCGCGCGCCGCAGCTATTCGCGCTTTTACTATTTCCAGGACCGCATCGCCTGGGCCATGCCCAACAACTGGCGCTGCCGCGCGGGCGCGCGCTACCTCTACATCTGCGAGGATGGCCTGGTGCACTACTGCTCCCAGCGGCGCGGTTATCCCGCCAAGCCGCTCGAAGAGTATACGGTCGAGGACATCCGCCGCGAGTACGTCACCCGCAAAGACTGCGCTCCGTATTGCACCGTCTTCTGCGTGCACAAGGTGTCCTACTTCGACTTCTGGCGCGGCGAGCAGACCATCGCCTCGCCCGAGGCCGTGGCCGAAGGCCCGGCCAGGCTGGTCCAGTTGAGATAGACCCCGGGCTCACCTCCAAAGGCGGAGCTTGCGCCTGTCCTCCTCCCTGCCTGCTCGTGCAGGCGCCGTGCCG
>JACOTZ010000438.1 GCA_016178155.1 Acidobacteriota bacterium
TGAAATCGAGCGCGCCGATGCGGAGCACGGGCACGCCGTCGTAGGCCACGGCGGTGTCGCGCAGTCGATAGAGCGTCACCGGAAGAGCTCCGGATGCAGGATGCGGGCCAGCTCGCGCGCCAGCTCGACCACGCGCGGGCCGGGCACGATGTAGATGTCGGAGCTGACCGGATGCACGCGCCGGTTCCGCACCGCGGGCACCGTGTGGAGCCGCTGCCAGAGGTTTACGATTTCACGCTTCTGCGCCGCGTTGAGCGGCGAGGTGTGGGCGTTGTCGCCGATATCGATGATGACTTCGGGGTTGCGCGCCAGGACCTCTTCCTGCGGAACCTTGGCGAACGAGAAGACGGCGTCGGCGAAGGCGTTGACGCCGCCGGCGATGGCCATGACTTCGGTGAGGTAGGACGCTTTGCCGGCGGTGATGAGGCCCTCGAGCGAGCCGGGGTTGCGGCCGACCACGAACATCACCTTGACCGGGCGCGCGCCGGCGGCGCGGCGTCGGACCTCGTCGAGCTGCCGGCGGATGGAGGCGTGGAGCGCCGCCGCGCGCTCCGGGATGGCGAGCGCGGCGCCGAGGTCGCGGATGGCGTTGTGGATGTCGGCGATCGAGTCGAAGCGAACCTCGAGGGTGCGCAGCTTGACGAGCGCATAGCGGTCGCGCGAGTGGAGCGGCGTCTCGGGGATGACGACGAGGTCGGGGCGGAGCGCCAGGACGCGCTCAATATTGGGCTGGAGGTAGCCGCCGATCTTGGGCAGGCGCGCGGCCTCGGGCGGGAAACGGCAATACTCGGTGACGCCGGCGACGCGGTCGCCCGCGCCCAGGGCGAAGAGCGTCTCGGTGATGCTGGGCGCGGTGGAGACGATGCGGCGCGGCGGCGCGGCGGCGAGCGCTACGGCAGCGAGCAGGAGGGCGGGGATGAAGCGCATTCTCTTTCGGAATGGGCCGCTGTGAGCGTGCGAGCCGATCCTCGTCTCTACCGCCGCCTCACATGCGACAACGCCCCCCCGGCCCTTCACTGAATCCTCTCCCCCCACGTACACGCCCGACACGTTCACCGCGTCGTCGAACAGAATCACATCGGCGTACTTGCCCGCGGCGAGGCTGCCGATCTCCCGCGATTTCCCGAGAATCTCGGCGGGCGTGAGCGAGGCCATGCGGACGGCCTGCCAGAGCGGGCAGCCGGTGAGGTCGCGGAAGGTCTTAACCATCTCGTTCATGGGAAACACCGACGAGGCGAGCGCGGTGCCGTCGGGGATACGGGCCTCACGATGGCGCACATGCGCCACCATGCCGTGCCGCGGGCCGAAGGCGTAGTCGCCGTCAGGCATGCCGGCGCCGCGCATCGCGTCGGTGACGATGGCAAGCTTCTCATAGCCCTTGTTGCGCAGCGCGAGCACCAGCATCTCGCGCGACAGGTGCTTGCCGTCGGTGATCAACTCGGAGCTGAGGCGGTCGTCGAGGTAGACGGCCTCGACCATGCCGGCGCTGCGCGGGTTGGGCGTGCCGCGCCAGCGGTTGTTCAGCGCGTCGGTCATGGCGCAGTAGAGGTGCGTGACGTGGCGGACGCCGCGGTCGGCGGCATCCTGCATTTCGTGAAACAGCGCCTCGCTGTGGCCGGCGCTGGCGATGGCGCCGCGGTGGTGCAACTCCTCGATGAGGGGCGCGGCGCCGGGCAGCTCGGGCGCGAGCGTCATGGAGGCGACCGGCCCGCGCTCGAGAAGCTGCTTCCACTCGCGCTCCTCCGGATTGCGGACGTGCTGCGGCAGGTGGCACCCGCGCTTGCTCTGCGTGAGGTAGGGGCCTTCGATGTGAGCGCCCAGCGCACGGCCGTGGCGCATGCCCGACGAACGGTATTGCGTGATGGCATCGAGCGCGGCGAGGATCTCGTCGAGCGGCGCGGTCGCGGTGGTGGGGCAGAGCGATGTGGTGCCGCCCGCGGCATGATACCGGAATACCTGTTCGACGTCCGCCGGCGTGGCGTCCATGAAGTCGCTTCCGGCGCCGCCGTGGATGTGCATGTCGATAAACCCAGGCGCGATGTAGCGGCCGGCTGCGTCGATGACTTCCGCGTCAGCCGGCTGCCCGCGATCGCCGCGCCGGCCGGCCCACTCGATGCGGTCGCCGCGCGCGATCAGCACGCCGTCGGGCACAATGCCGGAATCGGTGATCAGCGGACCATTCAGGAATACTCGGATCACAACAACAGGATACGGCGTTCGATAGAATCCAGTCGTGGTCATTCTTTTTCTTCTTCTCGCCGCGACGGTGGCGGCGGCCGCGAACGCGGACCTGATTCTTCACAACGGCCGGATCGTGACCGTCGATCAGAAATTCTCGATCCAGCAGGCAATCGCCATCCAGGGAGGCCGCATCACCGCGGTAGGAACGAACGAGGCGGTGCTGCGGGCCGAGCGCGGCGCGCGCACACGCATGATCGATCTTGCGGGGCGCGCCGTGCTGCCCGGGCTGATCGACAGCCACGTCCACCCGCAGGGCGCGGGCCAGAGCGAATTCCGGCGGCGTCTGCCGAAGTTCGATTCCTTCGCGGCGGTGCAAAGCTATATCCGCGAACGCGCGCGCACCACGCCGAAGGGCCAGTGGATCGTGGTGCCGCGCACGTTTCCCACGCGGCTCAAGGAAATGCGCATGCCGACGCGCGAGGTGCTCGACGTCACCACCGAGCACCCGGTGATGTTCGACGCGAGCTACGTGGTGGTGGCGAACACGTACGCGCTGAAACACTCCGGCATTACGCGCGACACCGCGAACCCGCCGGGCGGCGAGATCGTGAAAGACGCCCGCGGCGAGCCGAACGGAATCCTGAAAAATGCGCAGCGCCTGCTCAAAGGACTGCGCGGCAACGACTCGTTCACCGAGGCCGAGAGTGTCGACGCGCTCGAGGGGATGCTCAAGCGCTATGTGGCGGCGGGCCTCACCTCGATCATCGACCGGGCGCTCACGCCGGACGGGATCGAGCGATACCGGAAGCTGAAGAGCGCGGGCCGGCTGCCGCTGCGGGTCGCGATGACGTGGCGCATCGATGCTTCGGCGCCGGCGGAGCAGCTCGTGAAGCAGATCCGCGAGTCGCCGTTGCGCGGCGGCGAGGGCGACGACTGGCTGCGGCTCTCCGTCTTCAAGATCACGCTGGATGGCGGCATGACCATCGGCACCGCCTACCAGCGGCATCCCTACGGGCCGTTCGGCCGTCAGCTCTACGGGAAGACGAACCCGGACGACCGCGGGCAGCTCTTCGTCGAACCGGCGAAGCTCACCGCGGCGATGCGGGCGGCGCGGGACAAGGGCTTCGCGCTGACTGCACATTCGCAGGGAGGCGGCGCCATCGACGCTCTACTCGACACGTTCGAGGCGCTGAACCGGGAGCGGCCGCTGGCGCCCACGCGGTCGCACCTCATGCATGCGAGCTTTCAGAGCCCCGAAGCGATCGCGCGGGCCGCGCGGATGGGCGTGCTCGCTGACGTGCAGCCCGCCTGGCTGTACCTCGACGGACCCGCGCTCGAGAAGGTCTTCGGTAACGAAGGCATGCGCTATTTCTTCCCGCTGCGCTCGTATCTGCGCGGCGGCGTGACCATCGCCGGCGGCAGCGACCACATGATCGGCTGGGACAAAAATGGCGCGGTGAATCCCTATAATCCTTTCCTGGGGATGTGGACCGCGGTGACCCGGCGAATGGTGGACGGCCGGGTTCTCCATGCGGAAGAACGGAGCGGACGCGAACAGGCCCTGCGGATGTACACGATCTGGGGCGCACGCATGCAGAAGGCCGAGGCGGCCAAGGGCTCGCTCGAGCCGGGCAAGCTGGCCGACCTGGTGGTGATCGACCGCGATTACCTGACCTGCCCGGAAGAGCAGATCCAGAACATCGAGCCCGTCATGACCATCATTGGCGGTAAGGTGGCGTGGGAACGCTCGGGGCGCTGAGCGCGGGCCCCGTCCCGCTGCGCTTGCTTACGCGCGCGGCTCGGCTTTAAGAACGTTGATACGACCGGCCGCCGCATGACGAGCTTTGCGACGGTACAACATTTGTGCGATGCGGCACACCGCGTGACGAATGGTCACACTCTGGGGGATACTGGACCGTGTGAGATCTACGCTCGCAATTCTGGCGCTGGCCGCGAGCGCTGCGCCCGCGTTCGCGGCTGCGGCCGGAGGCTTGGAGTGGACGGCACCGGCAACCTGGAAGGCGCAACCGGAGCGGCCGATGCGCGCCGCTACTTATGCCGTGCCGAGGGCGCCCGGCGACAGAGAGGACGGGGAGTGCGCGGTGTTCTATTTCGGTCCCGGCCAGGGCGGCGGTGTCGATGCAAACATCAAGCGCTGGATCGGGCAGTTCGATGCGCCGGGGGGAGGCGCGGCCGACCGGCTCGCGAAGATCTCCCGCGGCACTGTCAACGGGCTGCCGGTGACGCGCATCGATCTGGCCGGAACGTACAAACCCTCCGGCGGGCCGATGATGCAGGCGGGCGCTCCCAAACCCGGATACCGTCTTCTCGGCGCGATCGTCGAAGGTCCGCAGGGAGCAGTCTTTTTCAAGTTCACGGGACCGGAGAAGACGGTAGCCGCGCAAAAGGGCGCGTTCGACGCGCTCCTGAAATCCGTCTCGCGATAGCCGGGCCTCGGGCAGGGCGCTTGCCGGCTCAGCGGCTTTCCACGACCGGCCGGTCGTAGTGGCGCAGCAGCTCCTTTTCATAGCGGGCATCGAGCGGGAGCATGGACGGCTCGAACTTGGGACTTGTCTTCACGGCGTGACGGTCGACGTCGACCAGGACGCGCGACTCCGCCCAGTGGATGCCCCGCATCCAGCGGACGGGAATCAGCACGCTGCGGCTGGGCAGCCAGTCGCGCGTGTCGACCGCGGCATAGCGCAGCAGCATGGCGTCGTCATCGAAGAGAAAATCATCGATGTGGCCGATGTTGGCATCGGTGGCCTGTACCGTATAGCTGATTACCTCGTGGGCGCTGCGCAAGTTAGGATCGTGCGGGTGCTCCGGTTCGCGGGCTTCGGCGGGGAGGGGCTCGTAGGAGATCCCCGAGAGCGCGCCGGGCTCGGGGACAGGCGCGAGCCATTCGGTCGTCCAGCCATAGTGTGCAACCAATTGCTGCTCCTGCCGGCGCGAGACCGGCAGGTCGGTGTTCATGTCCGGGCTGTTGCGTATCTGCTCGCGGGTGAGATTCAGCGAAATGAAGTCGCGCCAGTTGGGGTGCGAAAAGGCCTCCGGCGAAATCAGCACCTTTCGGCCCGGCAGCCACTTGCCCGTATCCGCGACGAGATAGCGGATGCGCCAGCTCTGGTCGTCGAAGTAGAGGTCGTGCACGCTGCCGATGAAACCGTCTGTGGCATGAATGGCTGTGCCGCGGGTCTCTTTCAAGCTTCGGATCATTTTGGCGTCCCTCCTTCTCCGGCGCGAAATCGTGGTGTGCCGCCTTCCTCACGGTCGCGGCTCAGAATCAACGCTTCCGAGCCGCGCGCCTTAGCAGGCGGCATGCGGGCGGCATACTAGACGCCCCCCAGGTGGCGCTCGAACCAGCGGCGTGCGAGGTCAGCGACCTGCTCGAGCGCGCCGGGCTCCTCAAATAAATGGGACGCTCCGGGAACAATTTGCATCTCCTTTTCGCAGGTCAGGTCCTGGTAGGCGCTGCGGTTCATCTCGATGACCGGAACATCGTCTCCGCCGACAATCAGGAGCGTCGGCGCCCGGACCTCCGCGAGCGAGGCTTTGGCGAGGTCCGGCCGCCCGCCGCGCGAGACGATAGCTCCGACGCGGCCGGGACGCCGGGCCGCGGCGACCAAAGCCGCGCCGCCGCCGGTGCTGGCGCCAAAATAGCCGATTTTCAGCTCGCGCGTCTCGGGCTGTGCGAGGAGCCAGTCGGTCGCATGGACCAGGCGCTCGGCGAGCAGCGGGATATCGAAGCGAAGGTGGGCGGTGCGCAGGTCGACCGCCTCCTCGTCGCGGGTGAGCAGGTCCATCAACAGCGTTCCGAGCGAACCCTGCCGCAGCGCGCCGGCCACATAGCGGTTGCGCGAGCTCTGCCGGCTGCTGCCGCTGCCGTGGGCGAAGACGACAATGCCGGCGCTGTTTTCGGGAACGACCAGGTCGCCCTCGAGTCCGATGGGCGGAATGCGCACCGCCCGTTCGATCTGCTCTCGTGTGACATTCGGCACCTGAAACACCTCTCAACTCAATCTGCCGCCCACGCGGCTACAGACCCGAGGGAAACGTCTCGGGCGCTTCCTGCGGCTCGGGTTCGCGGGCAATCCCGAGCGGCACCACCGCCGATGTCTCATCGAAATGGATGACGGCATCGAACTGCTCAGACAGCCGCGCGTAGAAGTAGTGGCTGACGCGCTCGGACTCGGGCCGGTAGATAACGCCGATGGCCCGCTCCAGCCCCGGCTCGCGGAGCCCGTCCGCGACCGGCTCGTCCCGCAGGGGAAGGAGAAAGCGCCGCAGCTCGGCGCCATGGAACAGATCCTCGAAACTGTCACGCATCCCGGCCCGCACGCGCTTGACTACAGGATTTTCACCCCAGTTCGATACCGCCATCACGGTGCCGGTATGGGTGGTGAAGCCCAGCAGGAACGCGGCTGTGCGGTGACGCTCGCGCACGAGCTGCCCGAGATTCAGCTCGCCGTGTTCCGACATTTCCGTGGCGCGGGCGTCGCCGAGATGCGAGTTATGCGCCCACACCGCAATCTTAGGCGTCCCGCCGCTCCGGCCGAGGTATTGAACGAGCGCGTCAAGGGTATCCGCCATGTGCCGGTCGCGAAGATTCCAGGACGAGGCTCGGCTGCCGAACATGGACCTGTAGTATTGCTCAGCGTTGCGCACGAGCCGTGCGTTCTGCTCGGCGTAGAAAAACTCGTCCTCGGCGACGCGGCCGTCGCGCGTGGCATACTCGGCGGCCTGGCGCCGCAGCTCAAGCAGTTGCTCGATCACCTGGCGCTCGCAGGATTCATTCATGCCGAAGCTGGCGGCATAGCCGTATGACTGGGGATCCTCGCCGAAATGATCGAAGCAGCCGTAGCGGAACCGGGCGCGGCGGGCGGCCTCGGTGTCCACTTTATCGAGGTAACGGATGACGGCCTCGCGCGAGCGATTGAGGCTGTAAAGATCGAGCCCGTAGAAGCCGGCGCGGGGCTCGCCCGCGCGGCGCGTCCCGTTGTACTCGCACAGCCAGCTCACGAACTCGAGCACATCGGTGTTTCGCCACATCCATACCGGGAAGCGCTCGAAATCACCGAGGGCCCGGTCCGCCGACCGATCCGGGCTGAGGCCGCGCACATAGCGGTTGACGCGGTAGGCGTCGGGCCAATCGGCCTCCACCGCTACCGCGGTAAATCCCTTCTCGGTGATGAGCCGGCGCGTAATGCGCGCGCGCGCCGCATAGAACTCGTGCGTGCCGTGCGATGCCTCGCCCAGAAGCACGATCCTTGCGTCGCCGATTTGCCGCAGGAGGTCCGCGTAATCGTCTTCAATCGATGTAATCGTTACTGCGTGACTGCGGATGATGTCGCGGAGTCTGTCCATATCCAGCCTCCGGGAGCGTTGGGGTCAGGGTGCACTGGGCTGCTGCGTCGCTGCCTCCTCGAGCAGCCGGCGAACCTCTTCGTCGGTGGTTTCGCTGAAGTTCTCGTACCAGGCGCTCACGGCGTAGAACGGCTCCGGCGTGGAGGCGCAGACAATTTCGTCCGCTTCGCGCCGCAGGTCGTCGCAGGAGGCACGCGCTGCCACCGGGACGGCAACGATCACGCGGCTGGGTCCGCGCTGCCGGACCGCGCGCACCGCCGCCAGCATGGTTGCGCCGGTGGCCAGACCATCATCGACCAGGATCACGACACGGCCTTCGATGACCGGCGCAGGCCGGTCGCCGCGGTAGGCGCGCTCGCGACGCTCCAGCTCCCGCTGTTCGCGATCCGCGATCGCATCAATGATGCCGCCGGAGAACTGGAACATGCCGACGATTTCCTGGTTCAGTACACGCGTGCCGCCGCTCGCGATCGCGCCCAAGGCCAGCTCCTCGTGGCCCGGTACGCCGAGCTTGCGCACGACGAATACGTCGAGGGGCGCCCGAAGCATCCGGGCCACTTCATATCCGATGGGAACCCCACCGCGAGGAAGCGCAAGCACAAGCACGTCCGGCCGGTCGGCATAGGCGCGCAAATGGCCAGCGACAGCGCGCCCTCCCTCGCTTCGGTCTCGAAACACCGGTCCCATATCCGCTCCCTACTTCTAGTATGGCGCTCCTGGGGCGAACTGTATTCCGCGTGACCGTGCAGCGATGGATTCCTTCGTCACCGTAACTCTCGTGATCCGCCATGCACGTTGCGGCGCGCTCTTCAGTCTTATTAGAAGACAGACACATGAATACGCTTGGATGCGGGCAGGGCACCGCCTGCATAGAGGCGAGGTTTTAACACCAAGGAGGAAGTATGGCAGAACTGGATATTCGCAGAACTGGCCGCGGCCGGGACGTGATGCGGAGGGAAGGATATTATCCCTTGTTTTCCTATAGCCCGGGCGAGCTGTTCGCTGCCAGACCGCTTTCACTATTGCGCAGGATCACCGAGGAAATGGAACGGGCGTTCTCGGGATTCACGGAACAGCGTGAGGGCGAGGTTGGTCTGTGGTCGCCCGCGATCGAGATCGCGGAACGCGACAACAGTCTCACAGTCAGCGCCGACCTGCCGGGACTGAAGCCCGAGGACGTCAAGGTGGAGATCTCAGAGGGTGATCTCGTCATCCGCGGAGAGCGCCGCCGCGAGCACGAGGAGAAGGGTCGCGGGTATTACCGCTCAGAACGCTCCTTCGGCACGTTCGAGCGCTGCATCCCGCTGCCCGACAATGCCAAGACCGAGCAGGCCCGCGCCGATTTCAAAAATGGCGAGCTTACCGTCAGCATTCCCCTCGAGCAATCCCAACAGCGCCGCCGCGAGATCCCGGTTTCGGCGACCGGCGCGAAGACCGCGGAGACCCAGAGGAAGTAGCACGTCGCTGGTTTTTGCGGAAAGCGCAGTCATCCGGGGACGGCGTGGAGGGCCGTCCCCTGAGCTGTTGCCGCAGGCTCCGGCCCGCATTGCGCGCGGGCCGAACCGTGCTCGACGACAGCTCGAGAGGATCCAGTGTTGTGCTGCGAGTGCGGCGCGAACTCCGGCTGCTAACCACACGGTCAACCGCTGTCTTCTTACGGCGGGCGCAAGGCTTCGAGTGCGCAAACCGTCCGGTGCCTACACGTAATCCATTCCCCCGAGCAGAGCTTGAGGCGCAGGTAGCAGGATCGCAAGCAGGAGTAGGAATGCCGCGAGGCCGATCAACCGGCGGCCAGGTGTGAGCGGCGTGATGTCGTTGAGTGGGGGCATCGGACGGCCCGCCAGAAAGAAGACGATGATCGCCCACGTCATGAGGCTCGGCCAGACGAACAATGCCAGCAGGAACAGCGCCGTCATGGACGACCAGCTCACCACCATCCCCGCGCGCGTGCCGAACATCGCGCGCGCCATGTGCCCGCCGTCGAGCTGGCCGATGGGAAGAAGATTCAAAGCGGTGATGAGGAGCCCCAGCCATCCGGCAAAAGCCATGGGGCTGAGGCGCAGCGCCTCGCCGGAGACCAGCGCATCGCCGAGCGACGCTTTCATCAGCAGCGAGAGCAGAATCGAGACCTGCGACAGCGGGCCTGCCATGCCGCGCGCCATCTCGGGCGAGGCGGGCAGGATTTCCGAGCCGCGAAGTCCGAAGTAAAGCGCCGGGATGGCCACCAGGAGTCCCGCGAGAGGGCCCGCCACCGCGACATCGAACAGAGGACGCCGGCCCTCGGCGGGCGAGCGCATCTGGATGAATGCGCCGAACGTGCCGAGCGCGAACGGCACCGGGATGAAGTATGGCGGCGTCACCTGCATGCCGTGATATCGCGCCGTAAAATAATGCCCGAGTTCGTGCAGCCCCAGGATCCCGAGCAAAGCGAGCGCGTACGGCAGTCCAACAGCAAACTGCTCGGGTTCACGCAGCAGATTCACACGCTGGTGCGCGGCGCCGGCGAAGGTCGTGGTGACGAAGGTCAGGAAAAAAAGCAGCCAGTGCACCCACGGGCGCACCTTCTTCTCCATCGCTGCCTGCTCGACCGGCCTGGGTACGAGCACGATGGCCGCGCCGCCGTTGCGCTCCGGCTGGATCATCGGCACGATGCGATCCGAGAACGCAGATTTGAGCCGCGCGTATACGGCGGCCGCCGATTCACGCAGATAGCCGCGGAACACGCGCACACCATCGATCTCGACGGCCTCCTTGACGTTCATCGATCGTTCGATGAAATCGGGGGGCGGCTCGGGAATAGGCACGGGCGCCGCCACGGCCGGAGATGCTCCGAACTCGTCGTCCGGCGCCGAACCGAGCAGCAACCAGATCAACAAGGTCGACAGCAGCACGGTGAACCAGAACCAGAGCGGGCTGCCGCCCGCAGCCAGCAGCAGCATCCCCGGCGTAAGGAGGAGCAGCAGAATCAGCAACCGAAGCCAGCGCAGGTCCCGAACTCTTGCAGCCATACCTGCTTCTGGGACCACCGCCGAAAGAGTTGATTTCAGAAATTTCGGTGGTCACGGTGAAAAACTGGCGCGACGCCCGGAAACGCAAATCCCGGCGCGGCCATCTTCCGTTTGGATGCTGCTGCTGCTTGTAGTTGCGGCCTTCTGCCCGGTGGCGCTCGCGCAGGAGCGCGGCGACGCACGTGTGGAGATCACCGCCGCGTTCTGGCGCGCGAGTGTGGAGGGCACGCTCGATTCCGGAATTTTTCCGGTCGACCTGCAGCGCGACCTCGCCCTCGAGGAGCGCTTCACGTTTTTCGGCAAGCTGGCGTGGAGGCCGGCGGGCCGGCACCGCATCCTCATCGAGGGCGCTCCATACCGGTTTTCCGGACGCAACCGGCTGCGCCGCGACATCCTTTTTCAAGGCCGCGTGTATTCGGTCGAGGAAGAGGTTGTTTCTGAAGCCGAAGTCGACTATCTGTTCGCAGGCTATCAATACGACCTGCTCAGGCGGCCGCAGGGACACCTGGGTCTGCAGGTGGGCGCCGCCTACCTCGATGCGTCAGGCAAGCTCCGGAGCGTGGATGCCGGCGTGGAGGCGTCGCGCGCGCAGAAGATCGGGCTGCCGCTCGCGGGCATGGAGTTCCGCGTGTTTGTTCTTCCCCGCAGCCGGCTGCTGAGCGCGACCGGCGAGGTGAAAGGCATGACGCTCGGCGACTACGGCCGCTACGTGCACGCGGTATTTCAAGGCGGCGTCGCGGTCGGGCGCGTCACCCTGCAGGCCGGCTACGGCGTGCTCGACGCGGACATCCACGAAAAGGGAAATGCTTCGGCGCGTGCCGGCATCGCCCCGCGCTTCCATGGCCCGGTATTCTCCGTCCAACTCCGGGACCGATGATCCCGGCTAGCGGGCGTCGAGGCTTGCGAGCACCCGCGGCCACGGGGTTCTCTCCCCCGGCAGCGGACTGCTGAGCCGGCGACCGCGATCTCGACGCAAACATTCGCGAAAAGAGAAATGCGCCGGCGCGCGCCGGGATTGGCCCGCGCCTGCTTCCGCAGACCGCTGATACGGCTGTCGGGCGGCCTGAAAACTCAGGGCTGCACGGTCAGATATTGCGACTGTGCGCCGCGGTGGATCAGGATCAGCGCCGGCCGCGCACCGGAACGCTCGAGCGCCTTCGCGACGTCGCTCGCCGAGCGCACGGGCTCGCGGTTGACTTCGGCGAGCACGTCGCCCCGGCGGATGCCGGCATCCGCGGCCGGGCCCGCGGGGTCGACCTCTGCGACCACGACTCCCTGTACGCCGCGCCGCACGCCGAGCTGGCGCGCGAGACCGGGAGTGAGCGGCTCCACCTGGATGCCGAGCCTGCCGCCCGTGCCATTCTCGGGCTGCTCACCCTCGGCGGGGCGGGGACCGCGCGGCGTAAACTCGCCCAGCGTGACCTGGATCTCCTGCTCGCGGTCACCCCGCCGCACCGTGATTCTCACCCGCGCGCCCGGGCCCGCGCTCGAGATGCGGTTGCGGAATGAATTGGTGTCCTCGACCTTCTCCCCGTTTACTGCCAGCACTACATCGCCGCGCTTGAGGCCGGCCCGCTCGGCCGGACTTCCCGGCAAAACATCGGAAACGAGGATGCCCCGGACCTCTTTCATCCCGAGGCTGGCGGCGATGTCGGAGGTTACCTGCTGGATTGTAATGCCGAGCTGCCCGCGCCGCACCTTACCCCCGCGGAGGAGCTGTTCGCTCACGCGCCGGGCCATGTTGGATGGAATCGCGAAGCCGATCCCGATATTGCCCCCCGTCGGAGACACGATCTGCGAATTGATGCCGATCAGCTCGCCGCGTGTATTGACCAGTGCGCCCCCCGAGTTGCCGCGATTGATGGGCGCGTCGGTCTGCAGGAAATCCTCAAAGCTGCCGTCGCTCAGCCCGGTCGCGCGCCCTTTGGCGCTGATAATGCCGGCGGTGACCGTCTGGCCGATCCCGAGCGGGTTGCCAACGGCAAGCACTACGTCGCCGACCCGGACCCGATCGGAATCACCGAGCGCGAGCGGCTTGAGATTGCGGCTGTCGATCTTCAGCACAGCCAGGTCGCTCGGCGGGTCCGACCCGATCAGGCGGGCTTTGAACGAGCGGCGGTCCACCAGCTCGATCTTGATGTTCTCAGCGCCGTCGATGACGTGGTGATTGGTGAGAATGTAGCCTTCGTCGTTGACGATGACGCCGGAGCCGAGACCTTGCTGGCGGAGGGGCGGCTCGGTTCGGGGCGTGCCTCGAAACCCGAAGAACTCCCGGAACAGCGGGTCGTCAAAAAACGGGAACGGGCGCGGCGCACGGACCCGGCGCTCCGACCGGACGGTGACGACCGCCGGCGCTACACGATCCACAACCTCGGCGTAAGACGTAACGTCTCCGGGATGCGCCGGCGCAGCCTTTTCGAACAGCTTCTCAGGCGGCCGTTCCCGCCGGCAACTCGCGGAGGCCAATACGGTCGCGGCGAACACCACTGCCGCCACAAAGCCGGTGCCGATTGTTGTGCGCATTCTCACCTCTGATCTCATCATCGCTCGAAGCTGTAGGACGTTCATTCACAACGGCCTGGTACGGGGTCCGCAAGCGAGGTTTTTTCGCCGGCGAACACGGCCGCGGTGATGAGCGGTAACGTGGGCGGGTGAAAGATTGGCATGTAAGTTCTTGATTCTGGTCAGGAAACTCCTACATATAGATGTCACCCCGTTTCAAACAGAAAGGTCGATGTATGTCTTTTAACCGCGGCAGCGGACTGTCTTTAGAGCAACTCCCCCCGCGTAGAGGGCTCGAGTGTTCCCCTCAACTATTCCCGAAGAAAACTCTGGAATAGCGGTTGAGAATGTGGTATCAGTACTACAACCGCATATGCAGACTGGACTAGGGGCCCAAGCCGCGCCCTCGACGGCCCGGCTGTGCTACTCGTTTGAGATCCCGGGTAAAGCATCGCTGCAACTCGATCAGGACTTCATCCGCAACCTCGAGATCGAGATCCGGCAGTACGTCCGCGGCGTTGCTGCCCGCCGGGAAGTTCTCTGGGGTTTGCTGCTCGGCAACGTCAGCCGGACTGGCGGCATCACGATCACGATCGAAGATTACGAACCTTTGCCCCATGGCCAGGTGCCGCTCGAGCGGTCGCGCGGGATCCGGGACACGGTGGAGAGCGTTTCGAGGCTGCCGAGCGGCATCAAGCCGATCGGGGCTTATCAGATCGAGATCGAGGGCGGACGCAAACCCAGCGCGGAGGACCTCGAGGACCTGCGGAGCCATCTCGGGCGCGATACGCTGTTCCTGGTGATCCACGCGCCGGAGGCGGGGCTTCCCCTGGCCGCGGCCTACGTGGGTTTCGACAGACCGTTCGATGCGCCGGACCTTCGTTTTCAATTCGATCAGCAATATTTCCGCGGGCCTACGTCGCGGGCTGAGTTCACCAGGTCGCAGTTCGCAGACCCCGCGCCGCACCTCCACAAGCAGTTCGGTCCCGTTCTGGCGCTGTCGTCGGCTGCCCGGACTGAACCCGAGGTGACCGAGCCGCCGCGGCGGCGGCGAGCGTTGCGGCTGGCGGGGATTGCAGCCGCGAGCGGCCTGGTGATCGCGGCCGCCTATTACGTGCCCTCCCTCGTCAGTCGAGATTCGCAGAGCAGCGGGCCAGGGAGCGCGCAGCTCGGCGCCCTGGGTCTGAAAGTGGGCATCACTGAAATCCAGATGGAGATCAGTTGGAACCAGCGAAACCGGCTGGTCTTGGCCGCCGACAGGGGCTTGCTGCAGATTCGCGAAGGCGCGAATGCCAAAGGCATGTTGCTCGACAAATCGCAGTTGCGCGGCGGGCGGGTGCTGTTTGTGCCACAGGGCGAGGATGTGGATCTTCAGCTCGAGCTGATCCAGGGAGACCGGATCACGGCCCGCGAGTATATGCGGGTGATCCGCGGCATTGGCGGCAGCCAGTCCGGCGATCTGCAACCGCCGCGGCAAACCAGCCCGATTCAGGCGACACCTGCGCAAGCCGCCGGGGCGCAGCGAACTGCCCCGCGGCCGCAGACGCCGGCGCGAAGCTTCGTTCCGCCGGACGCCGGGAAGCGAGCCGGCGATTCGAGGCCCGCTTTGAGCGCGGACGCGCTGCAAGTCCCGGCCGCACCTGAGCTGAAGCAGGCGGTCACGCTGCCTGTCAACACGCCTGGCTGGGCGCCGCCACTGCCCAAAGCGGAGCCGCCGAAACCGGCGCCGGGCGGGCTCGCTCTTTCTCAGCAGCAGCCTTCTTCCGAGGGTTCTGCGACGGAAGCTGCCGCCGCGGCGGGTGTGCGCACCCCGAAATTTTCGCCGCCGATGATCGTTTCTCAGACGCCGATCGCATTCCCGCGCGAGCTGAAGCCGTTCGTCGCGCAGGGCGCGGATCTGCAGCTCCGCTTGCGGATCGATGAAACCGGCCGCGTCACGTCCGCCGAGCCTCAAGCCGAATCGAGCGGCTTCCGGCGCAGTCTGGCTACGTTCGCGGCCAACGCAGTCCGCGGCTGGAAATTCCGTCCGGCGGAAATCGGAGGCCGCCCGGTATCGGCCGACTACGATCTGCAGATCACGATAGGCGCGTCCAAACGGTAGGCGGAATCTCCTCGCCGAATCGCTTTACTTCTACAGGCGGGCCATGGGATGGGGAAACCGGTGACGCTGTGACACGCGGGCGCGGCCGCGCTCGCCGGCGCCAGGAACTAACCGTTGTTGCCGGCAAGGAGGATCAGCGCCAAGTTCCATACAACCAGCGCCGCGTACCAGTAATTTATCCACCCGATGATGTGAGTTTTGCGCACCGCGATGCAAATGCCGGCCAGCGTCACTGCGACGATTTTCGACAGCAGAACGCCCGCCGCCGGTCCCCAGCCAATCAGGTAGCGAACGAACGGACTGGCTTCGGAAAGCCCTAACTTGAAGCCCACCAGCGTTGTCAGGAGATCGAGCACTTGCAGGTAAAGGAAAACCTGTAGACTCAGGCTTACATCGGGAAGAATTCCTAATTGTCTGGCGTTCGGGGCAATCATCCGGTCTTCCGCACCTTTCTCCAGCAACATGCGGTCCATTTTCGTACGACCTGTCCGTCTCATCGGCACAGTTCGTGCCGGGCAGGCTCATACAATTTCTTCGGTTCCGGGACGGCATCCCTGTATCCCGTTTCTGGATTGCCAAGCCGCCCGCAACCAGGGGCAATCCCCCACTCCTCTGCGGGTAGCGCAGATGGGCAATCCATCCGACAAGCTGCATCCGCCTCGGCCGCCGGGCACCTTCGCCCGGCGGTCGCCGCCAATATAGTCGTGTTCCCTTGACGAAAATCTCAGCAATAGTTTTCACTGAGTTTGCACGGCTGAACCGTGTGGAGCCCCTCCCAGAGTGCGCGTCCGGGCGATGAAGCGCGCAGCCAAAGCCGCACTCCGCGCGCGGCCGGCCTCAGGCGCCGCCCTTAGCGTCCCCCAATTCCTGTGCCTCGGCGTCCGACAGATCCGTGCGGCCCAGCTCGGATGCCTTCAACAGACGGTAGAGCGCGCGGTGCGAAGGCAGGTTGCCCTCGACGTAGTCGCAGCCGTCGGCGGTGATCAGGTAATCGCTCTGCTCGTCCTGTCGCACCAGGCCCTTCTCGCGCAAATACCAGATGGTGAACATCAGGTGCTCGCGCGGCAGAGACATGATCGTCTCGAGCTGCAGCAGCGAGATTCCAGGCGAGTCGACGTTGGTGCGCCGCCGGTTGTACAGCAGGCATAGGATGCCCATTCGACGGTTGTTCTCGCCATCAATCCCGCTGGCGAATTCCTTCAGCTCGAAGACGCCGAGCGGCTGCGCCCTCCTGAGCTCGTAGTCCACGTCATAGGCGGAACGCAGTTCCCCGTCCGACAACACCTCATAGGCTTTGTTCAGTGCGAGAAAGCGGTCGACATCCCCCGTCGCCGGGTTATCCGGGTGAAAGCGGGCAGCCAGTATGCGATAGACACGTTGAATGGTCTCCGCCTCGGCATTCGGGCTGATTTGCAGGACCTCGTAGTAATCAATGAATTCTTCCGGCATGATTTAGAAAGCCGCGCTTGCGCCGTCTACACGACGGGCTCGGTGCTTCGCGGCAAATTCGCGAAATACAGCTCCACGGCGCGTTTCAGGTCGGAACGCAAGAGCCGGCCCGAGCGCTGATCGAACGCCCGCACCCAATCGGCGAGCGAGCACAGATCGGCGGGCAGACAGGCGCGCAACTCCCGGCAGCCCGCCTTATGGATCTCCCGGCGGAGATCGGGCGCCGCGTCCGGCTCGCACTCGATCTGATTTTGGGCGGTGTGGCGGCGGAAGATTTCATCGAAAACGGCCTCGGTCACCGGACTGATATAGATCTTGTTGTGGATGCGGCGCAGGAAAGCCTCGTCCGCCAGTTCCGAGGGATCGAGATTGGTCGCGAACACTACCATCAGCTCGAAGGGCACTTCAAACTTGACGCCGTAACGCAGGGTCAGGTAATCGACGCGGCGGTCCAACGGCACGATCCAGCGGTTCAACAGCTTGCGCGGCGTAATCACCTGGCGGCCGAAATCGTCGATGATGAGAATGCCGTTGTTCGCTTTGAGCTGCAGCGGAGCCGAGTAGGTGCGCGAGATCTCGTCGAGCTTCAGCTCGAGCATGGCGGGCGTCAATTCGCCGCCCACGATGACCGCCGGCCTGCGGCACACCACCCAGCGGGGATCGAGGTCCGGAAAGTCGCCCGCCCGGGCCTGGTGCAGGACGGGATCATAAAACACTACGATCTGACCATCGGTCTCGATGGCATAGGGCACGATGATCGAGTCCGTGAACACACGCCGGAGCCGCTCCGCGATGCAGGTTTTCCCGTTCCCCGTAGGGCCGTAGAGAAAGAGCGCCTTCTGTGAAATCAGGGCAGGGCCGATCTTTTCGATCACTTCATCGGTCAGGACAAGATCGGAGAACGCCTCCCGGAGATTTTCGCGGGTGGGGGCTACCTTGGCCGCCTGGGCGCGCACCACGGCCGTGTAATCCCGCAACGACACGGGCGCCGGTCCCACGTACTGGCTGACCCGCATGCGGTTCATCGCCAGACGCTGTCCCGCGGTCGTCAGCGAAAAGTGATAGTCTTCGCCTATAATTCCCTTGACATCGAGGATCCGCTGATCGCGGAACCGGCGAAAGAAAAACTCCACAGCGGCCAAGGGAAGCTTCAACACATTGCCGAGGTGCTGAAGCGTGGTTGTTCCTTCGGTGTAGATCCTTCGCAGCAACAGGTCGGACAGAAGCCCGTGCGGCAGATCCACCTCGGCCAGCGTTTGCGGCGTTGCGGGCCAGGCGGCCAGGGGTAATAAAGGTTGTACAGCGCTCATCGGACCGGTCTCCGTAAGGGTGCGAGTTATAATTGTTGCACGCTCGAGCAGCACGGGTGCGGAGTCCGCAATGAAGGCCATCATCACCGTTTGCGTGGGCGGCTTACTGCTCTGGTGGCTTGCTCTCGACAGGCGAAGCCGGGAGGGCCTCTGGAACTTCTCGAAAAACGTGACCGTGGTCACGCTCGAGCGCACTGGCTTGTACCGGCCGCGCCCCGCGCCGCCGCCCCCGCCGGAGGCGACTCCGAAGAAGCAGCGCCAGCGCTCCGATGACGGCGCCGGCGGAAGCGAGCCCGGTCCCCGCTGAAACTTTCGGAATCCCGTCCGAGACTCGCGCCTCCGGAGACTCGCGGTCGCGGAATCCACGGCAAGCGCGCGCCCCGGCCCTTTAATTCACTCCGGTTTCCCGTCCCTGTCGTCGCCACGCGCCGCGCAGCGGCTGCGGACTGGAAGGCCGCGTCAGGCTGCCGCCGCGAGTGTCGAGATGCCCTCACCCCCGCGGCGGCACGTTCCCCTTCTGCGCCGAGTGCAGCAGTTGCTGCAACTCGTGTTGGAGCGTCGCCACCTTCGAATTGCCCGCCAGGTTCGTCCACTCGTTGATATCGACCTCGTGGTCGTATAGCTCAATCCCATCTTTGCCGCCGTTCCACTCCGTGTAGCGGTGGCGCTCCGTACGGACGCTGCGGCCGAAGCTGTTTCTCCCGCGAGCCACCATCGTGTAGGCGGCCTTCTTCCATTGCCGCTGCGGGTCCTGGAGCAGAGGAGCGAAACTGATACCCTCCATGCCGGTGGCCTTGGATAGACCGGCAAGCTCGGTGAGCGTCGGATAGATATCCACGAACTCGACAAGACGCGGGCAGCCCACGCCCGATACCTTGCCGGGCGCGTGCACGATGAGCGGCGCGCGCGCCGCCTGCTCGAACACCGTCATCTTGCGCCAGAGTTGAAGGTGATCGTACAGGTGCCAGCCATGGTCGCCGAACAGCAGCACCACAGTGTTGTCCCAAAGCTTGTGCTGGTCGAGGGTGTCGAGCACGATCCCAAGCTGTGCGTCCATGAAGGTGGTCGCCGCATGGTAGGCGAGAATGGCCTCGCGGCGCTGGCTGTCGGTCATCTCAGCATCGCCGGCGGTCTGCGTCAGCGCCAGGGGCGGGATATCGTTCCGGTCGTTAGCCGGCGTGTCGGGCAGCTTGATGCGGTCGGGCGAGTACATGTCGAAGTACTTCCGCGGGGCCACCCACGGCAGATGCGGCTTGTGGAAACCGCATCCGATGAAAAATGGCTTCTCTTTGTTCTCGCTTATGAGCTCGGCGATGCGGCGGGCCGTGGCGCCGTCGGGTTCATCGGCGTCGCTGCGGCTCGTGCGGGTCCAGCTCAGCTTGACCCCGCCTCTGCCGGCGCGCGCCTTGTTCCTGCGCCTGTCGTTTCCAGCGGCCGCCGCGGGGGCGCGCAGCGGGATGCCGGCCTGGCTCTCAGAAATGTCCCATCTGAGCTGGTGCTCGAAAGCGCCGTGCGCGATTTTACCCACGCGCGCGGTGAAGTATCCGTTGGCCTTGAAATATTCGGGAAGGAACACCACGTCGCCGAGATAGGTCCGCGGAGCCGTGCCGTTATCGTAGATGCGCGTGGTCTCGGGGCGGCGCCCGCTCAGCAGCGACGTGCGCGTGGGATTGCAGAGCGGGTAGTTGCAGTAGGCGTGGTCGAACCGCACACCGCGCGCGGCCAGCCGGTCGATATTCGGCGTCTTCACGATCGGATCGCCATAGCAGCCGCTCCGGTTGTTCAGGTCGTCCACGGCGACCAGCAGCACGTTCGTCCTGCCTGTGCGTCGCTGCGCAAACGAGGCGAGCGGCGCCGCCACCGGCATCCATAGCAGATCGCGTCTGGTGAATGGCATGATATACGTTAACATGCGCTTCCTTAAGGCATGTGCGCATCCGCGGTTCTGCCGCAGCCCGGCTTCACCCGATTGGAGCCGTGATTGCTGCCGGCTATTTCCCGCCGCCGTGCCCGCTGCGAGGCGCCGGGCAACGGCCGCGGAATAAAATGCGGCCAGCCGCCCGCCGCGGGATAGCGCTGGTGAGCAATGCGGACGCGCCCGGTCAGGTGGCATCCGTCGCCTCCGCTCTCGACGCCGGGGAGGAGCGGCGGAACGGCAGCCAGAGTGTCCA
>JACOTZ010000439.1 GCA_016178155.1 Acidobacteriota bacterium
CGCCGGGTGGTGGTGCTGCAGGCGATCCGGGAGGTTTGCTTACACCGCGGCTGGAACTTGCTGGCTGCGCATGTGCGTACCACCCACGTGCACGTTGTCGTGGAGTCCGAGGTTCGGCCCGAGAACATCATGAACGCGTTCTAGTCATACGCCAGCCGCGGCTTGAACGGGTTGAAATGCGAAACATAGGATCGAAAACGCTGGGCGCGCCATGGAAGCACACGATGGCTGTGGAAGGATCAGGATGTAAGAGACGCGATCCGCTATGTCGTCGAGGAGCAGGGCGAACCTATGGCGGTTTTTCGTCGGCGAGATGCTCTAAACCCCCCCTCCGTCCGCTCCCTTACGGTCGCGGCTCGGTAGCGCTCCGTGCATCGCACCACTTCTATGTCGCGCGCCCCGCGTCCGTGGTCAGGACTGCCGGATCGCGCTCTCACGGATGCAATTGCCATGGCGCCCGGCGTTTCTCCTCAGCGCTCCGCCGAGCTGTCGTATGTAAACGTGCTCACGGTTTGAAAGTGTTGCATCGCGTCCTGCGTCTTCCAAAGGGAGGAGCGATGTCTATCAGTACCGTGCTGGCTTTGGCTGCTCTGATCGTCGCGATATTGAACGCGGCGCGCGGCCGCGTCCCCCTCTGGCTCGCGGTGGTGCTGCTTGCGCTGGCGATGCTCTTGCCGGGCCTCAGAACCTGGCCGTTTCCGTAACCCGCGCTCGACCGCTACAGCGCAAGTGTGATCACCGCCGCTCAATCAATCTTTGAGGGACGCGACGTTGCGGTCGATCTCAGGGCCTGAACTTTTGGCGAAGTCATCAGCGCAGCGGCCGATGATTGCGTTCGCAATGCCTCTAACGCACGCTCCGCCGTCGCGAAGAATTCGCGCCGCCTGGCCTCGTTCGGGAACACGATGTCCGCGGATCGGAAATAGGCCAGTTCCTTTTCCCATTTCGCAAGCAGCGTGCGCCGTGCTTCCATCGCCAGCACCGGCTTGTTGTCTTTCAGCAGATAGAGCGGGTTCGTGTGGGCCTGGATGTCCGGCTCGTCCTTGCGTTTCTGCGCGCGCACGCGAGCCGCGGTCCAGCTCGATTCCGCCACCGGCAAGCGCGTCTCCAGCGTGAGCCGGCGGAGCGAGCCGTCGCCCGGACGCGCCGCGACCACTCTGCCGTTCTGGACAATCTCCAGGGCTTCGAGCGGCCGATAGAAGCCGGCGGTTGCCCGCGCATGGCCGGTCCGCGGATCGGCTGCCAGCTCTACGAGCGGTCCGTTGGTGACCACCACCCGGCCCTCGCGCACGCCGCGCGCCCACGCGTCATACGTGTTCTCTCCCGGCGGCGCCTTCACCAGCGCGCGCTCCGGCCCGAGCAGCGGCAGCCAATGCGGCCAGGGCTTGCGGTTCGCCAATGGCACGGGAAAATCGCTCCCCGCGATGCCCGTGACCCGCAGTCCGGCATTCAGCAACTCGTACCACGGCTCGATCTTGAGCACCCCGAATTGGAACACCTCCACAAAATCGATGTTGCCGAGCGCCGCGTCCATGTACAGAGTCGAGTGCTGCGGCGGCTGGAAGAAGTGGGCGTAACCGACGGTGCCGCCCGCCCTGCGTCCCTCGGCGAATAACAGGCTGGTGAACGGATACGACTCCGGTGAGTTGGCGTACATCAGCCCGGTACTCATCGGCCGGATGAGCCTGTTTACACCGAGAAGGTTGATGTGTCCCCAAAACTCGTTGCGTGATTCCTGGCCTGGCCGGATCGAGTACCCGTGCCGCCGCGCCTCTCCCTTTCGGCCGAACGCGTATTGCACCGCGGCGTCCATCTGCCGCTGCAACGTCAGAAAATTACCGAGCGTCAGATCTTCAGCCTGCAGCCAGCCAAGATAGACCGGATCGTCC
The DNA here is from genome assembly GCA_016178155.1 of Acidobacteriota bacterium. Classification (GTDB taxonomy): domain Bacteria; phylum Acidobacteriota; class Terriglobia; order Bryobacterales; family Bryobacteraceae; genus JACOTZ01. The sequence goes on from JACOTZ010000439.1 coordinate 1,890, forward strand.
TTGGGGGAGCGCGTGAGATGAATGTGATCGTCAGCGGAAATCCACGCTGCCGGGTCGGCGCCCTCCCAAGGTTTCAGGGGCAGAGCCAACCTGCGCGTGTCGCCTGCCTTCAGCTCGAATTCCTGCTCCGCCGGCGTGTGGAAGAACCCGTGATACGCCTCTATCCGATACTTGCCTGGAGGCAAATGGAACGTTGCCGCTCCTTCGAGCAGCATGTAATGATACTGGTCGCCGGCGATCACTTCCAGGACCTTGGGATTCGGGCCGTTGGTCCATAGACGGTCTCGATAGTAGAGATCGGACTTGACGGGCAGGACTGCGTCCACGGGCGCTAACCGGAACGGGGCGTTGCCCTTCCACAGATAGATCCGCGCCGGCATGCGCGGCTCGATCGCCACCTCCAGGCGCGCCGAGTGGCGCGGCGGCCCCAGATCCTGGTAGGCGGCATAAGCGAGCATCAGCCCGAAGGGAGCAGCCCAACCCGCGCGTGTCAGCTTCATCATTTTGGAGCTTGATTATCTCGCATCTCTCGCGTGCTTGTCGGTGACCGGGTGGACGAAGGGGCGATCGCTCCCGCGGAGCCTTGTCACGATCACGGGCCGGATTCGCGCGATTTCTACTCGCGGCGCAGCAGCGGGCGCAGATAGCCGAATACCGTTTCCGCGATGATCCGGTTGCCTTCGGCCGTGGGGTGAATGCCGTCGCGCTGCATCAGGCCGGGGTGCCTGGCGAGCCGGAGCGCGATGTCTTGCATCAGAAACGGAATCAGGGGTAGCTGGTGCCGCTTCGCGAGATCTTTGTACATCTGCTCGAACGGCCGGATGTACTCGGCGCCGTAGTTCGGCGGCAGCGTCATGCCCGCCAGCACCACCTCGATGCCCGCTTTGCGAAACGCGCTGATCATCTGTTCGAGATTGGCGCGGCTGGCCGTAACCGGGATGCCCCGCAGGCCGTCGTTGCCGCCCAACTCCAGAATCACCATCGCGGGTTTCATCGAGATTGCTGAATCCACACGCGCCAGTCCGCCCGCCGTGGTGTCGCCGCTGACGCCGAGATTCACCACCCGGTACTTGTAGCCGGCCTCGTCCAGTCTGAGCTGCAGAAAATCGGGGTAGCTCTTGCCCGGCTCGGCGCCGAAGCCTTCCGACAGGCTATCGCCGAAGGCGACGATCACCGGCCGGTCATCCTGCCGGGCCTGCGCGGGCTCGGCCGAAGCGGCCCTCTTCTCCTTCCTCGCGGCCGGCGGCTCCGGCTCGCGAACTCCGCTACACCCCGCGAGCGCCAGCAACGTCAAAAGGAATAGCAACCCGGACCTCATAATAGGAGTCTTAGGCGGCACAAAGAGGCAGGCCACGCATGATCGACGTACGCGGGCTCACGAAAGTTATCGACACTCCGACTCACCGTGTGGAAATCCTCAGGGGCGTCGATCTGCACGTCCCTAAAGGGCAGTTCGTTGCCATCCAGGGCGCCTCCGGCAGCGGCAAGAGCACGCTTCTCGGCTTGATCGCCGGGCTGGATTCTCCGACTGCCGGCTCCATCCGACTGGACGATCAGGAGATCACGCGCCTCGGGGAAGACGAGCTGGCGCTCGTCCGCGGCCGCAAGATCGGTTTCGTATTCCAGTCCTACCAGCTCATTCCAACCCTCACCGCCGAGGAGAACGTGCTGCTCCCCTACGAGCTCACGGGCGGGAACGGCGACGGCCGCCGCCGCGCCCGCGAGCTGCTCGAAGCCGTCGGCCTCCAGGACCGTCTCGACCACTACCCGGTTCAGCTCTCCGGAGGCGAGCAGCAGCGCGTTGCGCTTGCCCGGGCGTTCATGGTCCGTCCGCCCATCCTGCTGGCCGATGAGCCCACGGGCAATCTTGATTCGGCCAACGGCCGCCATGTGCTCGAGCTCCTGATGGCGCTCAACGCTCGAGAAGGAACGACGCTCGTGCTGGTTACCCACGATGCGCAGCTCGCTTCGCACGCGCACCGCATGGTGACGCTTGCCGACGGCCGCATTGTCAACGACGTGGTGCGATGAAACTCCTCCCGCGCCGGCTGACCGCGTTCAAGATCGCCTGGCGTGAGGCGCGGGCGTCCTCGCTCAAGTTCATGTTCGTCGTACTCGCGGTTGCCGTGGGAGTCGGCGCGCTCACCGGAGTGCGCGGGTTTTCCAGCGCCTTCCGGGCGATGCTCAAGCGCGAGGCACGCAACATCCTGGCGGGTGACCTCTCCGTGCGCCTGTTCTCCTATCCCACGCGCGAGCAGGAGCAAACCATCGAGCGCCTGGAGCGGCGCGGCATCCGCAGCACGCTGGTCACGGAGACGCTCTCGATGCTGGCGTCCGCCAACTCACCCGATCCCGTGCTCGTCTCGGTGAAGGGCGTCGATCCGCGCATCTTCCCGTTCTATAGCGAGATCAAGCTCGAGCCCGCGGGCACCTTGCGCGACAAGCTCGATGCCCACGCCATCGCGCTTTCCGATGACATTCCCCTGCGCCTGAAGATCGCGGTCGGGGACACCGTGCGGCTGGGCGGCGAGCGCTTCCGCGTCGCCGGCGTGATCGCGATGGAGCCCGACCGCATGTCGGGCACCCTGAACGTGGGGCCGCGGGTCATCGTGACGCGTGAGGGGCTGCGGCGTGCCGGCCTGATCCGCCTGGGCAGCCGCGCCGCACAGCGCTTCCTGTTCGCCGTCCCCGCCCGCACGCCCGGTGGTGTCGCGCGCGCCCGCGAGCAGCTCAAGGCGGCTTTTCCCGAAGCGCGCATCATCGACGCGCGGGAATCGCACCCGCTCATCACGCGCGGTCTGGATCACTCGACCGTCTTCCTCAGCCTGGTCAGCCTGATCGCCCTGATCGTCGGCGCGCTCGGAGTCGGCATGGCCATGCACGCGCACCTCCAGCAGAAGCTCGACTCGATCGCCATCATGAAGTGTATCGGCGCGCGCTCGTCTCAGGTGATCCGCGTCTACTTGATCCAGACGCTGATGCTGGGGATGCTGGGCGGCCTGATCGGCATCGCCATTGGGATCGCGTTACAGCGGCTGTTTCCGGTTTTCCTCGAACGCTACTTCGACATAGAGCCGGAAGCTGTTTGGGACCCTGCCGCAGCCGTCCAGGGGCTGCTTCTGGGCGTCCTCACCACGGTGCTGTTTACGCTGCCGCCGCTGTTGAGCATCCGCCGCGTGCCTCCCAGCCTGATCTTCCGCCGCGATATGGCCGAGGTGCGCCCGGGCTGGCGCCGCCGGCTCGCGGATGCACGGGCGAGCTTCGCCGCGGTTGGCCTGATCCTGCTGGGAATCGCCGGCATTGCGCTGTGGCTGATCGGCAGCCTCGAGCCCGAGGCGCTCCGGCTCAGTGCCTATTTCGTCGGCGGCATCGTGGCCGGGCTGCTGGTGCTCGCCGCCGTCGCCTGGCTGCTGCTGCGCGCCTTGCAAGCCTTCGTGCGCCGCTCACCCTGGCGGTTGCCCGGCTCCCTGCGCCACGGCCTCGCGAATCTCTACCGTCCCGGAACACATTCGCCCGCCGTTCTCACCGCGCTCGGCATGGGCGTGATGTTTACCCTCACCGTATACCTGGTGCAGCACTCCCTTTTGGCGGACCTTCGCCGCAGCGCGCCGCCCGGCATGAACAATGCGTTTCTGCTGGGCATCCCGCCGCCGCGGAGCGATGCGGTCTATCGGCTGCTGCGCGCCTACAGCGGCGAGCGCGCGCCGGATATGATCCGCGTCGTTTCGGTTCGCCTGCACGCGGTCGACGGCGTTCCGGTGGAGAAGCTCGATCTCTCGGGCTTCGCGCGGCGCTACCGTGGCCAGCGGGCGCTCACCTCCGCGGCGGCGCTCCCCGAGGGCACCCAGGTCCTCCAGGGCCGGTGGTGGCAACCGGAGCGGGCGGTTCCGCCCGGCCGCGAGGCGCTGCTGTCGCTCACCGAACGCGCCGCCAAAGCGCTCCGCGTCAAGCCCGGGTCCACCATCGAGTTCAACGCCTTCGGCACGATTCTGCGGATGCGCGTTGCCGCCGTGCACCAAACCGAGGTCCAGCGCCTGATTTCGAATGTCGAGTTCGTGACCAATCCCGGCGTGCTCGATCAGTTGCCGGCCATGCACTATGCGGGAGTCCGCGTCCGTCCCGAGCGCATGGCGGCGCTCGAGCGCGCGCTCTACGAGGGCTTCCCCGACGTGGCGATCGTCAACATCGCCGACGTACTCGACCGCATCCAGGAGGTCGTCGATCAGGTTGCTGTCGTGGTGCGCCTCATCTCCGCGTTCACCATCCTGGCGGGCGTCACCATCCTCGCCTCCAGCGTGGCGGCGACGCGATTCCGCCGCGTGCGTGAAGTCGTGATCCTCAAGACCTTGGGCGCGACGCGCGGGCGCATCGCCCGTATCTTTTCGGCCGAGTTTCTGATCGTGGGCGCCGTCGCCGGCTTGACGGGTAGTCTGCTGGCAACCGGCTTCTCGAACCTCATATTGATTCGTTTCCTCAAGCAGAGCGTCTGGTTCGACCCGCTGCCGAATCTGGTCTCGATTCTGGCGACCGCACTCATCGCCGTCGCGGCCGGTTGGCTTGCCAGCTTCCGCATCTTAAAGCAGCGCCCGATCGAGGTGCTCCGCAACGAGTAGCCGGCCAGCCGAGAGGCCGGCCGCGATCGGTTCGGCTGCCCGGCCGCTGCAGGCGTAAGCGCTCGGGAGCGGCCATCGCTTCGAGCTCGATCGCCCGACGTCCCCGGCCCAGAACGCGAACAGCCTGGAACTCAATAACCTGGAACTCTTGTACTGAGTACTATAGAATTCAGGATGCATGAAATCCTGAGATGGGCCAGCCGAGAGTCTTCAAAACGAGATGGTTTCAACGCCTTGCCCGTAAGGAGAGGCTCGCGGACGCGGCTCTGCTGAACGCTGCGGACCGCGCCGAGAAGGGACAGGTTGATGCCGATCTCGGGGGTGGCGTCATCAAGCGGATGTTCACCCTAAGGCGGAAGCTGCTCACCGCCGGGAACTGACTGTTTTCTAACGGGGTTTGCGGCGTTCAGGCAGCTTTTTTCGCGTGACTACAGGGGTGTCTGTGTGAGGCAGGGCTTCGGGCAGGTGAATGTC